>CAYWAU010000073.1:0-9151 GCA_964456395.1 uncultured Dehalococcoidaceae bacterium
TCTGCCCCTTGCGGAAACCAACCTTAACCTTGGGAGCTTCGGCTGACATCTGCTTGAGAATCTCACCGACTTCATCCTCCCGCAATGGTGTCGGTGCATTCCCACTACCGACAAAACCGGTAACACCGGGAGTATTACGTACCACGCCCCAGCTATGTTCATCCATATTCATTTGAACCAGGACATAACCGGGCAATATCTTCTTGGTCACCGTACGCCGCCGCCCGCTTCTGACCTCTATTTCGTCCTCGCTGGGTATAACCACCTGGAAGATTTCATTGTCAGAATCCATGAACTTGACGCGCTGCTCCAGGTTCTTTTTAACTCGCTCTTCATGTCCCGAATAGGTATGAATTACGAACCACTGTTTTTCGTTCTCCGCCACAAATAACCTCACTACTTGAATTCTTGGAAAAAGCAACGATAATCCCGCAAATCAGACGACTTCATTTCTGTCTGGAAAGCAGGTAAGCTTTCATTTACCCAAGAAAAATTTGTCAACAAGCCCGGTGAAACCATAATCAAGTGCTCCCAAGACGATGCCCGCCGCAATGGAAACAATCAATACCAGTACCGTCAGGTACACAATCTCTCTCCTGGTGAGCCAGACCACCTTTTTTAACTCATTAATAATCTCACCGACATAATTGAAAAGCCGTGTACCTCTTCGCCTGGTAGCAGTATGATGCGTCATCACCAGTAACTTCCCCACCCATCAGTAATGATGCTCTACTTTGCCTCCCGATGCAGGGTATGAACACGACATCGGGGACAATATTTTTTGAGCTCTAAACGCTGGGTGTCATTTCTTCGATTCTTGGTTGTTGTATAGGTTCTCTCCTTGCACTCAGTACAGGCAAGGTAAATCACACCTCTGGCTTCAGCTTTCTTGGCCATAATTTACTCTATAATACGGGTAAAGGTGCCAGCCCCTACCGTTCTACCCCCCTCTCGAATAGCAAAACGCAGACCTGTCTCCAGAGCTACCGGGTAAATAAGCTTGATTTTCATGTTAATATTGTCACCGGGCATGACCATCTCCACTCCCTCCGGAAGCTCAATGGTGCCGGTAATATCTGTTGTCCTGATGTAGAACTGGGGCTTATAGCCGTTAAAGAAGGGGGTGTGTCTGCCTCCTTCATCCTTGGTGAGGACATAGACCTGACCCTCGGCATAGGTATGCGGCTTGATGGTACCCGGGGCCGCCAGTACCTGCCCCCGCTCTATCTCTTCACGCTCTACTCCCCTGAGGAGAGCGCCGACGGCATCTCCCGCCTCAGCTTGGTCCAGCGTCTTGTGGAACATCTCCAGACCGGTAACAACTACCTTGCGAGGTTCGTGGTGCAGGCCCACTATCTCCACCTCGTCACCGGTCTTAATGGTGCCCCGCTCAACTCTACCGGTGGGCACGGTTCCTCGCCCCTTGATGCTGAAAACATCCTCAACATGCATCAGGAAGGGCTGGTCCTTGGGCCGGTCAGGCACCGGAATATAATCGTCCACGGCATCCATCAATTGCAGGATTGGACCACACCACTGGCACTCCCTTTTACCGCATCCACACTCCAGAGCCTTGAGCGCGCTAACCCTGACCATGGGTATCTCATCACCGGGGAACTCATATTTGGTAAGCAGCTCCCTCACCTCAACTTCAACCAGTTCCAGGAGTTCCTCATCGTCCATCATGTCCACCTTATTCAGGGCAACCACGATGTAGGGCACCTGCACCTGACGCGCCAGCAGGACGTGCTCCCTGGTCTGAGGCATGGGACCATCCGGGGCACTCACCACCAGTATAGTTCCATCCATCTGAGCCGCACCGGTTATCATATTCTTAATATAGTCAGCGTGACCGGGACAATCAATATGAGCATAGTGCCGCTTTTCCGTCTCGTACTCAATATGGGCGATGGCAATGGTTAGCCCTCTCGCCTTCTCTTCCGGGGCATTGTCAATACTCTCAAAGCTACGAAAACCGGTAGTACCATACTTGGACAGCACCAGCGTCATCGCCGAGGTGAGGGTTGTTTTTCCGTGGTCAACATGCCCGATGGTACCCACGTTCACATGCGGTTTGGTCCGATCAAATTTCTGTTTTGCCATTTCAACCTCCCTTTATTCCGAGCCCACAACCAGATTCAACCCGGTTAGCCAGTTCTTACCAGGAACAGGCTTCCCTACCAGCCCTATCCAATTATGGTTTATGGTCAACAATATAATATCATATCATATCATCAGATTTCTAGCAATGCAACACCAATGACTTCTCTCTTTCAAAAAATTTAATAATTCCGCGAGCTCTCCAGTTAAACCGGCTGTCGCCGCTTCGGGTGATTTTTCAGGACAGAGCGGCTTACAGGTATTGAGTATTTTCAATAATATAAATATAATAAGGATAGTCTTATTTTAGCGATTGCTATCTTGATAGCACAAGGAGAGAGACCAATAATCAAAGTTGATGCCTCAAAGTGTGTAGGGTGCCTGATTTGTGAGCTACGCTGTTCCCTCAGGTTTGAAAAGGCGTTCAACCCGGCAAAGGCTGCTATCAGGGTCCGCAGAAGGGTTCAATCAGCCAACGAATATGAGATATCCTTCAACGACAGATGCGATAATTGCGGCATCTGCGTGCGATTCTGCAGCTATGGCGCCCTGAGCTGAGAAAGGAACAGGAAGGGAGATTTAAAATAGGTATACCGGGATACGCTGGCAGCACCCTTTATGTTGACCTAACCAGTGGAAGGGTAAGAAAAGAGCCCATTGACACCGAACTGGTGAGAATCTTAATCGGCGGCTATGGTATCAACAACAAGCTTGCCTATGACCTCATGGCCAAGGGGACAGCTCCCTTCTCCCCCGATAATCTTATCGTTATTGGAACGGGTACATTTGCCGGTACTCTAATTCCCGGGGCGGCAAAAATCCTGGTTACCACCAGGTTTCCCATTAACGGGGCGTTCGCTACTGCGGCGGGAGGGGGAAGCTTCGCCCTTATGCTGAAGTCAGCCGGATATGACCACGTTGTCATCAGCGGTCAAGCCCGGCGACCGGTATATTTGAGGCTTGCTGAGGGTGATGTTGAGCTCTGCGATGCCGCCGAACTCTGGGGCCAGGATAGCTTCGAAACGGTAGATGATTTGCGAAGACGCCACGAACCATGCAGCGTCATCCCCATAGGTCAGGCAGGGGAGAACCTGGTCAAAATCTCCATCACCTCGGTGGACAAGGCAGGCACGCTGGGGCGGGGCGGGCTCGCGGCAGTCATGGGCTCAAAAAACCTCAAGGCAATAGTGGTACAGCAGGGAAGCAGGGAAATAAATATAGCTCACCGGCTTACTCTACAGAGGCTGGCTAACAACCTGCATGAGCGTATGCTGAATTGGCCCGGCCGCAGTTTCATAGTGGATAATGGCCTGATACCTGCCCCACCCGACATGACCGAGCTCTACCACAGGACGAGGAAGCCACTCGCCTGTCCCAGCTGCCCCCTGGCTGACAAGCAGGTAGTAACGCTGAGCGAAGGTCCCTATGCTGGCCTCCAAACCTATATGCCTCATCTGAACGTCTTCCGATTCGACGCTAAAAGCAGCGCCGAGGCATATGAGCAGTCCATTAAATACTCGGACATGCTGAACCGATACGGACTTGGCCTGATAAACTTCACCCACCTTCTCTCCGCTGTGGTTGAACTTTACCAGAAAGGCGTCCTCAACAAGGAGGATACCGGTGGATTGGAGCTGAAAAATGACATTGAAACGGCTCTCAGGCTGGCTCAAATGACAGCTCATCGGGAGGGCTTTGGTGAGGTCATAGCTGAGGGATTAACAGCAGCGGCACAAAGGCTCGGCGCGGCCGCCGAGGAGCATATAGTGCACATTAAGGGCCATTCTATCGTCTTTGGCTTTGACCCGAGGCTGAGCGGCCTGGGCACTATGGAATTTGCGCAGATTACTTCACCGAGGGGCGCCCATATAGCTGCGGGAGGTTCCCCATCAAGCGAGCCGGGACGGCCGCTCTCCGATTTCGTAAGGCACGGGGAGCGAATGGGCATTCCCGAGGAAGCCCTGACGCGAGTTGTGGGGACAGACTCACTCAACCCGGGACGCTATTGCCGATACAGTGAGGACTGGTATTCCCTCTTTAACTGCCTGAGCCTCTGCAACCGGGCTCAGGTTAACCGATTCTACCACGTGAAAACTATCGCCGAGCTCTATTCAGCCGTAACCGGTATCAACGTGACCCCGGTCCAGCTTATGAAAGCGAGCGAGCGAGCGTGGACCATAGGCAAGCTCCTCAATGTCAGGGAGGGCTTCGACCGCAAGGAAGATAAGGCTCCTGAGGCGTGGTTTAAGACTCTGGTGCAAGAAGGCAAGGAATATCGCTGTACCGATTATTTCGGGACCTCTATTCTGACCAGAGAGGACGTTGAAGGATTCCTAGACGATTATTATGATGAGAGAGGCTACGACAGGGAAAGCGGTCTCCCCACCCGGCAAAAGCTCAAAGAGCTGGGACTGGAGAACATGTATGAGGCAAAGTAAAGACCGGCGTGATACCTCGTAAAGCAGTGTTCCCCTGGTTTCTCAGTTTTTACCGGTTACTGGCATTATATTGCCAACCGAAGGAGCCGTTGCCGTGCTGACTATCCCAACGATAATCACACCGGCAAAGGCAAACCAGGCAATCTGATAACTGCCCAGACTATCATATATCCATCCAGCCAGAGGCGGGCCCACTGCCATGCCTATGGCTCCCACGCCCGCAAGCAGGCCAAAGATGGTGCCCAACCGAGCCCTGCCAAAATATTCCCGCAGGATAGCAGGAAACACCGGAATAGGGCCTCCGTACCCGATGCCGAAAAAGATAAGGAATGGTACCAGCAGCCATGCCCCCACAGCATCAACAAAGCCAAATAATAAAATGCTTAAAGCCAGCATGGCATAACCCGTAGCTATTACCCACCTCTTATCATATTTATCACCGAACCAACCAAAGCTGAGGCGACCGACAACGCTGAATACGGTCAAGCCACTTGCCACGAGGCTGGAGGTAGACCTAGCAATGCCAATGGTACTAAGATAGGGCATTACATGAACTATCACGGCATGTATCACGAACATGTGACACACCACTCCCAGTGCAAGGTGCCAAAACACGCTGCTCTTCATGGCTTGCTTAACTCCGACATCAACCTCAATACCCTGTGCTGAGGTTAGACCGGCATCTTCGCCTGGCTCCTGTTTCCTGTCTATCTCACCGTCAGGCAAATAGCCGTATTGTTCAGGTTTATGCCTGACTACGAGCGATAGCGGTAAAATAATCCCCCACGCACTAAAGGCAAGGATAGCCATAGCCTCTCGCCAGCCGAAGCTATCAATGACCCGAGTCACTAACGGGACAAAAAGACCCCCGAAAGCGACACCGCAAATTGCGATACCTATAGCTAGAGTAACCCTTTTTCGAAACCAATTTCCCACCGCCGCCATCGGTACGACACCGGTACCGGTGCTTATGCCCACCGCTATAAGGAGGAAAACAAAATAGAATGTCACCAGGGAGTTAACACGGCTTAAAAGTAGCAAGCCTAAACCAATAACAATACCTCCACCGAAAATCAATCTTCTTGGACCAAAACGGTCAAAAAGAAAGCCTACAACCGGAGTGAGGAGGCTTGATTCCATGCCGCGAATTGAAGCCGCAAAAGAGACCTGAGCATAGCTCCAGGCAAATTCTTTGGCTATCGGCTCAAAAACAGCGGTAAAACCGAAGACGATAACTCCAGAGAAATATGCCGCAATAACAAAAACAGCACCGACAATCCACCAGCCGTAGAATACTGAGGGGCGCTTTCGATATAAGTACTTCATGTGGTCAGCCGTACCTCAAGAGCGTCATGCATCTTCTCTGGTAAAAAGATACGCCAAAATGGTTGCCTGCTGAGTTAAAATAAGACCAACAACTGGTATGCGTCCCAAATATATCTGATTAACTGATAGAAGTCAAGATAAAGCTGGCAGTCCCCGATAGCTACAGCCCTTTTTCTTAGCTAATAGCTCGCCGCAACGAAGCTAACAGGCTGGTTTGACACGCCTCTCAGCAATCTTGGTGGAATCCCGTATTTAAAATGGGGAATAGCATTGTAGACCTGCCATAGCGATGAATGTTACTTTGGAACCAGCGTATTCCAAATCTGTAACCTGGTTTCAGACAAAGCGATAAATACCCAGATTATCTGGCAAGATTCGGACTATAGCCAGCATCTGGAGTCGAGAGCATGGAAACAATTATAGTCGTGCTGGTATGTATAGCCTTAATAGTTTTTGGTGCCATGACGATGGCCCAGGGCTTTCTGACGTCAACAGACAGCGCCGCACTGAGTATGGAGGACATTACTGTAACAAAAGGGGAGATAATGAGAACTGAAATCTCCCTAATTGATGCCAGGAGGACTGGTGCCGAGCTTTTAGAGGTCACATTAGGAAACACCGGACAGATGAAGCTGGCCAGTTTCGGTAAATGGGATGTTATCATCCAGTACAATGATGCTGACCATACTTACTATACCAAATGGCTCCAATATACCACAGGAACCCCGAGTAACAATGAATGGCACCAGACAGGCATTTATTTAGATGCGGGAGACAATACCACCGAAGTTTTTGAGCTGGGGATACTCAATCCTGAAGAAGAGATGATAATAGAGGCAAACCTGAATCCACCCCCGCGAGAAGGAACCACTGTTGATGCTATTGTCTCCACTCCCAACGGGGTTCGAGATTTACTCTCTTTTGTCTATTAATTTTAGACTATTTTGGTTATTTAATTTGATTCTGTGAGTAAATTCTGAATTCGTAATGCCAGCTGATGCGCTGGCTTGATAAACATGGGAAAAGTCGTTTTTTCAATAATAGCTTTAGCGTTGTTTATGCTGGCCGGGCTGACCATTTCTCAGAACCTGCTGCACTCTTTCGACAGCATGACTTCAGAATTTGTCGACTTAAATTCCAGAAACGAAAATATCCTGAGAACCAATCTTCAGCCAGTCTCAACAACTCTGCTTCCTGGACGTCAAATCCTGGAGATTGCGCTGAGAAACGACGGGGAAACCAAGATAGCTGACTTCCAACTCTGGGATGTCACCGTCCAGTATTATGACTATTTAAATAATTACCAAACAGGCTGGCTCAATTACGTTGAGGGAACACCGGATGACAACCAGTGGAGAGTAAAGGGGATTTACCTTGATGCCGCCACTGAGACATCGGAACTACTGGAGCCGGGAGTACTAAATACAGACGAGGAAATAATAATACAGGCGAAACTGAGTCCCAAGGTGCACCTCTCGGCTAAAAATCTGGCTATTGTTTCCACTCCGGACGGCGTCAAGACCTGGAATTACTTTCAGTATATGCTCCTTTACCTGCATAACTATCCCACGCCACCGGTGGGCGACACCGACGCTCAAGCCGATTTGCCTCTCAGTTACGCTATACCCACGGCAACCGTGCTTTACGATTATGATGCGAACCTAGCACCAGGTGCCGGGCGCCTGATTCAACAAAGCGTGGGCGATGTGAACGAGACGGACCTTGATTACTATCAAAACTGGAGAATCATGTTTTCAACCGTAATATTTGACACCCTGGATTTTGATATTTCTAATGGTCTGGAGCCTGATATAATCCATGTTGGCGGCGATATTTACGCTGTTGCTTACCGGGGTGGCGGCAACGCTGGCTCTCTAAAGACGGTAGAGATATCATCTGCCGGCGCCATTACGGATGCAGCAGTTGATACCCTGGAATTTGATGCCGATGGAGGTCAAGTACCTGATATAATCCGCGTTAGCGGCAACATTTTCGCTATTGCTTATCAAGATAAGTTTAACGACGGTTTACTAAAGACCGTAGAGATATCATCCACTGGTACGATTACAGATACCGTGATTGATACTCTAGAATTTGATGCCGAAGACGGTGTGACACCTTGTATAATCCACGTCAGCGGTGATATCTACGCGATTGCTTATGAAGCTAAGTCTTCCAATGGTAATCTAATAACCGTAGAGATATCATCTGACGGCACGATTACGGATACGTTGATGGATACGCTGCAATTTGATGGGGTTAAAGGTGAGACACCTGATATAATACACGTCAGCGGCGACGTTTACGCTATTGCCTATCGCGGTCCCTCAGACCAAGGTTACCTCAAGACAGTTGGGATATCGTCAGCCGGCGCTATCAACGATACTGTGATGGACACCCTGCAATTTGATACTGTTTACGGTGAACATCCCGCTATAATCCATATCAGCGGCGACATTTACGCTATCGCTTATCGGGGTGTTGATGACGATGGCTTCCTCAAGACGGTTGAGATATCGGCAGCCGGCGCTATCAACGATACGGTGATGGACACCCTGGAATTTGACACTGTTAATGGTTGGGAGCCCGCTATAATCCAGATTAGCGGCGACATTTACGCTATCGCTTATCGGGGTGTTGATGACGATGGTTTCCTCAAGACGGTTGAGATATCGGCGGCCGGCGCCATCACCGATACGGTGGTTGATACCCTGGAATTTGATACTGTTTATGGTGAACAGCCCGCTATAATCCACGTTAGCGGCAATATTTACGCTATCGCTTATTCGGATATTTCAGACGATGGCATCCTGAAGACAGTGCAAATATTGGCTGATGGTACATTCGGCCCGGCCATCGAAATAGACGGGGACGTTGACTTTTACTTCTGGAGCGGAATGACAGATTTTCAGCAGTCGCAGAGGGGAGTGGTAATAGCCTACCTCCGCGACTTTAATGGCGTTGATTATACCGAGATAGACAGCGCTACGCTTGACTCAGCGGACTGGCAGGGCAGCTCTGACACCTGGGTGGAAACAATTATGACCTTCTCCGATGTGACGTACACTATTTCGGCGGGACACCATCTTGAGCTCAAGGTGCTGGTTCATGATTTATCGGACAATGACATGATTTTTGCTTACGATACTGTTGACTACAACTCTTATTTAGAGTTGCCATAATTGGAGTAAATACATTCAACAAACTGCGGGCTGACCAGCCGGATTAAATAAAAAGCCGCAGAGTGGAATCGAACCACCGACCACACCCTTACCAAGGGTGTGCTC
>CAYWAU010000074.1:0-9052 GCA_964456395.1 uncultured Dehalococcoidaceae bacterium
GCCCCAGTATAATTCAATCAAGTTGTGAACTCAAGCCAGGCGCATAATAGAGATTGTTTCTTAACTCTCAATCAGGATTAATAATACGATAAATGCTATAATAAAACAGTTATTTTCTGATTAAGGGATTATTATGCTGGCGGCATTAGGTACCGTAGTTTTAACTTCATTATCGGGTGTAATGATGCCGGGGCCTATGTTCACCGCAACCCTGGCCAAGAGCTATAAATCGCAGTGGGCCGGCGCTCAGGTATCCCTGGGACACGCGGTCATTGAAGTGCCCCTGATACTGCTTATCTACTTCGGCCTTGCCCAGTTTTTTCAGAACATCGTGGTGCAGCTGGTACTCGGCGTGCTCGGCGGCGGCATGATTATCTGGATGGGCATTGGCTTATTACGCGCCCGCAAAGAGGTGGCCGGGAAAGGTAAGGACACGACCTACAGTGCTTTTGTCGCCGGTATCATAATGAGCGGTTTTAACCCGTTCTTCCTGGTGTGGTGGGTGACGGTGGGCAGCCTGCTCCTTATGAACTTCCTTGCCTTCAGTCCTCAGGGTCTGGCACTCTTTATCGTGGTGCACTGGCTGTGCGACCTGGTCTGGCTGTCTCTGGTATCATTCACAATCTATAGAACACACTCGTTCCTGAGCCAGAGACTGCAGGAGTGGATATTCATTGCCTGCAGCCTGGGACTTCTCTATTTTGGCGGGCAGTTCATAGTTAAAGGTATTTATTCATACATAAAGGCGGTAATATAGGTTATGAAGGCAGGATTTGTCTACGACCCCATCTACCTGAAGCATGATACTGGCGGGCATCCCGAGAATGCACGCCGGCTGGAAGCCATTATCTCCGGACTGGAGCAGACCGGCCTGAACCGACAGCTGGTGCCCATCAAGCCCCGCCCCGCCACCCTTGAAGAGCTGGCGCTGGTGCACGATGAGGCGCATGTAGCCCGCGTGAAGGAGATGGCACAGAAAGGTGGCGGCTGGCTTGACGCTGATACCGTGGTATCCTCGGCTTCTTATGAGGCCGCTCTTTATGCGGCAGGCGGTGCTATTGAGGCGGTAGCGGCGGTCATGGGTGGGGAGGTAAACAGCGCCTTCGCCCTGGTGAGGCCGCCGGGTCACCACGCTACCGCCCGTCAGGCAATGGGCTTTTGCCTGTTCAATAATGTGGCTGTCGCCGCCAGATACGCCCTTGAGAAACTTGGTCTGGAGCGTCTTGCCATTATTGACTTTGATGTGCATCACGGCAACGGCACGCAGGAAACTTTTTACGATAGCCCTAACGTTCTCTATATATCCACTCATCAATACCCTTACTATCCGGGGACGGGCAGCGTTGAGGAGACCGGCGAAGGCATAGCTGAAGGGACTACCGTTAACATACCTCTGCCCCCGTGGTGTGGTGATGCCGAATATGAGCGGGTCTTTGAGCAAATCGTAGTTCCAGCCGCCAGGCGTTTTGTTCCCCAGCTCATCCTGTCCTCGGCGGGCTATGACGGCCACTGGGCTGACCCGCTCGCCATGATGCAGTTGACGGTCACCGGCTATGCCCGGATGACCGGCATTATCAAAGGGCTGGCTGACGAGTTTTGTAATGGTCGGATGGTCTTCAGTCTTGAGGGCGGCTATAACCTGGAGGTCCTGGCGGCTTCGGTAAAGGCTACCTTTGACGTACTGCTGGGCGAGACCAGCATTGAAGACCCGGTTGGTCAACCACCCCGCCACTCTGCCCCAATTAATATTGAGGAGTTAATAGAGAAGGTCAGGGAGACACACAGGCTGGACTGAACTCTTAATTCTTACGGCTGTCGCACGTAAACGAGCACCACTCGCAGTTTTCGTCGCAGGGTTCAACGTGTATGGTAACATCGGTATGGGGAAGCCGGCTCTCTATATCTTCCTCCAGGTGGTCGCACATCCGGTGGGCTTCTTCCAGGCTGATATCCTTCGGCATTACCAGGTGAAGGTCAATATAGCGCTGGCTGCCGGCTTTGCGGGTGCGAAGCTTGTGGAAGTCGACCACTTCACCGCCGAGATGCTCCGTTATGGCTGTCCTGACGGTATTTTCTTCGTCCTCGGGCAGCTTCACGTCAACCAGCCCCCCGAATGAGTTTCTCAACACATCGTAAGCCACCTTGAAGATAAATAAGGCGACCAGTATCGCCAGGATGGGGTCAATTATGCTGAGTCCGGTAAGGCGCACCACGAGCAGTCCCACCATCACGGCGGCGGCGGAATAGACATCGGCGGCGATATTATGCGCATTTGCCTGTAAGGCGAGAGAGTCTTCCCGCCGTGATACCCTGAGCAGGTGACGGGACAGGAAGATACTGGCGACTATGGAGACCAGCATTACCCCGATACCGGCTTCAGTCAGCTCCAGGGTGGCTCCGGTCTGTATTCGGTGCACCGCCGAATAGATTATAGAGCCGCCGGCGAGAAAAATCAGTATTGCCTGCACTATGGCGGCGATGTTCTCCGCTTTGCCGTAACCGAACGGGTGTTCCTCATCGGCCGGCTTGGTGGCGATACGAATAGCCAGGAAGGTGACGACGACAGCGAACAGGTCAAGGAAGCTGTCTATCGCCTGCGCCAGAATGCTGAGGCTGCCGGTGATGGCACCTACCACCACCTTGAGCACCAGCAGGATGATGACGGCTATTATGGAGAGCCTGGCCGCACCGCTTGTTCCGGAAAACATTGCCAATCCCTGCTTTTCAGGCTTTCGCCCGGGGCGAAGCAATCCGCGGAATAAATCGGCCCCACTCGCCCGCATCCCACACTACCAGGAGTGACGGCGCAATACAGATGGAACTGAAGGTTCCCGCAAGGATACCGATGATAAGAACGACGACAAAGTTCTGAATTGATGCCCCGACAAAGAGGAAAAGAGCTAATATCACAATTAACGTGGTCAGACTGGTATTTACCGAACGACTCAGGGTTTCCACCAGACTGTTGTTGACCACGGCCTCAAAGTCGGCGCCGATACCCTTGGTCAGGTTCTCGCGGATTCTATCGAAAATAACCACGGTATTATTAACGCTGTAGCCGATAACGGCCAGAAGTCCGGTAATAAACATCAGATTAATCTGCCAGTTCAGCATGGCACCGAGTATGGAGAAAACCCCCATGGCAATCAGGGCATCATGTATCAGGGCTACTATGGCGCAGGTACCGTAGTGGAAAGGTCTGGGCATGCGCCGGAATGCCCAGGTAACATAGAAAAGTATGCCGATAGCCGCCACCGCTACGGCAATACCGGCATTGTTGGCTGTCTCGGTGGCTACCATGGGAGATACCGAGTAAAACTGCGTCTCCTGGAGCTGTCCAAACCGGGCTGCCAGGGCTTCTTCTATCTGCGCCTTCTCGTCTCCGGATAGTTCGTATGTACGGATTAAAAACTCACCCTCGCCGGTACGTTGTATTATGGCGCCGGTATAGCCAAGGTTGCTTAGCTCCTGTTGAAACTGGTCATGTTCAACCGGTTCCTCGAATCTTACCGATAGCATGGAGCCGCTGCTGAATTCAATCCCTGCAGGCAGTCCGAAGGTAGCCAGGGAAATAATGCCGATGAGGATGATTGCCCCGGAAATAAGAAAGAACCAGAACCTTTTACCGATGATATCAAACATCATTTCTTTCCCCAGTCTACAGTAAATAGCATGGTCTTCTTGGCCAGAGGGCTGCCGACAAACAGTCGGAGCAGGGTGCGGGTCACGACAATAGCCGTGAACATGCTTACCACCACACCGATGAGCAGGGTCAGGGCGAAGCCCATTACCGGAGCGCTGGCAACGATGCTGCTGCCGAGCCAGTAGAGAATAATGCACACGATGATTGTGGTTATGTTGCTGTCCCTGATGGCTGACCAAGCGCGGTTGAAGCCGGTTTCTATGGCGGCTCCCAGTGTCCGCCCTGTCCTCAGTTCCTCCTTCATCCTCTCAAAGATGAGGACATTGGCGTCAACGGCCATACCTATGGACAGAATGAAGCCGCCCAGTCCGGCCAGACTTAAAGTAACCGGTATCAACTTGAATAGCGCCAGCACCAGCGCCCCGTAGAAGACCAGGGCCAGGCTGGCCAGAAGGCCAGAAAGGCGGTAATAGGCAATCATAAACAGCATGACCAGTATTATGCCGATTAGCCCGGCCATCAAGCTCATCTCAATGAAATCAGCCCCCAGCGTGGCGGAGACTTTTTCCTGGTAGAGCGGCGGTTTCTTCAGTGGCATGGGCAGAGCGCCCGACTTGAGCATATTAGCCAGCTCTTCTACCTCGGCAACGCTGAAATCACCGGTAATAACGCCGCTGCCACCGTATTCCGACTCCAGAATCTGGGGGGATGAAAGGAGCGAATTATCCATGAAGATACCCAGAGCCCGCTGCGGGGTGCCGTATTCTCCTGAGTTATACAGTCGCTTGGCAACTTCGTCGAAGATTATGCCTCCTTCATGGTTCCATTCAATGCTGACCTGGGCTTCGGCACCGGTGACTTCCTGCCGGACGGTAGGAGCAGCGTCAGCCAGTAAGTCGCCGGTAAGATGGGTGCCGTCGTCTCCCCTGGCGGGAATCCAGGACAGGCTCTGGGAGTACTGCTTCAGTATCTCTTTATCAATGGGATTACCGGCTTCATCTATAAACTTAATCCCTTCTCCATCTTTATCTTTAATCAGAAAGGCTATGGGGGTGCCTTTTTCATTAACAAATATACGGTCGCCCGTCTCGCCTCTGTTAAAGAATCGGTTTTGAGAGTCTTCCAGATAGTCGCTGAGAAAGACTGGCTGTCCCGCCTCATTGAGCTCAACCTCTCTGAACTCAAGGAAGCCGGTTTGCTCTACCAGACTCTTGGCGGCGTCAATATCCGTAAACCCCGGGAGCTGTACCAGGATGCGGTCTTCTCCCAACTGCTGGATTATCGGTTCGGTGACGCCGTATTTGTCAATGCGCCTTTCAATGGTGGTCAGCGCCCGGTCCATATCCTTGGCCTTATCCGCCCCGGAAGCTTCCTCGGGTAAATCAGCCTGATAGACCAGGTGAACGCCGCCAATGAGGTCAAGCCCGAGGCGCAGTCCCTGTCTGCCGAGTCTTTCTCCCTGTAAAGGCAGGATTGCCCACAGGGCAAAGCCAAAGATTATCAGTATTATGATAAAGGTTATTGAATTCTTACGAGTCATTTTATCCCTGTTTAGTTAGTAAGTCCTTGATGCAGCCCAGTGCCTCCTCTCGGGTGGTTACCTCACCGGCGGCTTGGGCTTCGTGTAAAGCCTCCAGAAGCTCCCCGACCCTGGGTCCCGGGCTCAGTCCAAAGATTTTGATTACATCATGTCCGTCAATCAGTTTGGGCGGCGCTGACAGGCTCTCTTCCCCAAAATGTCTGGTTAACACGTACTCCACCATCTGAGCATGCTCCTGCCATTGAGCCAGGTCCAGATATGAGCCTCTGGTAGCCAGGTGGTCAGCCAGGCACAGGAAAAGTATGTCAATACCAGCTTCATCGGTATCGCGAAAGTAGCGGTAAATAGCCCGCCGGCTGGGAAGCCCCTCTTGGCTCATCTGGGTCGGCCTGAGGTGGTGCCTCACCATAAGTTCCACCAGTTTTGTTTCCCTGGTGCTGAACCTCAGCCTTTCCAGAATGGCGGCGGCGGTAGCGGCTCCTTCCTGGGGGTGCCCCAGAAAGCGTGCCCGTCCATCTTCGTCAATGGTTCTGGTTTGAGGCTTGGCGATGTCATGGAGAAGTGCCGCCAGCTTGAGCAGCGACCTTCGCGTGCTGCCGCTGCTTATCTCCTGGTCAAAGTGCTGGCTCAGCCTTGCTGACCACGGTACCGAGACCAGAATCTCTTCACTGGCATGTTCCCAGGTTCCCTCCCTGAGTAAAGACTCAACGGCAGACACTGTCTGTATTGAATGGTCAAAAACATCCCAGACATGCACTGTGGGCTGGCTTACTCCCTTGGCTGGGATTAGCTCCGGTATCAGAGCTGTGAGTAACTCAAGTTCTTCCAGATAAGCCAGAGATTGCCCGGCTCGGGGCAGAGACAGCAGGCGCAGCAGTTCTTCTCTTAGCCGCTCGCCGGCGACGCCGGCGACTAGTTGACTGTAGCGGCGGATAAGTGTTTCGGTCTCGCTGTCAATACTGAAGCTGAGTTCGGCGGCCAGGCGAACCGCCCGTATCAGGCGGGCGGCATCCGACTTGAAGGCTGTCTCGCTGACGACTCGCACCACGCGCCGGCGCAGGTCATCCCGTCCGTTAAAAGGGTCTATGAGCCTGTCGGCGCTGAGGATAACCTCATCTCCCGTATTGAGCTCAATGGCTATGGCATCTATGGTGAAGTCGCGTTGTGCCAGGTCCCGCTTAATTTCGCCTTTAAGCGTGGTGAAGTCAAGCTCCCAGCTTCTCTTAGCCGGGGCGGTTCCTTTATTGAACAGGATTACTCTGCCCACGCCGTTTTCTTCATCAAGCGGGATATACCTGCCGCCAAGTGCGGCGGCGACTCCGGGGGCAATTGCCAGCGCGTCGGCGGCGACAGCAATATCAATGTCAGCCGTGTCGCGTCCCAGCAGCATATCACGCACAAAACCGCCGACCAGATATGATTGGATACCTTCTTCAGCGAGTAACTGGCTGATATTAGTTAAAATCCGGGATGCTTCAGGCTTGACGAATAATTTCAAATCTTCCATCATCTGCAGGTACATCTGTTAAACTATACTATCAAGTGCCGAATTTATCAAGTCTCGCGGTGGGAGTGTTTACCAACCTCACCCCTGACCCCTCTAGCACATCTTTTCCCACCCTCCGCCCTCGTATCATCATCGGCTTATCCCGTGAAATATGCCCCGCCTTATCCCCCCAAAAAAGAGCCGTCATTCCCGCAAAAGCGGGAATCCAAGTAACCCAGTTTCCCCCTTTGAAAAAGGGGGATTAAGGGGGATTTCAAATCCCTCTCAGTCTCCCTTTACGAAAGGGGGAGGCCAATAGCTAAGGCTATTCCAGGAATCTCAAAAAAGGGGAGCAGCCTGCGGAGAGGGGCAGCCACGTCATTCGTTGTCGGCAGGTCACGAAACTGGTATGATGGACAGGGCGGGAGGTCAGCCAGATAAAGATGGAACGAGGATGCTAGATGGCGGTTCTGTCAGGGCAGGACATACGGCGTTTGCTAAAGCAAGACCCCCCTCTCGTGGAGGGCTGGATTGACCTTGAGGCACAGCTACAGGCTAACGGCTTCGACCTTACCCTGCGCGAGGTAGCCCTGCCTCAGTCGGCGGGTAAGATTACGGTTGACAACAGCCAGAGGGTGGTTTCCGACCTGGCGCCGCTGGTATTTGACGGACTGGATTCTATGGAGCTGGTTCCCGGTACTTATATCATTACCTACAACGAAGTTGTGCACCTGCCCGGGAACATCATGGCTCTGGCTGCGCCCAGGTCAAGCCTGCTTCGCTGCGGTGTTACCGTAAACACGGCAGTATGGGATGCCGGGTATTCAGGTCGCTCGCAGTCCCTCATGGTAGTCTATAATCCCAGCGGGTTTCGCCTGCAGAGGAACGCCAGCATTGTGCAACTTGTTTTTTTTGAGCTCACCGGCGAGACAGAAGGCTATGATGGCGTCTATCAGGGGGAAAATATATAGCCTAGCGGAACTGCCCGCCGACAAAGTCGGGTATAGCCACCGTGCCGAGAAGAATAGGTTTTTGATGGCAGTCGCTGCCGCCGGTCATGAGCAGGCTGTGCTTCCGCGCAAACTCAATGTAGTGGGCGGTGGTCTCGGCATCGTTTCTTGAGTGCCAGCATTCAACGCCATCAATATAGTCCAGTAAGTATTCCTCAATAATCTTGGTCTGCTCAACCAAGTCGGGTGTCAAGCTTACCAGTGACGTGCCGTTCGGGTCATTGGGGTGTGCCAGTACGAGAATACCGCCGGCGTTCTTTATCAATTCCGAGGCTTCGGCAAGTGACAGCGGGTATTTGGGCACATTGCACCTGACCAGGTATTTATCAAACGCCTCCTGCCTGTTGCTGACAATTTCCCTGGCTACCAGATAATTGGCGATATGGGGTCGGCCAAAGGCACCATCAACGCCTGCCTGTATATTCTGCAGGTCTGCCCCGGTAAATCTCGGGATATTCTCTTTATCAAACTCAATGTTAATCTTTTCCAGAATCTGGCGTGCCCTGGCTTCCCGGTGCTCCCGCATCAATTGAAGCTTATTATTTAACGCCGGGTCGCTGATATCAAAACGGTATCCCAGAAAATCCAGCGAGATTGACTTGCTTTCGGGGTAGCTGAAGGTCACGTTTAATTCCACCCCGGTAATATAGGCTATGCCGTACTCTCTGGCCAGGGCGATGGCTCTTTCCTGAGCATCAATAGAATCGTGGTCAGTTATTGATATCAGGTCAAGGTTCCTTTGCCTGGCTTCCTTTAAGACTTCCTCAACGGAGAGAGCGCCATCCGAACCGGTACTGGTATGTATGTGTAAATCTATTTTCATGAGGCCGCCTAATAATTATAATTTGTCATTGTCGGGCTTGACCCGACAATCCAGTCACCCTTTCCCCTCTCTCGATTCCCGCCTTCGCGGGAATGACGATAACAAGTCTTGACGGCTTCTTGACGCTATTTATTAACTTCACTCGTGATATACCAGTCTTCGGGCGGGTCCTGTGAGGTATCAACTATCAGGTGGACAATATTGAGGTCGGGATAAAGGCTTTTCAGGTCACCCAAATCTACGGCTTCAAACCTCTTTTTGTTATTGAGGTAAGCCTGCTCGGTCAGGGCGTTTGACACATATTCCTCCTTGGTCCGCGCCAGTATCCGCCTGATTGATACCTCCTGGGGGCAGTCGGTCTGCAGGATGACGAATGTTGCGTTATGCCTGGCGGCGATGTCTGCCGCTCGCCGCCGCAGCGACTGCGTGACAAAGGTAGCGTCAAGTATAGTGCAGCCGCCGCTGTTCAGGGCTTCATCCGCCTGCCGGAACATCTCATCGTAGACCATTGTCCGCTTGTCCATACTGGCGGCGACCTTTTCATCGAAGA
>CAYWAU010000075.1:0-9035 GCA_964456395.1 uncultured Dehalococcoidaceae bacterium
ACCAGGGGATAATGGGGGCTCTGGGCTACACCAAGAATAAGTACCCCTTGGTGGAACTGGCCCAGCGGGTGCCACTACAAAGGCTGGAATCGGTGACTTCAGTTAAAACGTCAGATGCAGAGTACCTTGCTCGGCAGCAAGCCCTGCTGCTGGGCACGGCCGGGTTGCTGCCGTCACAGCGCTCCAACCGGTACGGGACGGGTAAAAGGGATGACGAGTGGATAGACAGGCTGGAGAAGACGTGGCTTTCTTCCCGCCGGACAGCAACAATGTCCGAAGATGACTGGCACCTGTTCAAGGTCAGGCCAAGCAACTTCCCAACACGCCGCATAGCCGCTATGAGCTATCTCCTGCTCCGCTATAGATATAAGGGAATACTTGAAGAGCTGGTCAGTAGGCTATACCAGGCACCGGTAGAGACGGGCTACAACGGGTTAGAACAGGCGCTGCGGGTAACCACCGATGGTTACTGGGCGAACCCACCTGGATTTTGGTCTGCCCAGCCGAATGGGCATCCCGGCTCTTCTCGGCGAGGGACGGGGCCGCTGATATTGTCGTCAACATACTCCTGCCCTTCGCCGCTGCCTGGGGCAGACTCACTGTCCGGTCCGAGCTTGCCATAAAAGCCTTTGACCTTTACCGCCACCACCCCAGACTGTCCGTAAATACCGTGGAAAGGCATATGAGAAAACAGCTCGGTATAAACCACTACCTGGTTAACTCGGCGCAACGGCAACAGGGGCTAATCCACATTTATAAGACTCTATGCTCAAAGGGTAAATGCGACAATTGCCCGATAGGTGGAGCAACGGACTGATTGGCGGTGGCTTCCCAAGCAGACACGTTAACTCGGCGTAACAGAAAGAGGACTATTCCAGCATCTGCCTCAACTTCATAAGAACTACAGATAAAGTGAGAATCGCAATAGCCGAAGCGAGAGCAACCCAGAAGAGCATCGGCGGAGCTGTCCCGGCAAAAATTACGCCTTCAATAGAAGGCATGATTAGGACTCCGATTAACAAGACTAACCACCCCAGAACAAACAGGACCCAGGCGTTTATTGTAGCTAGAGCTTTGAATATTTGCGGCATTTCTCCACCTCCTGTTAATATTGCGGTTGCAGTATGCACCCTAGTGGCGTTTTTGTCAATAGGGTGTAGCCTGGAGCCTGTTTCGTCTGCTAACCGCCTTCCGCCTCCTCCCTTAAGAGTTCGCTCCACCGGTAATAGACCGGGGGAAGTACACCCTCTAACTTGAACGATGATGGCGTCGGGTATCGGTGAAAGCCGGATTTATGCCCCTTTTCCAGTCCCTGAATGGTGGACTCCAATTTGCTCCAGGGTATAGTAAAGGCGAGTTCATGGTCCTGAGTCAGGGCAAAATACCGGTCTCCAGCCCCGGCCAGAACAATCTGGCATTCATCGGTTAGCATGGTGCGGGCGATTAATGACGAGCAGGCTACGCCGCCGATATCCGGAGTGGTTACGGCTTCGCCTCCAAGAGCCAAAGCGCCCTGCACTAACCTGGCTGCCTGGGCGGGGTTGCCATAAACAATAATCAGGTGCGGTTGGAAGTTGGCACTGTGCAGAGGAGCCGCCAGAAGGTAGCGATATTTACCGTATTCCAGTCGGCTTAAACCCCGGGCGGCTCTGGCCAGTTCCTCCCTGGGCCCTAATCCGGCGGCCTCACCACTGCTACCGTCAAGGTAGCTTTTCCCAGACACAAAACCGAGGACAAAAAGCCCGTGGGGGCAGCTTTGGTCATCCCTGGCAATGGCTATCGTCCAGCCGAACCGTCTTGCTAAACCAATACCCTGGCACGCTGTTACCGCCGTACCCATGTCCCGCGTGGGGATTCGGACTTTATCTGGTAGCTCTTCACTTGGTTGGTACATTCTGACCGCCACCGGGAAAGTCTGTGGCCGCACATAGTAATTGAGCGCCTCGTTAACCTCTTTCAAATCCATAGGGCAAGCCTCCTTCTTGTTATGATTAAATAATAAGTTTGATACTCTACAGTTACCCAGCTTTTTGGTGATACGTCTCTTTCTTACGCCACCCCATAGGCCCAGGGTGCAATTGACTAAACGCGGCTCCAAGTAGATTATTCATAGTCCTGGCAGTGCCGTCTCTCATAAGCACCCCACCAGTTCGGTAAGGCTTCGTATCCGAGGGCAGTCAGTTATCTCCTCATAATAGCCACCACGGTCAAGAAGGACTCCCTTCATGCCGGCCCGGTTGGCGCCGAAGACGTCAACCTGATACTGGTCGCCAACGTACACTGCCTCGGCAGGCTGAACCCCGGCGCGTCTCAGCGCCTCCTGGAATATTTCCGGTTGAGGCTTACTAAAGTCCGAGTCTTGAGAGGTTACCACTATTTCCAGCCATGATGGCAGTCCCAGCTTATTCAGCGTGGCAGTCATATCTTTCTCTACATTGGAGATTAGACCCAGAATCAACCCCCTGCTCTTGAGGTCGGTTAGAGACGGCGCAACATCATCAAAGAGAACCAGGTTCATTTGGAAATGCTGCATCTTGCCCAGCAGGCCGAGGACGAGCTTTTCATCGGCTTCTATGCCAGCTTCCTTGAGCACTATTCCCTGGTACTGTGCGTATAACGCCATCTTTTCTTCTGGTGACCGCTGGCTCAATGGACGGCGGGCAATCTCCTGATAGATGAACTCATCGGCAGAAACCAGAGGGCGGCGAAGGACCTCCGGGCTGACATCAATACCGAAGTCCTTGAGCGCCTTGGCTATGAGCTCTTCCTGGGGCGGCTCGTAGCGTACCAGGGTGTGGTAGAGGTCGAAAAATACTGCCTTAATCATAAAAACAGCTCCTTTTTTATCTTAAAACAGTTTTATTGTAATCAATACCGCCTCATATGTAAAGAGACGGTGAAGAAGGGGGTGAGGTTAAGATGGGGAGATGTTAGTATAGACTGGCTTTACAAAGCATGTCATAAAGAGGTAGAATTCACCGACACAACCCCTCTGGATACGGTATAAAGCCAGGAAGATTGGCATCGTGAATCCCGAAGGCTTGCCTTTCGCGGCACTGCCTGCGGTGCAAATGCTTATAGCCAGACAAACCTTATGATTAACTCTGGAGCATATCAGGAACAAGAACCGGTTTCCCTTGACAGCGAGGTCAGGCCTCCCTACGAGAGGCGCTACCGCTGGGTCATGCTGGCGCTGGTATGGCTCTTATATTTCATGTTCGGCATCATCATATTCTCGTTAGGTCCCCTGGTCACTCCTATTCTTAAAGACCTCAATATTTCCTATTCTCAGATGGGACTTATCGCGGGCGCCTGGCCCCTGACCTATATAGTAGTTGCCGCCATAGGCGGTGCTATTATTGATAGATGGGGTATACGAAAAGCAATTCTCCTTGGCGTCATACTCACCGGCTTATCAGAAGTCCTGCGTTACTTTGCCGGCGGGTTTGGCACCATGTTTTTATGCGTTGCCCTGTTCGGTGTAGGCGGCCCTCTGATATCCATAGGTGCCCCCAAAACGATTTCCCTCTGGTTCCAGGGGAAAGAGCGCGGGACTGCGGTGGGCATCTATTTAACGGGGGTCTGGATTGGAGGAGCCGTTATCGTAACTACGATGAACAGTGTTGTCATGCCCCTAACCGGATATAGCTGGAGAATTGCCTTTCTTTGCTTCGGCCTGCTGGTCTTTGCCGGCGCATTTCTGTGGTGGTTACTCGCCAGGGACGTCAAACCAGTTAAAGCTACAGAAAGTACTAGCATTAAGAAAGTATTCGGTAGTATCATCAGCCTGCGAAACGTACAGCTCATCTTTATGATGGGGCCCTTATCCTTCGCTATCGGTCACGGCTTAAACAACTGGCTTCCTAATATTCTTGAGGCTGGCGGTCTCTCGCCGGCAGTAGCCGGTTTTGCGGCTTCTCTCCCCATCTGGATTGGTACGCCGACCCTGGTAGTTGTCCCCCACTTGGTAGCTCCGCATGCAAGGGGGCGCTTTATAGCTTTATCATCTGTAGGGGTTACAATATCTCTATTGTTACTCGCTATGACATCGGGTATCCCTCTGATTATCGGGTTGGTCCTATACGGTCTGGCTTATGCGTGGGTTCTGCCTCTTTTAGTGCTCATATTAATGGACCTCCCCGAGGTAGGCTCGAAATACATGGGGTCGGCATCGGGTATGTATTTCTGTGCAGCCGAGCTCGGTGGCTTTTTAGGGCCATTAACCGTCGGAGCCATCAAGGATTGGGCTGGAGGTTTCCTGGCAGCGGTCTGTTTTTTGGCCGGTCTGTCATTTGTCAGGGTATTTGCCGCGCTCTCCTTGAAAATCAAGCCTAGCCGCGAACTGACAGCTCAATCATAAACGTTTAACCGCATTCCAGAGCCATTTGCCCACCAAATAAACGGTATGTTATGATTAATTAATTCCTGCATTGACAGGCGAGGTGCGACTAATTTGAAAGACGAGCTGGAAAAATTAGCCAAACTGGAGGCAGAGTCCAAAGCCGGGGGCGGTAAAAAGCGCATTCAGGCACAGCATGAGTCCGGCAAGCTGACGGCACGGGAGAGGCTTGACCTTTTCTTTGACTCCGGTACCTTCCAGGAGCTGGATTTGCTCGTCCAGCACCGCAGTACCAACTTCGGCATGGATGAGGCATCCATTCCGGCCGATGGGGTGGTTACCGGCTACGGCAAGGTAAACGGTCGTACGGTATGCGCCTTTGCCCAGGATTTTACAGCCAGGGGCGGCACCCTCGGCGAGATGCACGCCAAGAAGATATGCCGGATTATGGATATGGCCATGAAGATGAAGGTGCCCATGGTGGGCTTCATTGACAGCGGCGGGGCTCGTATTCAGGAGGGGATTAATGCCCTTGACGGCTACGGCAACATCTTCTTACGCAACTCCTGTGCTTCCGGGGTTATTCCCCAGATATCAGCGATTATGGGACCAGCCGCCGGCGGTGCCGTCTATTCACCGGCAATGACCGACTTCGTTTTTATGGTCAAGCGGACCAGCTATATGTACATCACCGGTCCGGCGGTGGTAAAAACGGTGACCGGCGAGGAGATAGATAATGACGAGCTGGGCGGTGCTTTAACTCACAGCGTTAAAAGCGGTGTCGCCCAGTTTGCCTGCGATAATGACGAGCAGGCT
This sequence comes from uncultured Dehalococcoidaceae bacterium, assembly GCA_964456395.1. Taxonomy (GTDB): domain Bacteria; phylum Chloroflexota; class Dehalococcoidia; order Dehalococcoidales; family RBG-16-60-22; genus CAYWAU01. Next base: position 5,156 of record CAYWAU010000075.1, read on the forward strand.
ATCGCCGAAATCAAGAATCTTCTGAGCTACCTGCCGTCAAGCTATGATGAGAAACCGCCCTATATGGCGCCAACCGACACCCCGGAGCGCGCCGACCCCGCTCTGGATAACATTATACCTGACAATCCTCAGCAGGCTTATGATATGAAGGCGGTTATTCGCTCCATCGTGGATAACGGGGAGTTTCTGGAGCCTTCACGGCAGTATGCCCCGAATTTGATTACCGCCTTCGCCCGCTGTCACGGATACGTTATCGGGATAATCGCCAACCAGCCCAATCACCTCGCCGGCTGTCTTGACATCAACGCTTCCGACAAAGCCACCAGATTTATCCGCTTCTGCGATGCCTTTAACGTTCCGCTGCTCACCATTGCCGATGTTCCCGGCTATCTCCCCGGCAGCCATCAGGAGTGGGGAGGCATCATCAGGCATGGTGCCAAGCTCCTGTGGTGTTACGCCGAAGCAACGGTTCCCAAGATAACACTGATTACCCGCAAGGCTTACGGCGGGGCTTACATAGCCATGTGCAGCCAGAGTCTGGGAGCTGATTATACCCTGGCCTGGCCCAAGGCGGAAATTGCGGTTATGGGCGCCGAGGCGGCTACCGCCATCATTCACCGCAGTGAAATCCAGGCGGCGGATGATTCCGAGGCTAAGGAGCAGGAAAAGATAGCCGAATACCGCGAGTTGTTATATAACCCTTATGTCGCCGCCAGGATGGGCTATATTAACGCGGTTATCCTGCCCAGGGACACCCGCCCCAGGGTAATCGCCGCTCTTGAGGCACTGCAGAACAAGAAGGAGTCCCGTCCGGCCAAAAAGCATGGTAACATTCCGATGTAACGGGATGGATTTCTGTATTCTGGGCTTTAGCATTTTTAAAAAGAGCGAAAAACACGGCAATATACCGATGTAACGATAGTGGTTTCCCTAACCTCTGCTATCCAAGCTCTAAAGGGGTCACCAGCACTCATGGGCAAGACAATAGCCGAAAAGATATTGAGCGAAAAGTCCGGCAGCGATGCCAGAGCGGGGGACATTGTTATTGCCGAGGTAGACCTCAGCTTTGTCCAGGATACTACCGGCCCGCTGACGGTCAGGCAGTTCCAGACAAGCGGATTTGCCGGGGTTGTCAACCCGCAGAGAACCGTCCTATTTATTGACCACGCGGCGCCGAGTCCCAACATCTCGCTATCCAATGACCATATCCTCCTGCGGGACTTCGCCCGGCAGCATGGCTGCATTATCTCTGATGTTGGTGACGGCGTTTGCCACCAGTTAGTCGCCGAATCCTTTGCCCGACCGGGCGATGTCATTGTCGGGGCTGACTCGCACACGGTAACCGCCGGCGGGCTGGGGGCTTTTGCCACCGGAATGGGCTCCTCGGATGTAGCGGTTGCCTTCGGGCTGGGCAGGACCTGGTTTCGCGTCCCGGAAACCTTCAAAGTGGAGGTATCAGGAGACCTCCCCAAAGGAGTCTATGCCAAAGACCTCATTCTTTATCTTATCGGGCAGATTGGCGCTGATGGTGCTACCTACAAGGCGCTGGAATTCAGCGGCGATGCCGTCAGCCGGATGAGCATGTCCGGGCGGTTTACCGTAGCCAATATGGCCGTGGAGGCCGGCGCCAAGGTCGGCCTTTTCCCGGCGGATGAGACGACACGCCAGTATCTGGTCTCTCAGGAACGCGGCGACGACTATCAACCGGTTGCCGCTGATGCTGACGCGGTATATGAAAATACTATCAAAATTAACGCGTCTGAACTTGAGCCTATGGTCGCCAGCCCCCATACCGTAGATAACACAGCCCCGGTCAGGGAGCTTAAGGGAACCAAGATAGAGCAGGTAGTTATCGGCACCTGCACCAACGGACGCCTTGAAGACCTGGTAGTGGCCGCCGGTATTCTCAAGGGTAGGAAACTGGCTCCGTCGGTCCGGCTGATAATCGCACCGGCTTCGCGGCGTGTCCTGCTGGAAGCGATTGAGGCAGGTTATATCCAGGATTTTGTTAAGTCAGGAGCCATTATCCTGCCACCCGGCTGCGGACCCTGTCTCGGTCTCCATCAGGGAGTGCTGGGCGACGGCGAGTCGTGCCTGTCAACAGCCAACCGCAACTTTGAAGGGCGGATGGGCAATCCCAAGGGCTTCATCTATCTGGGCAGTCCAGCCACGGCGGCGACGACGGCACTTACCGGTGAAATTACCGACCCCAGGGAGGTGGTTTAAGTGCTCAGGGGTAGGGCCTTTAAATTCGGGGACGGTATTTCCACCGACCACATCATACCCGGTCGCTACGCTCACCTCAGGAGTAACCTGCCGGAGCTGGCCAAGCACGTGCTGGAAGATGCCGACCCCGCCTTTGCCACCAAAGTGAAAAAGGGCGATTTCGTCGTCGGCGGCAGTAACTTCGGTCTCGGCTCCAGTCGGGAGCACGCCCCGCTGGTCATCAAGATGGCGGGCGTGAGCGCCATACTGGCGAAATCTGTAGCCAGAATCTTCTTCAGAAACGCCATCAATCTGGGACTTCCCGTGCTGATATGCGATACCGATAAAATAGATGGCGGGGATGAGCTGGAGGTCGACCTGTCAACCGGGACGGTCAGGGATATAACCAGCGGCAGTCAGCTCACTTTCGGCAGGATTCCCGAAGTCATGCTCAATATCCTTGGCGAGGGCGGGCTTATCCCGCATATCAAGAAATATGGTGACTTCAAACTTTAGTGAGGAGAGTGTTTAATAATGTCATTTTCGGGCTTGACCCGAGAATCCAGACCCCCTTTCCCCACCACTAGATTGCCGCTTCCGCGGTAATGACAATTAGTGGGCTGGAATGACGCCAAACCTTTGCTAAAAACTTAAGAAAGGGTAGTTAATTGGCTTATAACATCACGCTTATCCCGGGTGACGGTGTTGGACCCGAGATTACCGAGGCAACCCGGAGGGTCCTGGAAGCAACCGGCGTTACCTTCAACTGGGAGTTGGCTTACGCCGGCGCCGAGGTTATGGAGAAATACGGCACGCCACTCCCCGACCCGGTGCTGGCATCCATCAGGAAAAACCGGGTGGCTCTTAAAGGCCCGGTGACGACGCCGGTCGGGACGGGCTTCCGCAGTGTAAACGTCGCCCTGCGCAAGAGCCTTGACCTGTATGCCTGTGTCCGTCCCTGCAAGACCTATCCCGGTGTGCCTTCACCCTATAAGGATGTGGACATTGTTATTATCAGGGAGAATACGGAAGACCTCTACGCCGGCATTGAGTTTGAGGAAGGTAAATCCGAAACTGCCAGGCTCATCGATTTCATCGCCGAGACAAAGGGTGACGCTATCAGGCAGGACTCGGGCTTCAGTATTAAAATGATTTCCGAGGCGGGGAGTCGGCGGATTGTAAAATTCGCCTTTGAGTATGCCCGTGCCTACGGGAGAAAGAAGGTAACCGCCACTCATAAAGCCAACATTATGAAGTTTTCGGACGGCCTGTTCCTGAATGCCGCCCGCGAGGTAGCCAAAGAACACCCGGATATAGAGTTTCAGGACACTCTCATCGATAACCTCTGCATGCAGCTGGTGCGGAGGTCACAGGAGTATGATGTCATCGTCGCCCCCAATCTTTACGGAGACATAATCTCCGACCTCTGTGCCGGACTGGTGGGCGGACTGGGCTTGGCGCCCGGTGCCAATATCGGCGATGAGATAGCCCTTTTCGAGCCGACACACGGCAGCGCGCCAAAGTACACCGGACAGAACAAGGTCAACCCGATGGCCATGATGCTCTCCGGCGTGATGATGCTGCGCCATATCGGCGAGGCAGAAGCCGCCGACAGGCTGGAAAAAGCTATCGCTGATGTCATTGCTGAAGGTAAGCAGGTTACCTACGATATGAA
>CAYWAU010000076.1:0-9012 GCA_964456395.1 uncultured Dehalococcoidaceae bacterium
TCGGTATCCTCTGAGATTTCATTCCTGGTAGAGAAGCTCGAGCTTATTAGACAGCCTGATATAGTATGTTGTTACCTGCGGCCAGCACTAAGCAGCCATTTAGGTGGACGCTCCAAAAAGGTTACGCCTTGTTGACAATGCAAGAGAGGGTATATAATTATTCACACAAAAAGGACTTGGTTTTGCTTAATGCCAATGCAGATGTGCCATAAATGCTTATGACACGCCTGGCTTGGCGCTCCCCCTTGATAACCCGGATGTAATCATAGCCGTAGGTGATATGGAAGCCCCCGGCCATGCGCCCGCCCCTGACTGTAGCTTTCCTTCCGCGCAGGGTAGCTTCCCGCCGCCGTTCCGCGTCCAGTTTGGCAGCAAAGCCCTTGATGTAGGTTATCAGCTTGCCAAGCCCGGCATTGTCCACGGCCTCGGTGGAGGCTTCCAGTCTAACATTATAACTGGGCTATTTTTGGGGTGGGGCAGGTCACCTAAGTCTGGGCGACATTATCCATAACAGAGAGCGCTGGTAGTAGCCGATGAAGTGCTATTTTCTGATTGCATTCCGCACGCCCATGGTAAGCTGGTTTTCTCAAAATACAAAGTAGGACGTTTCCCCCAACAAGGGGAGGTAGCCAGTAAAATAAAGCGATAGGGGTTCACTCCACTCGTTGCTATTCTATGCGGGAAGTTCGGCATTCGCGATGAGAGCAGCTCCAAGTGCCCCGGTTAGCTGCGGTTCTTCAGGTACAACAATCTTTTGACCTAGTTGCTCCTCTAACGCTCTTTTCACTCCGGGATTCTTAGCTACTCCTCCCGTAAATACTACCCTGTCGAAGTTCCAATCTGCTGCCATGAGAATAATCCTTCTGGCTATTGCCTGGTGTATCCCAGCAACCAGGTCCTGACGAGTGGCTCCACGCGCCCTTAGAGTTATTACCTCAGACTCCGCAAATACAGTACAGGTACTGCTTATATGGCACGGTTCCGTGCTCTTTAGAGACTCGGGCCCCATTTCATCAATAGTTAATCCCAGAGCTTGAGCCATAACCTCAAGAAACCTGCCTGTCCCGGCAGCGCACTTATCATTCATAACAAAGTCAACCACGTCACCATTATCATCAAGCTTAATAATCTTGCTATCCTGGCAGCCAATATCAATAATCACTTCGGTCTTTGGCAGTAGAAAGTGCACCCCTTTAGCATGACAGATGATTTCGCTTACCGCTCTATCCGCAAAACCAATAGAATGCCGACCGTAACCGGTCGAGACGACTCGTTTTAAATCGCCGACTGAAAGGGCAGCCTTACCCGCAACCTTTCCAATTACCTCGTCAGCTGCTTTTTCAATATCATGGCTTGTTAGTATAACCTCAGAGGCCAGCAATCGGCAATTGTCCAAGATTACAGCTTTGGTAGTTCCTGCTCCGATATCAATACCAGCGACTGTCATTTCGAGCTAAACCATTTAAAGTCTTTGGCCGTTGCTTTCCTCATCGGTTTCCTTGTCGGCCTCATCTTATCAGCGTATACCTTGACTATTTCGGCAAAGGATTCCAGCTTAGTTCTGTAGCCTTCGGCGTTGTAATCCCGGGTTTCAAACCAATTGCCCTCCATCAGCAATACGGGGATTCCCATCTCCTTCCGGGCCATTTCCCTGAGCATCGGAGGGAATATATCATACATGCGACAGGGGACATGGTATTGCATAATTAGTCCATCCATCTGAAACTCACGGCAAACACTTATGATTTGCTTGCAATATGCTGTGGCGGAACGCCGGCTGCCTATCCTTAAGTTGATATCAGCCCTCCGCTCCCAGAAATTATCGTAATTGGAGACATAGCGTAGCTCATCCGGCAGTATATCTAGCCCCAGAGGCAGCTGCATACCCAAACCCTCCATCATACCGGTGATTCTTGGGTCAGACATGTTCGCGACTAACAGCCACACCCTGGGGGAACCTTTAGGATTTACCCCAAACCCCTCATCAATCCTTTTCTGAACTTCGTCTCGCAGGATGTGCATTGCTTCCACACCCTCATTTACACAGTGTCGGCAAGACATGCCCACCACGTTAAAAGCCAGATCACGATTATATCTGTCCAGCGGCATCGGGTCAATAAGGGTTGTCCAGAGAAGCTCCTCCCAGGCGGTATTCAGTTCGACTTGTCGCGCGATAACCCCCTCAACTATCTCCTGAGTTAATTTGATGCCTGCCATCTCGGCAAATTTACCGGCAGCGGCCTCCATTTCTTTGGCGAAATACTCTACCCTCCTTGGACTAACCACGGGGTACTCGTCTTTGCTTTCATCCCAGGGACAGTCGGTATAGGCGACGGGTGCCCCGAACATTTCATGTATCATTTCGTCGGTCTTCGGTGACTGGTCACAATGGGTGCCGCTGGGAATGAGCAACGAAGGCTTCGGTATCAACCCCTTGGCGATTGCCCCCATTCGAGCCTGCAGCAGCGAGCAAAAAGCCGAGCCGCGCTTCAGGATAAGGCTTTCAGCCATTTCTAAATACGGAATGAGCTTATCGAAAATAAACCCCATGACCGTAATTATTAAAACCTCCGGACATGCACCCACGACTTTGTCCGAGGACAGGGCGGTAAGAGCCGATATCTCGCGCACAGGGGGATAAGAAGTATAGACAGTTTTTCTACCCTCATCCTCAGCCAGGACCAGGTCAATCATATCCTTCATATATATTCCCAGGATTTTCCGCATCCCCAGTGAATCCACCCAGATATATTTGTTTATTCTCTCTTCAGCCTTCTTTATATCTTCAGGTCCTATCTCCATTATCTGGAAAGCCCGGTTTATTCTGGGTCTTTCTTTCTCTATTTCCTCTGGCTCATACCCGCAGAGCTTTAATAGTTCTGAGTACATTTTTATCTAGCCCCCCCTTTTATCATTTCAATAAATGTCTCAAGGCGAGTGCGCAGAGGCTCTTTTTCACCGTAGTCATAGTCCGAGGTGATTTTAAGCACCGGGAAACCGTTCTCCCTGCCTATCTTCTCGAAAAGGAAGCCTTCCATGTCATAGATATCGCGGTACATAAGTGAATACCAGACGATGCCATCAACATTAAACTCCCTGGCTTTGTTCAAAAAGTAGTCAAACCTCTCTGAGGTCGCTGGCTTGGCATATGCTGAAGGAAGCCTTTTCATGAAGTACCTCTGGGCAAGCGCTCGCATCAGGTCGCCGTTAATATCCACCTTCTCTGAGTAGTGCCGCATCCCCTCGGTGAAATCCTCGAAGACTATCGCTGCCCCGGCCTCTTCTAACAGGTCAACTATTTTGAAGTCGCCGAGGGCCAGAGTTGAACCTATCAACATTACCCGTGGTCCCCTGGGTGGCGCCGCCTCCTTGCTTCTTAGCTCCGGTAAGAAAGATTCCAGAGCCTCCACCATGGTGTTTCTATCAACAAAGTAGGAAGCATGGTTCAACAGGATGAAGTCTCTGCCGCTTATTTGAGGACGCTCGTTTTTTCGCAGCAGGCTTATCTGGCTGAGAAGCTCTCTCATTCTATTGGATAGATTAATCTCTTCTTTCAACCTCGGCTCACTCATTTTGGTATTGGTCAGTACCTCTAGTTTATCTTTGAGCCGGTATATTGCATCCAAATAATATTCAAACCCGTGCTTAGTTTTATTGGCAGGAACAGCTAGTTTAAAAACTTCTACGTCCGTCCAGAATTCCCATGATTCAGCGATAGCGCGTACGTGATTATCCCCAATCATAGCCACGACTAAATCAACTATCTGATACAGTGGCTCTTCTCCCAGTATCCGGTAACCAATCTGCGCCCGACAAAAAGTATCAAGGAAGCGTGCCAGATATGGCCCGGATGCTATCACAGCTTCATGGTCTCCACCCCGGAGGAGGGCTACTGGTATCACTCCACAGGCATAGGCTAACTCTTCAGTGAAATAACCTCCAGGCGTATAGCCCACAATTTTTACCCCTTGTTGTTTTGCCTTCATTATTTCTGCAGGTCTCTCCCTTGCGTGAGCTAAAAAATTGTCTAATGCTTCCATATACCCACCTTTAAATCAATATTAAATAACATATTCAAGTAGATTTATCACTTCATCGTAACTAACTGGTCCTTCACTACATCACCCTTTTCAATTTATACCAGATTATGTATTGGAAGTAAATTGCTCTCTTGACAGAAATGTGACAAGATGACCTGATGCTAAAGCTAAGACCTATTTATCCATGTTTATAACAAGTGGGGTAGCCAAGTCTTCATGTTGTCATCCATGGGCGCTCAAATCAGCGGACAATGGAGCGAGCCAATCGATTCCCTGGAGAAGATGAAGGGTAAAATCCTGAGGGCTTCCGGCGTAGGGGCTATGATCTACGAGGAACTGGGCTTGGAAACGGTGGTGCTGCCTGGCGGTGAACTCTATACCGTCATGGAGAGAGGCGTCATTGATATGGTTGAGTTCGGCAACAGTCCCCACTGACCATGTACAATGTCATTACTTCATAAAACTCGGCAGGAACAGAGAAATCTCAGGGAAAACAACGAGAAGAATCACATGACAAACATCAGCTATGATGAATGGAATGAGACCGCGAAATATTTTCTGCATGGGGACATCCTTGGCTATACCTTTAAGTACATAAACATTCAGGCCAACCGGCGGTGTAATCAGCCCTATTTCAACAACCCTTACCATAATTATCCCAAACCATATTGGATCAAATCCCATTGATAACACCAGCGGATATAAGACAGGCACGGTGAGTAGTACCATAGCCATAGAATCCATAACACAACCTAAAATAAGGTATAAAATCAGAATCAAAGCTAAAACGGCATAGGGGCCCATGGTCATGGCACTGATGGTATTTGCCAGCTCAAAGGGGAGCCTGGTTACGGATAAAAAATAGGTGAGCATCATGGCACCCATAAGAATAAGGAATAACATGGCTGTACTCGAAATTGTATCAAGTATGGCAGACTTAAATTTCTCCCAGTTAAGTCGTCTCCTGGCAAGAGCAATAATGAAGGCTCCGAAAGCTCCGACTCCGGCTGCCTCCAATGGACTGAAAATCCCGGTGTAAATGCCACCAATAACTAGTAAAAATAAGAGAAGCATCGGCCAGATTTTACCCAAGGCCATAATCTTGCTTCTCATACTTGATTTAGGCCCCGATGGACCCCACAAGGGGTGAATTCTGCAAACAATATAGATGGTGGTCATATAGAAGACTGCCTGAAGTATACCGGGTATGAAACCTGCCAGAAAAAGCTTTCCAATCGATTGTTGAGTTAAGATGCAATAAATAACCATCATTATACTTGGCGGAATCAGAATACCAATGGTACCGCCGGCAGCAATCGCACCTGTAGCCAGCCCCTCATCATAGTTGAATCTTTTCATCTCGGGCAATGCTACCATACCCATTGTGGCAGCAGTCGCCAGGCTGGAGCCACTTACTGCGGCAAAACCTGCACAGGCAGAAACAGTAGCCATACTCAGACCGCCGCGTAGCTGACCCAGCCAGACGTGTAAAGCGCTATAAAGGTCTTCGCTAATACCCGCTCTGTGACAGAATGTGCCCATAAGTATAAAAAGCGGTAATACGCTTATACTATAACTGTAAAAGGTGGTAAAGGGTACCGCCTCTGTGAGAGCCAATCCGGCACCCCAGCCGCTCAGGTAAGTCATACCGAAAAAACCTACCAGCGCCATGATGACGCCGATAGGTATACCAGAAAACAGAAATACTATAAGAAGTGCCAGACCTATATATCCTACAGTTAATTCACTCATTTCTTTACTGCTTCGCACAAATAATCGAACAACTGATTAATTAGAATTACACCGAGAGCGGCGAAACCAATTGCTTCCAGTATCATGAAGGGGAACAGTGGAATATTCAAAATGGTTGATGACGACATAACCTCATGCTCGTAAACTGCGCGTACCGAAATTTTCCAAACTATCAATACAGCGAGAAACAAAAAGGCAGCACGAGCAATTGCATTGAAGACCGCCTGAACACGCCGGGGGAATCTGGAGATTATCAATTCTATATTGACATGCCCCTTTACAAAGGCACAGTAGGCGAAACCAAATGAAGCCACAACAACCAGCATGAATTGAATAATCTCCAGAGTACCAATTATAGCCTTATCAATGTAACGTAGAAAAACATCTAAAGCCGTTAGGAACATCATGACAGTGAGAATGGCACCCGCTAAGCCTCCTGCTACTCTGGAGAGGGATTCAGTGATTATATCTCGGTATCTCTTCATTACTTACCGTTATATTCTATACGTAATCCTGTATTGGTTATTTCCTCAATATTTAATACATAAAGCCAGCCATAAAGCCAGCTACCTGAAGCTAACCGACAGTTCTACTCCGCCTGTAATCAATACATATAATCATACACTGCACACAGGCAAGCGGTCTCCTGGATAACTCTTAGAAGGTGCGGCTGCAACAAACACCTCTATATCTCTGCTATTTAACTGGCATCCCTGCCAGCATCAAGCAACCCTGAAAGCACGCTCTTATCTCTCCCGGACTTCGCCTATCTCCAGCAAGCAGGTGATACCATAAACCAACCCGCTTGCCAGAGATAGACCTCATATTATAACAAGCTATAACTTTTTCTCAATACCACCCTCAGACAACCGCTCCACACCACCTCACTCTTTTTGAGTAATAAGTTTTTCCCGGTTATTATTTATTTAGTGTATTGCGCTACCAGTCGCTCCATTTCCGCAATAACTTGCGGAGCTGATGTGCGTCCTTTTGCCTCCATGTCACTAACCCAAGCATCCCATAATGGGTCCCCGGCAACATCAAAAATCCTGTCGATTTCAGCTTGGGGAGGTGTGTAAAAGACTAAATCATACCCGGCATCCTTGATAATACCAGGTAGAACCTCTTCGGCTTTGTCAAATACGTCTCTGCCCATCCTTGCAGCGAGGTACCCACCGCTTACACTCATAATCGCTTCCTGAATATCTGGTGGGAACTCTTCCCAGACTTCTTTATTCATCAGGTATGTCTGGGTAACCGTCCCGAATGGAATTAAAGCAATATAATTTGTAACTTCATATAACCTGAAACCCGAAATGGCCTCTGGTACGTAGGTTGCACCATCTACCGTACCTTTCTGAAGAGCCATGTAAACCTCTGTGGTTGGCATGGTAACAGGTGTTGCCCCAAGCAATTTAAGCGACTCTACTATTGTCTTGGATGAGGTTCTTAATTTCAAATCCTTGAAGTCTTCCAGAGTCTTGATTTGCTTGTCGACAGTAAGGGGGTAATTATTGCCTACTGTGTAAGTGCTCAGAGCCTTAAGATCTTTATATTGCGCCTGAGCTTCGGGGAACTTTTCAAACAAATCCCAGGCCACCTTGCTACTAATCTCTGCATTGGGTGCGGCAAACGGCAGCATTATGCAGTCCAGATAATCATAAACACCAGGGAACAGCCAGGAGTATGTCAGGGCCACATCAGAAACTCCACCCTTGACTCCCTGTATAGCTTCGGTTGTTTTCATAAGGGTCTGGTTCGGGAACATTTGTATTTTTACCCGACCGTCGGTGACACGCTCCACATCCGCTGCCCAAATATCGTGACCCTCTGTAGTTAGAAGCTGGGTTTCGGACTGCTCGAAGCTAAACTTGAGTTTCCAGGTCTTCTCAGGCGTAGCTGGTGCCGGTGCGGGGGCAGGCTTCGGTGCGGGTGCGGGCGTCGGTGCAGGTGCGGGCGCAGGTGCGGGTGCGGGTGTAGGTGCTGGTGCCGGGGCTGGAGCTGGGGCCGGGGCTGGTTCAGCGCAGCCGAAGACACCAAAAAGTAACGAGACTACCACTACAATTGCCAGAATCCAAATTCCTTTGCTTTTCATATTCTCTCCTTTCCCGAATTTTGATAACACGCTTTCTTTCATTAGGTAAACATCTCAATCACCCCCTTCACCTCCTTCCGCTGCTAAACTCGAGCAAGCTTGTAAAATTTACAGCAGGCTAGGTGCACCAACTTTTGATAAAAATATACCCATGGTGTGTGGCTAGCACAAAGTGTACACTCATTTCGTGTATATGTCAATGTTCTTTTGAGCTCTCTTCAATGCTCTATATGAGCAAAGAAAAAGATAAGCGACTTTTAAACGCGACCAAAAACTCACCTTTTGACAAGCTGGGCTATGAAGAACTAGCTCACGGGTATGAAGAATCGAGTGAATTATTTGGAGAGCTCCATCACACAATCTACCAAGTCTTGAACAAGCTGCGTGAGGCAGAGACTCTGTTTAGCCACTCCATCGTTGTTTCAGGTGGAGTTCGACTCTCCCCCGTCTCCCCGTCCGCCAGTGTCGACACTATTCCGGTGGTGAAGTTTCTATTCCTAGCCATTATTTCACCACACCTGTACTAATTTTTAGGCTAAAAGGTATAGGTGTATTGTGCTCATGCATTAAGAGGGGCGTGAGCACAATACCAAGGTCAATAGTGCCGGTTACTTCCACGCTCTCACCGTCAAGGTATATCGTGATACCGAGCATATCTAAGGCAAGGCGTTTGCCTTCAAAGTCCATCTCCGGCAATCGCTTCTGCATATCCGCAATAAAGCGTTCAAGGTTCGGCACGTTGATAACAGCGTCCTGACTGGCCTTAAGCTGTGTCTCTATCTCGGTCTTTTGTGCTCGTGATATCATCCCGACGCACCTGCATTACACGATAATTGTCACCTAGTAATTTGTTATCTAGTTGATCAAATGATGAATTCTCATACTCAATGGCGCTACCCACCGCGACTGCTAGGGTAAAATATATTGACTTGCTGGCCGTTATTTTAGGGTTATCCTTAATACAACTTTCGTGGTTGAAACCGTCAAGGACGAATTTAGACACGCACTCTTGAAAAAGTGCGAAATCTGGATGCTCAATGCATGAGAGAAAGTCAACCTTCTGTAAATCATTAAGGCTAGGGAGACAGCGACTTACAGGACAAACGAGGCAGCTGAAGCTCCTCA
>CAYWAU010000077.1:0-8894 GCA_964456395.1 uncultured Dehalococcoidaceae bacterium
ACTATCTGGGTATTGTCGGTTTCATCTTTTTCTTGATTGCCTCTATAATCTTTTTACCAGTTTCACCGGCCGGTGACCTCTCTTTTGCCCTGGTCGTTGCTTTATTGATACCGGTGGTCCTCGCCGGCATTTCGTGGCTGATGTCAGGTCGGCAGCTAAAGCCCATTTATTACCCTCTGGCCTTGATTGGAATAGGGATAATATTAGTTGCCTTCCTGCGTATCATTGACTCTGGTACTCTTAGCGTGCTGCTGGCTAAGTTCCAGACAGTCTTTTTCCCGACAGGGGCTACTGCTACCACCACCATGGAAATGCAGCGCTTCCTCTGGCCGCAGGGCGATTTCACTACTGCCGTTGCCTGGGGCAACTTCACCACCAGCTTTTTCCTCTTTCCGCCAGATTGGGGGCCTGATAATTTGTGGTTCCCTCCAGGCTTTGCTCTCATATCGTTCGTCATATTAATCGTGCTTTTCATCAAGCAACACAGTGATGAGAAACACTGGCTGCTCTTTCTCGTCTGGTCCCTGGTAATACTGATGGCGACAATGATACAGCGCCGTTTTGCCTATTACCTCGTTGTCAATTTCGCCATCCTCTCCGCCTATCTCTCATGGCTAGCCATATGGTATGCCGGTCTTCGTAAACTGGCAGCCAGGCCCGTGCCAGCAGCCGAAGTTGTACACGAGGGAAGTGCCAAAACCAAGGTACAAAAGAGTGACAGGTACCGGGAGAGCCGGGGCATCACTATGAACCACATAAATGTACCTTTAGCCATAATTGTGGTCTTCTTCTTCGTTATCTTTCCTAATATTCCCCAGGCGAAAAATGTGGCTTCGCAGGCACGTTTTGCTCCCTCAGATGCCTGGCAAGCTTCCCTTTTATGGATGAAGGATAATACTCCGGACCCCCTCGGCGAGCCCGATGACTATTATAAGCTCCACGATAGAAACTATGAGTACCCTGATTCAGCCTACGGTGTAACATCATGGTGGGACTATGGCTACTGGGTTTCACGCATTGCTCACCGCATACCCAGTGCCAATCCGTCTCAAGCCCCAGAGCCAATAACTAAGGTTGCTGAACTCTTCTTATCCCAGGAGGAATCCCAGGCTAAGGCGATAAGGGGAGAGCTGGAATCATCTTATTTGATAGCCGACTATGCAACGGTTACCAGGAAGTTCTGGGCGGTAATCACCTGGGCAGAGCGAGAACAGACTGATTTTTCCGATATCTACTACATGCAGTATCAAGACCGGGTAATAGGGAAACAACTTTACTATCCGGAATACTATCGCTCCATGCTTGTCAGACTATACAATTTTGATGGCAAAGCTGTAACTGACGAGAGTCCGTTGGTAATCACATATAACGATATAGTTGACGACGAAGGTCGACACTTCAAGTTAGTAACTGATAAAAAGGAATTTCACAGCTATCAAGAGGCGCTTGACTATGTTGAAAGCAAGGGGTTAGCTAATCACAAGATTGTTGGTGTTAACCCATTCACCAGCCCGATACCCCTAGAAATGTTGGATAACTACCGGCTGGTTAATAGCTCAGAGTATTTGATAAGGCACACGGACTTGGCTTTGGTACCGGAATTGGAAGTAGTTACGTTTATGATACCGGAAGTGAAAATCTTTGAATACATTGGGGAAATAGAAGCTCATTCCTGACTGCCGAAAGACCACATAGCCAGGATAATCATAATTACCCCGAATGCCGCCATCACGGCAATGTTGTCCCAAATTGACATAATGTGTCCGAACAGATTGATGCTAAAAGGTGAATCCACTGAGGTCCCCAGTACTACCTGGCGGATGGGAGCGATGCCGTAGGTAGCCGGATTTATTTTCACCAGGACGCTCATCCAGGCTGGCAAACCTTGCATGGGAAAGAAGACCCCGGACAGAAATATCATGGGGAACATCAACATCTGCATGACTGCCTGGAATGCCTCCATAGACTTGATGCGTGACGCCAGCAGGATGCCTAGAGAGCCCATGGAAGCTGCCAGCAGGAACATCAGTGGCAGGAGTGATAGAATTGTCCAGACCGAAAGGGATATACCAACCGCGGGGGCGAATATCATGATAATTATCCCCTGGATAATGGCGACCGTGGCTGAACCCAGTGTCTTGCCCAGCGCTACTGAGACACGGCTGATGGGTGCTACCAGCACCTCCTTCAAGAAGCCGAACTCACGGTCCCAGACTATGGATACTCCGGACATGAACGAGCTCATAAACACCGACATGCCGATAATGCCGGGATAGATAAACTGGGTAAAATTAACACCGTCGCCGAGAAATCCCATCCTGGTGCTCAAACCGCTGCCAAAGACAAAAAGAAATAGTATGGGGAAAGCCAGCGAGCTGAACATACGCATCTTGTCATGCCAGAAGCGAAGTATATCTCTGTACCAGATGGTGTAGATACCGCGCAGGTTATTCATCATTCTTATCTAGTGCCGCATGCGGCGGCCATGCTGGCGCGTCATTGCCTTGAACACGTCGCTGACTTCCTCCTCCCGCATTTCCCTTCCCGTGAGCTTGAGGAAAACGTCTTCCAGGGTCGGTCGGCGCAGACTGACGCTGATTATCCTGGTTCCAAATTCCCTGATGAAAGTTGGCAGGAACTCTTCGCCGTTGGATACTTCAAAGGTGAGTTCGCCGCCGTCCTGTCTGGCCTCGGTCTGGTAGCGAGACCTGATTTCTTCAGCGGCTTTATCATTATCATCGGTTTTGACGGAGATGATGTCTTTGCCTACCTTGCGTTTTAGTTTCTCCGGGGTGTCCATAGCCACCAGCTTGCCGTGGTCAATGATAGCAATACGGTCTGCCTTTTCGGCTTCATCCATATAGTGGGTGGTTAAAAAGATGGTGGTTCCCTCGTGCTGTCGCAGCGCCAGCACATATTCCCAGATATGGTTACGTGTCTGTGGGTCCAGACCCAGTGTGGGTTCATCAAGGAATAAGACCTTGGGGTGGTGTAATAAGCCTCTGGCCAGCTCCAGGCGGCGTTTCATGCCCCCGGAGTACGTTTGTACAACACTGTTGCGTTTATCCCAGAGTTCCACCATTCTGAGCGTCTGTTCAATACGCTGGTCACGAACCGAGGCAGGCACGTTATATACCATGGCGTGAAAACGCAGATTCTGTATCCCGCTGAGTCGCTCATCCAGGCTGGGGTCCTGGAAAACCAGGCCAATTGACTGGCGTACCTGGCTCTGCTGGCGCAGTACGTCAAAGCCGTTAAGAACGGCTCGCCCCGAAGTCGGTTTGGAAAGAGTACAAAGAATGTTGATGGTAGTGGTCTTACCGGCCCCGTTGGGACCCAAAAAGCCGAAGATTTCGCCCGGGGCAACGTCAAAGCTGATATCATCCACCGCCGCCAGCTCACCGAACTTTTTGACAAGATTTTCTACTCGGATAATGTAGTCGGGCATATCTATTCCAGTATAGCATGTAGCCACCACTCGTGGAAATTAAACGATGGACACACCTTCAAACTCGGGATGGTTCTGTTTTGTAACCCTGGAATAAGTAGCTGGATAAAAAGTAATGATTGATGTTATGATGCCATACGGAATGTAGTTTTCAGATTAAAACGGAGGCGATGGAGAATGAGTGACTGGAAAATGAAAGGCAAACCGGCACTGGTTATCCTGCACATGCAGCAGGGTATTGTCGGTGAAAGGGGCAATATTCCCGGTTTGAATGAAGAGGTAAAAGGGTCGGGTATCATTCCCCGTCAGCAGTCATTGCTCAAAGCTTTTCGCGATAGAAAGCTACCGGTAATATACGTAACCGCTCTGCATGTAAATAACCAGCAAAATCCGGCTGGAGTGTTGCCGGCCTACGGCAATCTTTTCCGGTTGATTGAGATGGCGCCGCAAACTCCCGATAATTTGGAGATTATTCCGGAACTGGCACCTCATCCGGGTGAACCGGTATTGTGTAACTGGATAATCGGTGCCTTTACCAATTCCGGCCTGGACCAGGTGCTGACGGCATGTGGTGCCGAGACTCTGGTTCTGGTGGGGTGTGTCACCCAGATAGCGGTATACACGGCGGCTCTGCAGGCAGTGGACCGGTTATACTCGGTGATTGTCGCCCGTGATGCCTGTGCTTCACCGCAGGAACAGGCAAAAGCGCAGCAGGTAGTCCTGGATATTATGGCTCCCAATATAGCCTTGGTCACCAGTACGGAAGATGTTATTGCGCACCTTTGATTCGGCGCTGACTGAGGGCTGGCATGCCGCCCGACTGTCTATTTTCTCTTTACTCTGTATCTGATGATGGTCTTGGGGATTTTGGCATCGGGACGGGTGAGATATTCTTCTTCATGTACGCCGATTATCTCATAGCCGCTATCATCAATAAATCGGTGCAGGCGCTCAACAGAGGTATCTTCTTTGTTATAGGGTCCGAGGTGGAGAATCTGGGCTACGGTGCCGTATTCCCAGGTCTCAGTCTTTACTTCACCGCCGCCCACTTTCTGTGGGAGGGAGGTGGTATCCTCAGGGACGGGCAAACCGATAACATGTGTCCATTCGTCCATGGGGACGAGATGGGCATCGGGGTAGCGGGCGCGAAGTCCGCTGACTTTGAAAGTAGACAGACCTTTCTTCTGGAGGTCAAACTTCAAGGTGTAAACAGAGCCGTAGAGCGTAGGCAGGACTTGCGGGAAAACCCGGTCGGGCGTACCCCTGGCGTAAACAGCCGCCATTTTCTGGGCTGGCATTTCCAGGATTTGTGGCTCTGTCTTGGGTGATTTTCGTGGTGCCATTTGCCCACCTCCCTTGTCGCCGGGGACTTTCCAAGCGGCGCCAGATTATCTGGCACAAGTATAGCATATGCACAGGCTTGGGCAAAGGGGAAGGGACAAGACGGTCAGACTTACTCTCATACAGCCTGGGATTTTTGACAAAGTTAGCTGTGTAGCTTAGAATCTATACGGAGAATGTAGTATCGCCAGGTCCCCTCTGGCGTATAGCTCCATACTCTAAATTAAATCTTCAGGTTGGATATGACATGGGAGACAATAGATATAGTGTATCGGCCGCTATTGGCAATACCCCTCTTATCAGGATAGGGAACGTTTATGCCAAGTTGGAAAGCGTTAATCCAAGTGGTAGCATCAAAGATAGGGTCGCCTTGGAAATAGTGGAGACCGCCGAGAGAGAGGGGAAGTTAAAAAAGGGCGGAACGATAGTTGAAGCCAGCAGTGGTAATACCGGGATATCCCTGGCTATGATTGCCGCCATCAAAGGCTACCGGATGGTTGTGGTTATGCCGGAGAACATGAGTGAAGAGCGCGTGCAGATGACGAAGGCATTCGGAGCCGAATTGGTACTGACTTCTAAGAGCGGTAGCCTTAAAGAAGCTATAGAGAAGGCGGAGGAGATTGGTAAGAACCCCGACATATTTGTCGCCAGGCAGTTCAGCAATCCCGCCAACGTGAAGGCGCAGGAAAAGACCGGTAAAGAAATACTGAGGGAAATCGGTGCGGCAGATGCGATTGTGGCCGGTGTTGGTACCGGCGGCACCCTGATGGGTATTTCCAACGTGATGAGAAAGGTCAATCCCCGGCTGAAAGTGATTGCGGTAGAACCGGAGGAGGCGGCGGTCATGTTCGGGGGCAGCGATGTCAGGATTACGGAGCATAAGATTCAGGGGATTGGCGACGGTTTCATTCCCCATATAATTGATATGGACAGGGTTGATGATGTTTATACTGCTCACAGTGAAGATGCCATCAATATGTGCCGAAGGCTTTTCAAAGAGTACGGGCTGCTGGTCGGTATAAGTGCCGGTGCCAACATGCTGGTGGCACTGGAAGTGGGAGAGAAATACAATTACGATAAAGTGGTTACGGTTTTGCCCGACCGGGGCGAGCGGTATCTGAGCATGAACCTGCTTAAATGCTAGGCACTGGCATGCCGGAGCGTGGCATAACCAGCAGTGATGCTGGCATCTATTTGTAATTTAAATAAAAAGCACTTATAATTATCTCCAGCCTGCCATTGTTCAGCTTCAGAAGACAGCATACCAAGGGTTCTGCGGACACTACATCTAGTATAATACCTTGGAACCCGTATTGAAGTTGGTAAAACGACCTGGAAAGGATATTTTTATTAAAGAACCCGGGAAACGCTCGTTTTTTACAACATTGCTGCCGCTTTTTGTGCTGGCACACTTTATTCATCATCTCCTGACAGCATTGCCGGTACCGCTTTTGCCGTTTATCCGCAGTGACTTCAAGCTGAATTACACTCAAACGGCACTGGTAGTGTCGGCTTTCTCTTTATCCTATGGCATCGGCCAGCTGCCGGCAGGATGGCTGGCGGACCGCATCGGCACGCGTGTGCTGATTACGATAGGCATCTGCGGTGTAGCACTGGCTGGAATCCTGGTCGGACTTTCACAGACATATATCATGTTGATTGTTCTTCTGGCGCTGATGGGGTTATTGGGAGGCGGCTATCATCCTTCGGCGACACCACTGATTTCAGCGTCGGTTGAGCCCGCTAAGCGGGGCCGGGCGCTGGGGTTTCATATAATTGGCGGCGCCGGTAGCTTTTTCGTGGCGCCGATTGTCGCCGCGGCTATTGCCAGCACCTGGGGATGGCGTGGCTCATTCATCGGGCTGGCTGTCCCCACCGCTATATTTGGTATCATTTTTTTTATACTGCTGACTCGGTGGACGGGTGCCAGCCGTATCCAGCGGACAGCAACCCAGCAACTTGATGAGGCACCGCCGGCACCCGGCAGCATACGCCGTCTGGTGGTGTTTCTGATTCTGGTTGTAGTCACTGGAGGAACGGCTTTTTCCGTAACGGGATTTATACCGTTGTATCTTGTTGACCACTTCGGTGTTAGTAAGCAGACAGCAGCCTCTTTCCTTTCCGTAATTTACTCGGCCGGACTATGGGCTGGTCCTCTGGGTGGCTACCTTGCCGACCGTATCGGGAGGGTGCCGATAATACTGGTATCCAGCCTTATTGTTGGTACTCTTATCTACCTGTTGAACTTGGTCCCTTATGGATGGGGTATTGGTAACCTGTTTTTCATCAATGGACTGGGTATCGGTGCCCTGCTGCTTGTTTTCGGTGCCAATAACTTTATCCGCATGCCGGTATCTGAGGTTTATATTATGGGTCAAACGCCGGTACGTTATCGTTCGACCATATACGGCATATACTACTTCGGTATGCAGGAGGCTGGTGCCGTGTTTGCCCCGGCACTGGGCTACCTCATTGATAACTTTGGTTTCCACACCGGTTTTACCGTTGCCAGTATTACTCTGGTAGCCGTGACGCTGGTGTGCTCGGTGTTCCTGTGGGGCAGTCGGGACTAGATTTCTCTAACCGGTTCCCCGCCCCCCAATAAGCTTCTCCCCGTACTCAAGCATGATTTTCATTCGTTCCGGGGATACCTGCTTTGATTCCAGGTAGGTTTTCAGGACGTTAAGGGGCGTTATTTCTTCGGCTGTCCAGCTTCCCATCCTAAGGCGTGTTTCTCGCTGTACATCCCGGGCAATGGTATAGTAGTGGGCTTCTTTCAGGGCATCACCTAGGTCGTTGTCCCGGAGCTGTCCCTCCATCTGGGCGGGCAGATTTATATTCAAGCGCACGACGGCATCCCTGACCTTTGCTTCCTGCCCGGCGATACATTTGAGCACGGTGCCGGTGGGGTCAATGTCCTGTGGTTCCAGGGCGACATTGATGGTGAGGAAGCGGCGGGCGTTTACCGTGTGGAATTCAAAGGAGACCTGTCTATTGCCGGTGGCTGGGTCGGACTCAATCTCAATGACGTAGAAACCTTTTTCATCGTTCTCCTCGCCGAAGTCAACGCGCTCCAGACTGCCGGCATAGACCACCGGGGGACTTTCGGACAGGACCTGGTGCTTGTGAATATGACCCAGGGCAATATAATCAAAAACCGGCAGGGCGACATTGCTCAGCAAAAGGACGTGCTCCTGTCCTATTGACATCAGGCTTTCCGACCCGACCTGAGAGCCGGCTACCCAGACGTGGGCGGCGAGTATGGCGGGCAGGGCGGGGTCAAGCCTGGCGGCTTTGTCGGCGATAGCCTGGGTCAGCGCCTGTTCCAGTCTCTGCTTAATCTGCTCAAAGTCCAGGTTCTTGGCATCCTCCTTGCTGAGCAGGGCGCTGCGTCTCAGCCACGGCAGAGAGACAATTTGGATGGTGCCGCTGGCGGTGGGGATGTGGTAAATATCAGGGCGGTTGGAGACATAGACGTTCTTTACCGCCAGGGTGTCAAAAATCTCGGTGGTGGTGGCGCGGCCGATGGCGTTGGGCAGGTCGTGATTGCCGACGAGGAGGAATATGGGAATATCGGCGGTGGAAAGGCGGTTGATGCGCCTGGCGAATTCCCTCTGCTGGGTCTGGGTAGGCTCGCGGGTCTTGTAGGCATCACCGCAGAACAGGACGAGGTCTACTTTATTTTCCATGGCGTGGTCTATCACCTGGTCAAGGGCGGACAGGAAGTCGTTCAGGCGCGAGGACAGCCCGGTAGCCGGGTCAATGCGCCCGTAGTTCTCAACCCCGAGATGCAGGTCGGCAAAATGGAGGATTTTCATACTTCTGTAATTATAACCCTATGAACCACTTTCTTGTCCACTCCTCCTCTCAAGTCTCCCCCTTTCGCAAAGGGGGATTAAGGGGGATTTTGCTTTAGTAAATCCTGCTCATTCTCTCACCCTGTCATTGCGAGCCGGAGGCGAAGCAATCCCGATTTCCCGTCATTCCCGCAGAAGCGGGAATCCAGTTCTACCTCACCCCCTGTGTCCCCCTCTCCTAACGAGGTTTCACAGGAGAGGGGGAAGAAATAGAAAGAGGGGCTTCGCCCCTCTTAGACGCCTCAGGT
>CAYWAU010000078.1:0-8838 GCA_964456395.1 uncultured Dehalococcoidaceae bacterium
GGGTGGGTAGTCCCGGTATCGGCACCGCCGTGGGAATCGCCATCGGTGTAGCCATCGGCATGTACCTGGATAAAAAAGCCGAGAAGGAGGGGAAGGTAATTTAGGGGGTGGGGGCTTGAATAACCTTATCGTAAAGTGCTACTCTGGTCATATATATGCCGAAGAGCCGCGCTCTTTTCAGTGGGAGGGGGTGGACTACGAGGTTGAAGAGATAGAAAGAGCCTGGCAGGAACCGGGAGAGAGGCTCTTTCTGGTAAAGACGAAGGATAACAAATTGTTCCAACTCTGCTATAATGAAGCAGAAGAACGGTGGTCGCTAATTGGGTGAGGAGGTAAGGAGATGCTGAAAGACGTTCTAAAGGTACTGGAAAATGATGCCCGAACCACCACCAAACAGATAGCCACCATGACCGGGGCACCCACGGCTGAAGTCAGCAAACTTATCAAGCAGGCGGAGAAAGACCGGATTATCCTGAAATACAAGACGGTCATTAACTGGGACAGGGTGGAGGACGAGCAGGTCTGGGCGCTAATAGAGGTCAAGGTTACCCCGGAGCCGGAGGCGGGCTTTGACTCCATAGCCGAGCGCATCTCCCAGTTCCATCAGGTCCGTTCCGTTTACCTGGCTTCCGGGACCTATGACCTGCTTCTAATAGTTGTTGATAAATCGGAGCATGCGGTGGCTGACTTCGTCTCGCAGAACCTGGCGCACATTGAGGGCGTGCAGGGGACGGTTACCCATTTTGTGCTGAAGCGCTATAAGGAAGACGGTGAAGTTCTTGAGGGAGGGGAGGGGGTTAAGCGGCAGCCGGTAGTATTATAGACAGACCAGAAACTCAGGAGACGTCATGTCGGTAAGGCAAGTTAAGCAGAGTTCCAAAAAACGGAAGCTCATCTCCAAGCAGGTGAGCCGGCTATCACCTTCCGGGATAAGGAAGTTCTTTGACCTGCTGGCTTCTATGGAGGAAGTAATCTCGCTGGGGGTAGGTGAACCTGACTACGCTACCCCGTGGCATATCAGCGAGGCGGCTGTCCAGTCGCTGGAGAAGGGCTACACCATGTACACCTCAAATTCGGGGATACCGGAACTGCGTCAGGAAACGTCACGCTACCTCAAGGAAACCTGCGGTGTGGAGTATGAACCCTTCGGGGAGATTCTGATTACCGTTGGGGTCAGCGAGGCGCTGGACCTGGCGATGCGGGCGATAATCAATCCCGGAGATGAGGTTATCATGCCCGACCCCCACTACGTTGCCTATGACGCCTGTGTCATCCTCGCCGGGGGCGAACCGGTGATGATACCGACCAGCCAGGAGAATAACTTTGAGGTCAGTGCTGCCGATATTGAGGCACGTATTACCGGCAAGACCAAAGCCATCCTTATTGGTTATCCCGCCAATCCTACCGGTGCCGTGATGAGTCGGGATAAGCTGTTGCCGATAGCCGAAATTGCCCGCCGCCACCAGATAGTGGTGATTTCTGACGAGATTTATGCCCGACTCGTTTATGGCGTGGAACATACCTGCTTTGCCAGTCTCCCCGGCGTTAAGGAAAATACCATCCTGCTGGGCGGATTCTCCAAGGCTTATGCCATGACCGGCTGGCGTGTTGGCTATGCGGCAGCGCCCAGGGATATTATTGCCGCCATGACCAGAATTCACCAGTACACTATAATGAGTGCCCCCACCATGTCTCAGGTAGCCGCCATTGAGGCATTAAAGTCCGGTGAGACCAGTGTGCTGGAAATGGTTGAGGACTACAACCGTCGGCGGCTGGCTATTGTCAGGGGATTGAACGATATCGGTCTGACCTGCTTTGAGCCCCGTGGGGCGTTCTATGCCTTTCCGTCCATAGCCAGCACCGGTATGACCTCAGAGGAGTTCTCGGAGAAGCTTCTCCTTGAGGAAAAGGTGGCAGTGGTGCCCGGCTCCGCCTTCGGGCAGTGCGGCGAAGGATATGTCCGGTGCTGTTATGCCACCTCTCTGGCTGATATAGAGGAAGCCCTGTCCCGGATGAAGCGCTTCGTGAGCAAGTATAAGAAATAGATATTTATTAGCCCCACACCCCACCTCTCGTTTCTTATCTCTTCCCACCCGCGCCTCGAGCTTCTACAGTGCACCCTCCAGTATATCCATGCATTCCTCAAAGTTAAAACCTTTCGGGTTGCCTTCGCTGCACCAGTCATTTGAATATATGTTTACAATATGTTCAAAATCCTTTCGCTGAAGCCCGAACTGTTCATTCAAGTGTCCGGTCCTGATATCCAAATCAGCCAGCAGTCTTTCAATTTCAACGAACCACCTGTCGGCGGCCTGTGTTGTCGTCAAGCCTGTCGTATCAACCCCCATGGCTCTTACCATTTCGCCAAATTTCTCGGGGCACGCGGATACATTATAGCGCTCCCCGGCGATTGACATAGCACCGTTGGCCAGACCATGATGAGCGCCAGTTAATGCCGAAATCTGGTGCGCCAGCCCATGCACAATGCCTCCGCCGGCGCCAAACGATATGCCGACGCCTGCCATTGACTCTGCCCAGCACATATTTTCACACGCCTTGTGGTTCATTCGGTTATAAGAAAACTCTCTGAGATTTTCGGAAACGAGTTTCATCGTTCCTAAGAATAGTGCGGAACTGTGTTTACACTGTATCCTGGATATATATGATTCAAAGGCGTGTGTCAAAGCGTCGAATCCCGTCCACGCCGCGAGATTTGCGGGCATTAAGCGGGCCAGCAGGGGGTCGATGAGGGCGGCGACGGGGGTAGACCCCGGCAAAACAATCAGTTGCTTAGCCCGAACTCTGGTATTTGTGATAACGCCACAGGATGTAGCCTCCGCCCCCGTGCCGGCGGTAGTATTAACGGTGATTTGCGGTACGGTAATCGGCTGGTACTTTTTACTCTCTTCCATCCAGGGCGGGTCTATAAACATAGCCATGTCACAAATATATTTCCCATTATTGGCAGATACAGCACGGACTCCTTTGCCGCAATCGTGTGAACTGCCGCCGCCGATAGAAACAACCCCGTCACAACCGGCTTCCTTGAAGACCTTATAAGCTTCCATCACTTCACGGTCTTTGGGGTTGGATGTTACCCTGTCATAGATTTCCGTCGACACACCCTGGGTGGTTAGAATCTGGTTAATTTCGTCGACAATGCCGGTTCCCTTCAGACCAGAAGTCACCAGCAGCGCATTTTTGATGCCGGCTGCCTTGCATTCGTCAGCAACCGTCTCGTGGACTCCCCATCCAATGGCAAGCTTATTCACTTGGCTGGTATAGATTGTAGGAAATTGAAATATTTGTTTATTTATCATGGCTTTCCTCCGCCTGTATTTCGATTGTCGTTCGGTCTTCCCTTGAAGAGCGGTTGGAACCGGTATAATTATTTGGGGCGGGTCATTACAACCTAGATGGAATGGCCAATGCGTGCCCCACCAGCTATGGCGTCCACTATCAGACCGGGCTCCATACAGCTGCCGATGACATGGGTTTTAGGAACCTTCCCTTCCAGACTTTTGGCGATGTCGGTATTGGGCAGGAATGGCAGGGCAAGCACTATGGTATCCGCTTCAAGGGTCTGTTTCTTGCCTTCCCTGGTAGTGATGACCAGTCCTTTATCGTTTATCTCCTCGTATTTGACTCCGGTGAACCTGGCTACGCCTTTTTTATCCAGCCACGGGAATAATCTAAGCTGGTCCTCTACCGTTATCCCTTCTCCCAGCACTTCATCGGTATGCACGATGGTGACCTTCCGGTGGCGTTTCGTCAGAAACTCAGCCAGCTGGCAACCATGTATGGCACCACCTACAATCACCACTCTTTTCCCGATGGGCATCCAGAATTTGGTGAGCCGTCCTATCGTCTTCGGCCCCAGGAATCTCAGGTAAAACTGCAGCTGTTTGTGCAGTGCCGAACTGCTGACCACATTGTGCCGATTGCTTCCAGGTATATCGGAAATGCTATGTACCGCGCCGGCAGCCATAATAAGCACGTCTGGTTTGAACTTATCAATTACTTGGGAATTCACTTCTTTGCCCAGTCTTACGGTTACGCCTTCTCTGGTCATCTGGGTTTTGAAGTAGCGAATCAGAGCCAGACGCTCATCAAGTTCAATGTCCTTCACTATAGTTGATAAAGGTATTAATCCTCCCAGTTTGGAGCCTTTCTCAAAGAGCATTACTTCATGCCCTCTCAGCGCGGCTACCCGTGCTGCCTCCATCCCCGCCGCGCCCCCGCCAACTACCATCGTTTTTTTCTTCTTCCTGGCGGGCTTGATTACATATTCGCTCTCTTTACCCAGGTTGGCATTTACCATGCAGTGAAGGGGCTTATTTTTATTGCGAATGTCTATGCAGTGGAGGCAGCCGGTGCATGGTCTGATATCCTCTAATCTTCCGGCGGCAACCTTGTTGGGTAGCTCCGGGTCTGCCAGCAGGCGCCGGGTCATGCCAACGAAGTCTAGCTTGCCTTGCTGCAGATATTCCTCTCCTATTGCGGGGTCTAGCCGGCATGCGCAAAAGACCGGTATGGAGACCACCTTCTTGACTGCTTCGGTTAGGGGCACCAGAGCGCCAGCTCCTTTACGACTCCAGTCCAGGTCCTTGGGCAGGTACTCCGGCGGTTCTGGGTAAAGGAGCCTGTCGGGGTGAAGCAGTCCGTCACGATGGCCATAGCTCCAGGCCCGGCACTGAATTCCATCAGCGCCGGCGTCCTGCAGGAATCTGGCGAACTGTATACCTTCCTCAACAGTGGTAGCCCTCTCGTTGCCGTATTCGGCGATATTGATAAGGCAAGTGACCGTGAAGTCCTGTCCGAGGCGCTTTTTAATTTCGCGCACGATGTCACACATAAACCGGGCTCTGTTTTCCAGAGTTTGGCAGCCGTATTCATCATCGCGCTTGTTCCAGACACGTGAGAAGAAGGTATTAATCTGGTGACAGCTGGCGCCGTTTACCTCCACACCGTCAAATCCGGCTTTGGCGGCTCGCTCCGCCGCCTTGGCCCAGATGTCCACGTACTCTTTAACTTCGGCGAGGCTTAACGCTCTGGGTGCGTCAAAGCCGGGACCGGGCAGCTCGCTTTTGGTCAATGCCGAGGAGGATTTCGTATCACGTTTCGGCAGCAGCCCGGTCGGGTTCCAGGGCCCCGAATGTTGAAACTGTAAAAATGTGGGGCAGCCATGTTTGTGGACAACCTGAGTCAGTTCAGTGTAACTCGGAATATATTTATCATCGTCAAGGTGAAACTGTACCGGCGGATGCTGGACGCCCAGAGGGTATTCCACGCCGCAGGATTCCACGATAATGAGACCGACGCCGCCTTTAGCCATGGTCTCATAGTAAGCCTTAACTCGTTCACCAACGTAGCCGGTAGGCTCAATAAAGGACGTGCCATTGGCGGTCTTTATTATACGGTTCCTTGTCTTCACCCTGCCGATTTGAGACGGCTCAAGTAGCTTCGGGAATTTTGCTTTGCCATTCACTGATATATGTCTCCTCCTGTAATTTTACCGATATTCATGGTAATATGCTCTGCATCTTTCTCTTAACGGTATGTGGCCGTAGGCCCCGACGTGAAATGGAAAATGGGTCTATCGACTCTCCTGACGATAAACGGGCAGTGTTTCAATCCCTTTGGGACAAAGACCAGGCAGCTTTTGGTGAGTATGAGCTTTTCGTCACCCATCCAGAACTCGACTTCGCCTCCCAAATCATTCGGGTCTTCCGGGTTGGTGCCGATTAATGCCAGGACTTCGTCGAAATCGTGTGTATGGGGTTTAACCAAAACCACGTCAGACCCTTTCCAAAACCAAAAACATGACAAATAAAAGGCTCCTTTGATAACGTCATCATCCAGGTGTAACAGACGTGTTTCCATGCCTGGGACAAAATCTTCGGTTCTTATCCTGTATTCGGCAAGTTTCAGATTAGCCTTCGGTCCGGTTATTATGTACTTTGCATATTTCGATTCAGCCATCATCTGCTATTCTCCTTTCTACAGGTTAGCACAGATTAAAATCGTAGCATACTACGAACGATGCGTCAAACAAGGCAAGTCTTCAACCGCATTTACATTAACTTTAAAGATGGACTGATAACCTGAGGCAGGTAGCAAAAACAGGTAATCTTGAAAAGTTATGATATAGGGTATTGACTTATTATATTTTCCGTCTTACAATAAGTTAGCCTGAATTTGATAACTACAAAGCCATAAATGGCTGGAGGAGGTGAGAATAAGAATATGTGAAAGGATTAGTGAAATAAGGCAGATTTAGAATTTCAAGGAGGTGAAGCAGTGAGAAAGAGAGTTTGGTTTGGTCTTTTAGTAGTGGCACTCCTTACCTTGTCCTTGTTTGGTGCCTGTGCCGGGGAAGCACCCGCACCTGCGCCAGCACCGGCGCCAGCGCCAGCCCCGGCCCCAGCGCCAGCACCGGCGCCAGCCCCAGCTCCGGCGCCAGCCCCAGCGCCCGCACCAGCGCCAGCACCGGCGCCAGCCGGACCGCAAACGATAACCATATCATTTAATCATATCTTCCCACCTACCCACATAACCGCCGCGGTGCAAATACCCAGATACTTCAAGATGGTAGAAGCGGCAACAGGTGGCAAGTACATTCTTGACATAAAATATTACCCCACCGGGAGTTTGCTTCCAGGACCCGAGATATATGACGGGGTAGCTGCGGGCATCGCTGATGCCGGCATGTCTTCCTTTGGCTATACCCCCGGTCGTTTTCCGGTACAGTTGACCCTTAATCAGCCCGGTATCGCCCCACCGGTAAGTGCTCACGCCGCCGCCCCAACCGCGTGGGAATTCTATAACACGTTTAAGCCAAAGGAGCTTGACTATTCAAAGGTCCTCTACCTTCATGGCACCGGACCGGGCTATCTACATTCCAATAAGCCTATTCTCAGCGTGGAGGATATGAAGGGTTTGACAATAAGGTGCACCGGAGGTGGTGCCCTGGGGGTTAAGGCAGTGGGGGCTAATCCGGTAGCCGTTGAGATGGCTGAGGTTTATACTGCCGCACAAAAGGGAATAGTTGACGCACTCGTTTCCCCGCCCGAGACACTTGAGGGGTGGAAGCACCACGAGGTCTTTGACTATTCCGTGCCTGTCCCCGAATTCTATTCCGAGTTCTTCTGGTATGCCATGAACTGGGATAAGTTTAACTCGTTGCCCGGGGACCTCCAGGATGCTTTTAATGCCGTTCAGATGGACGCGGTGACGGAAGGTGGTGCCATCTGGGAATATATCCAGGTGAGGGGTATAGAATTTGCCAAGTCGCAACCCGGAGGGCATCAGTTTCTACAGCTCCCTGACGAAGAAGTGGCGAAGTTGAAGGAAGCGGTCAAGCCGGTACGCGACGAGTACGTTGGGATGCTGAACAGCAAGGGCTTTCCTGGAGATGAGCTAGCTGATGCAGCGGGCAGGATTGTAGAGAAATACAATAAACTGACGTATAAGCCTTACGTGCCGTAAGGCAAGGGGCAAGAGCCTTAGACAAAGAAATAGCAAACTTTATAGAGGGTGTCCCTTCCCAGTCTAACCCAGTCAACACGGACACCCTCTATAGGGGTAGTTGGGTGTTTGGTTAATTGGTTGTATTTGAGAAAGTAATTAGTTCATTGACCCGGTTCTTTGACTGGATAGCTCAGGCTGGCGTGACGGTAATGATGCTCCTTGTTGTTGGGAATATCCTGCTGCGCGTTGTCTGGAAACCTATTTTTGGCACCTACGATTACGTCGAATTTATCGGGGCGACGCTGGTTGCCTTCGCCATTGCCTACTGTGCTGTGCAGAGAGGTCATATCTCCGTAGAACTGGTGGTGGCACGCTTTCCAGAGCGGGTTCAGGGGATTATTGGCGGCATCACCGGTATCCTGAGTCTGGGCATCTTCGGCTTAATAACCTGGCAGTGTGTGGTGTTTGCCGGCGATGCGTGGCGGGTGGGTGAAACGTCTATGGGGACACAGGTTCCCATTTTCCCTTATATATATGGGGTAGCCTTGGGTATCGCCCTGCTGTGCCTGGTGATTCTGGTTGACCTGGGCAAGTCACTGGTAAAGGCGGTTAGTGGATGAGTCCGGGAACTGTCGCCATCATCGGCGTGGTGCTTCTTGTTGTCCTTTTCCTTCTCCGGATGCCGGTAGCCTTTGTTATGGCTCTGGTCGGCTTTCTCGGCTTCGCCTATATGACTTCAGTAGATAGCGCTCTCAGAATCCTGGCTAAAGACTTCTGGCAGATGTTCTCCGCCTATGCTTTGACTGTCGTTCCCATGTTTGTCTTTATGGGTACCATTGCCTTCTATTCGGGCATGAGTAGTCGGCTTTATGATACTGCCTATAAATTTTTTGGGCAACTGCGCGGAGGGCTGGCCCTGGCTACTATTGTCGCCTGCGCCGGTTTTGCCGCTATGTGCGGGTCGACCAATGCTGAAGCCGCGGCTATGGGCAGGGTAACGTTGCCCGAGATGAAAAGGTATAAATACGATGACTCGCTAGCCACTGCCTGCGTTGCCGCTGCCGGTAGCCTGGGGATACTTATACCGCCCAGTACTATTTTGATTATCTACGGCGTAATAACTCAGGAGTCTATAGGTAGGCTCTTCGCCGCCGGCATCTTACCCGGGTTGCTTCTTACCACCTTGTTTGCCATTACCATCTTTATCATTTGCCATATCAGACCTGGCCTGGCTCCTCCGGGCGCTAAGTCCACCTGGAAGGAGAGGATAGCATCTCTCTCTGGAATCATAGAGATGCTCCTGTTGTTTGCCCTGGTCATGGGCGGCCTTTTCGTTGGCTGGTTTACGCCTACCGAGGCCGGTGCCGC
>CAYWAU010000079.1:0-8736 GCA_964456395.1 uncultured Dehalococcoidaceae bacterium
GGTAAGAATTGACGGCTTATACCTGAGTGAGGCTTTGAGAGCTTGCGGGGGTATGGTGGACTTCAAGATAACCGATGGCAAGTCGCCACTACTCTTTACTGTTGATGGCTATCAACTGGTGGTAATGCCGATGTTGACCAGTGAAAGCCAGAAGCCAGAGCCAGAAGCCGAGCATACCGAGCCGACAGCCGAGCCAGCCGAGAACACCGAGCCAGAGCCAGAGGCAGAAGCCGAGAAGGTGGAAGCGGTAGCCGAAGCGGAAGCGGTTGTCAAAGCCGAGAAGCCGAAGCGTAGCCGAAAGAAAGAACCAGTAGCCGTAGCCTAGAACGCTTGAACACAAAAAACAGCCACGACAGAAAGACGGGGTAATACCTGTCTTTTTGTCTTTTTCAAGGGGATTTCGCTCCCTGTGCGTGGGAGTGAAGTCCCCTTTTCTTGTGGCTAAAACGGGCAGGGAGTGCCGACGCCCGATAGGCAGAGGCAGACCTGGGGACAGACGTAAGCCCTCGATTGGCAGGGATACTACCGGCGGTTGCGTGCTTTTGGAAGTCCAATGGGACAGATGCACAGCACGAGTAATAACCAAAGAGAGTAGGCGCTCCGAACACTCTATAAATCGGCCAGAAAGGGGGTAGTCATGTCATGGCTCTATGAACGTAGAGACCAGCTTGACGGACTGAGACCCCTTGTGGAGATAGCCTACCCCTTCCGTCTCCATGTTAAGCCCGAAGATAGAGACGACATAGAGCAGGAGATAGTTGTCGCCTTAATCAAGGTTTCCCAAAAGCACAACGGGGATACCAGTCCTCAATTGTTGAAGTTCTGTGCCAGATGCGTGGTCAATCGCTATTGGCGCAAATGGTACAGACAGCGTAACAGGTCTCATCGTCTCTATGAGGACAGCAGAAATATGGCAGGCGAAAGCTGGAACACTGTATCCATAAACCGAGACGCTCGTCTTGATGCTATGGCTGTGCTTGCCACTTTGCCAAAGAGACTGGTGGAGATTGGGTATAAGAGACTCAATGGTGAGGAGCTTAATACCGCCGATGAATGGTACTGGATGAGGCATAAGGCGGAGCTCAATTGCCGTAAGCGTGGCGACCAGCTCTCCGACTGGGAGAAAAGGCGGGTGGCGCAGCTCCACAAAGAAGGCTTGTCCGTCAGCAAAATCGCCAGAACTATGGGCAGGGGTAGGAAAACCATTGACCTG
This sequence comes from uncultured Dehalococcoidaceae bacterium, assembly GCA_964456395.1. Classification (GTDB taxonomy): domain Bacteria; phylum Chloroflexota; class Dehalococcoidia; order Dehalococcoidales; family RBG-16-60-22; genus CAYWAU01. Next base: position 1,214 of record CAYWAU010000079.1, read on the forward strand.
TGCCTGGTCAGGGCAGGGTTAAGAGAAGCTCCGCCCTACCTGGCAGAGAAGTAATTGTAACCAAAGTCAAAGAGAGGCTGGGGGCATCCCCCAGCCTCTCTTTTTGTCCGTAAAAGCGTGTCAACTTGACTTGGGCATGCCTGATAGTTTAATGTCAGAGCAATACTACGAAAGGAGACTTGAATATGCAGGCTTATTGCGTTAAGTGTCGTGCCAAAAAAGAGATGAGGGATGCCAAGGCTATAACCATGAAAAATGGCAAGCCGGCGACCCAGGGTGTGTGCCCGTCCTGCGGTACGAAAATGTTCAGAATCGGTAAGGCCTAGATTTACTTGACATAGCCGACAGAAAGAAGGCTGGATGTTTCCGGTATTGGAGCGCCCAGCCTTTTATTTTGTGTCTAACCGCACATTCCAATCTCTTGTTTGTTTACGAACAGTAAAGTATCGACTTGGCTTACTCTATGTTCTCTCTATGTTCTCTCTCTGCTCTCACACATCCATCTTCCATCGGTCTGGACATCTTAGAAGCATTGCAAGTAAACTAAATATCATGGCCCAGCTACCTCGCCATAAACCAGCCCTCTTAGGGACGTACAAGACTATTCTTGACGACAAGACTGTGCCTTATGCTGTCAAGCACAGTTCTAGGGCCAAGCATGTCCGTCTTGAGGTACGGGCAACAACCGGGCTTACCGTAGTCATCCCCAGTTCCTATAACATCGATGGGTTACCTGCCCTGTTAGAGAAAAGGAGAAGGTGGATTCTGGGTAAGCTGTCGGAATATGGCGGAATTCGGCCGCTTTCTGCCGAAAAGGAACTCAGAAGCGGGGATTCCATTCCATATCTCGGTCGGCATTTGAAGGTGGTAGAACGGCACAATCCTGACACCGCTGTTAGCGTCAGGCTGGAGAAAAACCGTTTGTTGGTAAACCTCAACCACCAGAACGGACGGTTGAACCTCGTACTGGAGTGGTGGTACCGGCAGCAAGCAGAAAGGCTCATTAAGCAAAAAGCCGATGAGCTATGCCCTCGACTGGGAGTCACCTACGGCCGGCTGACCGTAAGAGGAGCGAAGACCCGATGGGGCAGCTGTTCACGGAAAGCTAATCTCAACTTTAACTGGAAGCTCATGATGGCGCCGGAGACTGTTATTGATTACGTTATCATCCACGAGCTTGCTCACTTGAAAGAGATGAATCACTCAAAAGATTTCTGGAAGCTAGTAGCCGAGCATTGTCCCCAGTGGCACAAGCATAGAAAATGGCTCAAGGACCACGAAGCTGAGCTTGCTTTCAAACTGTCTGGTTAGGAGCAGGCTGGAATAGCAAGAGAGAAGCTAGAATTTGTTTAGTAAAAGGGGAAACACGGCACGACTGAAGAAGAGACCAAGGGCGCAATAACATGGCAAGAACGAGGAAACTATCTCGCTGCAGGTTTGAGCGTCATTTACTAGTTGTCCCAATCGTCTTCTTTGGAATGTAATTCAATCTCTTTTGAGAGGTATAATATTTGTTTTTTAGCGAAGGCTTTAGCTCTTAATGATGCTTGAGGATTTGCTAACCAAGCCTCGAAGTCGGATTTCCGTTTTTCATAAACTGGAATAAATGACCCACTCACTGTCCCGGTTGAACCAACCGTACTGCTAAGATAGCCCTCTATTAATTGATCATCTGTGGTATCAAGAAGTTTTTCTGCCACTACTAGGAAGAAATCACTATAACCTAAACTATTTAACACTCTAGCAACTGCACGTAACTTAACTGGTTCACCAGAGGCTATCCACTCATCTAGAATGTCTTGAACGACATTTGGATTTTTCCCTGAATAAAGTTTTAGTAGTGTTGCTCCACTATGGTGATATGCGAAATCGTCGCGCGAAGACCATTCTAGGAGAGTACCGAGAACCCGGTTTTTATGAGGGCTATCTACTACATACTCACTCTCTGCTGAAAGATGGAAAGGGGCAGCCAAGTAACGGTCATTTTCTCCCTTTGTTTGTTGGCGTTTTATGCGCATTTCCCAAAAGGACAACCATGAATCTGGATCAAGAAGAAAAAGGCGCATCAACACTCTTTCTATATGAAAATCAAGTTCATGCTCATTAAATTCTACAAAATTCGCTATAATATCTGATAGCTCTTTCACACTAATTTTACTAATTGAATCTCCCGGCTGTAGTGCATCAGCTACCATATTTAGGGCGAATTTATCTTTCCTTGACGACACCGTACTAACTATTTGAATTGCTGCCTTTGAATCGACATAGTCGACTTTACGCAGGATATTACCGAACCAGCCGATAATCATCCTATCGAGCTGTGGATCATTAAGAGAAATCATGTATTTTAATAGTTCGATTTCCCTAGCCTCGAATTGTTCTTGAGGGATAAAGGTCATTGCTCTGCAAACCTCAGAACGCAGTGTGGTATTTTCCCCAATAACCCATTTTTTGATGATTCCCCTAGCTATTTCTGAATTGACAATAAACAGTTCGCCAAGAAATATACCAGCATATCTTTGTAGATGCTCGTATTTTTCTTCGATTTCCTGTACCGCTTTTAGTAAAATATCCTTGTTGGAGATACGTAAAAATCTTACCAGGATTCCGATATTCACCGGTATCGCTGAAGTCTCCTTTTCGCCTAACAGGCTTGCTTGTTCAATAAGGTGGTCGTAATGACTTAATTCAACGTCGAGATTTTCGTTGGTTAAGGATTTAGCCTGCTGCTCCCAATAAGCGCTGTGCCTGGCTTCAGTAGCCTTCCAATCTTCATTCCCCTTTCTAGTACGACCTGGCCATTCAGTAAAGTGATAGTACAAGTCCATTTCAGCATCGAACAAATCTCGCTTTAACTGGATAAGTCGTTTATCCTTGAGCCTATCAAGGGATTCTAAAGCTGTCCACAGTGCATACCTTTCGGCAATATTATCGACCTTAGTCTGATCCTTAAGAACTGAAATGATATTGAAAGCGTCATTTGCAAGTTCAGCCCGAATGTCTTCATGGATTCCCGAAGGCGTGTAAGGCACTAAATGACTTGAAAGTTCCTGTATCAACAGTACACGTTTTCCTGGTTTACATCTTTGATATGCTGTGTTAATGCATTTGAAAGCTCTGGATCTGATTTTTCGAAGTGGCTCTGTTATTTTTAGCAAACCGTCCTTGAGTGTAAAAACCTTTGAGTCAGCAGGGGATGAACTAGTGGTTCTCCATGTGATTGATACTAGTGTCATCAACGCAGAGATAATTACTTCGAGTTGGTTTTCTGATGTGTCTGATGCGAGCCAAGTCTCCATCTCCTGGATTGCAGCTTCTTGAATGTAAACAGGTTTACCGGGCTCGAACGGAATCACCTGTTCATTCAAAACACGGATTGCGTCCTCCATGGGGTAACTGTTGCTTCGAGAATGGTCCTGTTGGGCTCCAATAAGATACAAGAGCCTCATAGTCTCCCGAAGACAGGTTTCACAATGCCATCCGGTTTCTGCAAGAATATTACATGCAGATCGCCAAACATCTTCAGTACTGATTGTCATAGTCCCCCACATAGGAGACTTCACTATGGTAGGTTCTGTGATTGGAAACTCCAGCATTGAACGAAGAATTAAGAGTGCATCCTCCGGGCGGAAGAAGGCAAATCCTTTTAGCCAATCGAGTACAGCTTGCCTCAAGGCATTATTAGCTGTTTTTACTAATTCTCCTGCATCCGTCACAAATTGGTCGATAATACCGGTTGCCTCAGACGAACCTGATAGCTCGGCTTCAGCAAGACTTTTGAATATTTTACTACCTTTCTGTATGAAAAACGGCTTTAATACAGTTTCTTTAAAATTGAATTGGTGACCAGTAGCAAAAAATGCATCGAAAACTATATTATCAGCCAATAGATCAGGCGTTACTCTTAGTCCCCGCCAGCTACGTCTTAGCAAACCAGTTGTTTCTAGTTGTTGGACTAGTACATCAAGGGAGTCCACAGTTATTCCAATTGTGTCAGCCAGGGATTGTCTGAAATTACCATATTCGATACCCTTTGTAGCACTAATAATCGCAATAAGAAGTCTGGCTTTTTCATTATCTGGTTTCTTGGGAAGTACACCTTCGAGAGATTTCATGAAATGCGTTATTATTATCTGATGTCTGGTTAGTCCAGCAAGCGTACCTGTCTCCTTCAATAGAGATGACGCTACGTAGGCAACTAAAGGGTTACCCTCGGCAAGCCTGATTACAGCACCACGCTGGTCTTCGTCTTTGATTCCTATCTCGGGTAATTGGATTAATTGGTCGATAGCCGGATTTGTCAATGGTTTTAAATCAATTGCTTCATGGGAAATAGCTAGGCTGCCAAAGTCAGCGACGATACGATCCTTTGCCCAAGGATGAATTGCCATGATCACATGGGTTTTTTCTCCTAGTTCTGGCGAAAGGATTAATGTTATAAGCTGCTTTATGTCCTTTAGTTCATGCGCATCATCAATAAATAGAAGCAATGCTTTCTGAGGGTCTAGCTCATCCAAATGTTTTTCTATCGAGTCAACTTCCTGCCTGAGGAATCGTATATCTCCCTCGAAGCCAACATGCTTCGCCATTTCAAGCATTAATTTAGTTTTTCCTATTCCGGGTGGGGCGCTTAATAAAAGCACTCGTGTTTTTGAAGAAACGAATTGTTTTATACTGGCAACCTCTGAATCCCTCCCTAAAAACACAGGGAAGTCTGGAGCTCTTAGTCGGTCAATTCTCCGGACGGCATAATCTGAAAGATTGAGAAAAGCAGGAAGTGTGCTTTCATCTAATGAGAAATACGTTCTCCTTACTAAAAGGTATTCTGGGCTTTCTAGACGTGCCTGTAACCAAGATATATCGTGTATGGTCAGGTCGACTTTATAATCAGTTTTGGCTTGTTCTCGGTATTTAGTCTTTGCCTCTGAACTTATTTCTTGAGTCGTTACAAATATATATGAAGAAGGCTTGAAAACATTTTCAAACACCTTTTTTAGTTCAGAAGTAAGCTTTTTTTGCCATTTTTTCTGAAGGGAATACTGAAAAACCGTACCGCATTCTTCATCTTGGTATAAACCTGGGAAGGGCGGGGGCTCAATAGCATCAAGACCACTATCTCGCGAGCCGCCTAGAGGAATGATTCTTTTATGATCAGCTACTAGCAAGGCACAGCAAAGGCGTTCGAATTCTTTACTATCAGTGTACTCCTGGAGTTTTACCCTAGTAATGTTATAGGCCATATGTCATCCTGCACGCCGATTATACCTCCTCGTTCATTCTCGGACAAGACTCTACCTTTTTGGGGAAGGAAGGTAACAAAACGCTCCTAATTAGTGCAATTAGTTTAACCAACTTTCACCTGGTCTCAGTTTTTCAACTCGTCAAGCATGTCTTTGATATTAAGCAGAATCCTTTCGCTTTCTTCCTGAGTAAATCTCTTATCGGGATGTTCTGCTTCGTTCCGCTTGTCTTTTAAGAACCGCATGTAGCCTAAAGTTGATGGTTTTAGAAGCTGTTGCTGCTCCATTTCCTGCATTAATTGTGCCCACATCTTTCCAGATGCAGAAGTCCCAGTTACTCGCTCGTAGTATTTCCTGACAATGCTCTCAGCTACCCTGAGGCTAATCATCGCAGCGGGTGTTGGTAATAGTTGTAGAACACAGAGCACTGCATCCCAAAGGTCTTTCTTCGCCATGTCGTCAAGTTTACTCAAGATGGATTCCGAGAACACTGAATCTGCGGTATCTTCTTTTATAAATATCGTTCCTTCTTGTTGGTAGACGTTGAGAATAGAAGTCCTCCATTGTTCAACATCCTTGATTAAACGCTCAGCGTCAGAACGGGATAGGTTTATAGGCGGTCCGAACATAGTTGTCTGTAGGACATATCGCTTATCAAGATAAGCTATCCAATCAGATAAACCACTCGTAACAGTCTGTAATTCTTTGTAGCTCTGGGCAAGTATTGAGATGCACCTCTGTTGCCTTACGAGAACCTCTAGGATATAACCATCCCCCTTCACTTGAACAGGTTGGAGTGGTACAATTGTAACGCTTCTACATCTTTCATAGACATAGCTCAAGTCCGTTACCAGATTCATCAATCTGTATACCCATAATCGCGTTACCAAAGGTTTTCTCCTTCGATGCGGTTATCTAATTATACATCTATGCAATTCGTAGTGGAATAGCTAAGGTAAAAGGTAGCATATTTGCACTGTTTTAGAATTTGCTTTGAAGAGTGCCTCTCCGTTCCTGGGACTATACCAAATTCCCACACGATGATCGGTTCATATTCACAATCACGAACTGCATCAGCAATATCTTCAATACGAGACCCGAAACTATAATTTTATTCCTTTGTTTTCAAGATGTTATGATTAATGTGATTAGGTATATAAGGGAGGTGGCTATGGATAAAGAAAACTTATCTGAACTGGATGTTATTTGGGACGAAGCCAGAAACCAGATTCAGTCCGGGCACCGGGACAAAGCCATTGAAATATACAAATATATCCTGGTTAGGTATGCTAATGATCCGGTAGCCGCTGAGTATGCCAACGCCTATCTGGGAGAAATATATGTTGGACTAAAGCAATTTGATTTGGCCGAAAAGCATATTAAGATAGCAATCAGCTATCAAGCTGAAAAGGCTTCTTATCATTATCTTCTGGGTTTTCTATATTCTTACCGGCAACAATGGGATCTGGCTATACCTGAATTTGAACTAGCGGTGGCCAGAGAGCCGCAGAACGCTGAGTGTCTACGGGGATTGGGCTGGGCTACTTATCAATATGGGGACAGGGTAAAAGGATTGGACTTGCTCCATCAAGCGAATAAGATGGCTCCTGGCACTGTGAATATCTTGACAGACCTAGCAGTCGCCTACCTGGCGATCGATTTCAAGGAGGCCCGGAAATATGCTGAACAGGCTGTGGATGCCGGTCCCGATAGCTCCCTGGCCCAACAAGTCTTAAATAAGATTCAGGCAACTGAAAAAGATGTCAGCCGGATTGTCAAAAACGTCCGCCAGGGATGGGAGAGAGCTTTGAAGGCCAATTCCAGCACCGTGGGGATCTACCAGTTTAAAGTATCACTGAAGGATAATCCTGCTATCTGGCGCATTATTGAGATTAAAGAAAATCAGTTGTTATCCAGTCTGCACAAGGCTATCCTGATGGCTTTCGATCGCCGAGAGGACCGAGCATACAGCTTCATTTTTAACCAAAAACGAGGTGATAGGCAGCATGAGTTTGCTGCCTCAACTTCGGGTATATCTGGAACTGCCAAACTGGCTAAAAGTATCCGGATAGATAGCATTCACCTTTACCAGGACGAGGGACAGAAATTTCTTTATCTCTTTGATTATGAAAATAAGTGCTGGCATTATTTGGAGTTAGTCCAAATAATTGAAAAAGTTCCCAGGGCTATTTATCCTAGGGTGGTTAAGAAAAAGGGTAAATATCCTGATAAGCACAAGAGAAACTCTTGATTGCACCGGTCAGCCATTCTACCGAATCAACA
>CAYWAU010000080.1:0-8733 GCA_964456395.1 uncultured Dehalococcoidaceae bacterium
TTCTCCTCTCTAACTTTATTACAAACGGACCTCATGATTTGTTTCACTTACCTTTTACAGATTTGTAGGAATTTTCCGTATCAACAATATAACTGTGCTGGATATCCAGTATTTCATACGCTTGAACAGGTTCGTGTCTTCCTTTAACTACAAGCGGGTCTAATGGCTTTGCCGTGATATAGTCTTTTACCTTGGCGTAGGTATCGGCTCCAATCCATACCTTACCACCCGGTGTGTCGCTGGATAGTCTGGCAGCGGTATTAACCGCATCACCAATCACCGTATATTCTAAGTGGTCTTCGGAGCCCATATTACCGGCGACGGCTTCACCCGTATTCACGCCAATACCAAATTCCATCATTAGTAAGGTTGTTTTTTCCTCTTGCAGCTCATTAATAGCACGCTGAGCGCTAATCGCTGCTTTACATGCTGATAAAGCGTGCTCCTCAGACTTCATTGGCACATTCCAGATTGCCATAACGCTATCGCCGCCGAAATTGTTAATCATGCCTCCATATTTGCGAACAGTCTCTATGATTGTGGTCAGATAGGTGTTCAACGCCTTGACCACTACTTCTGAGCGTATATTCTCCGAGATACTGGTAAAATGTCGGGCGTCGACAAACAGTACCGTAAGTTCATGCGTTTCACCGCCCAACTTCAACCTGTCTTCTCTTAAGGCTTTCAAGATTGTGTCCACCAAGGGTGGAGAAACGTAGCGGCCGAAGGTTTTAGTTATTTCCGTTTTTTCCGAGCGCTCGCAGATGACATTGTAAATGTTCATACCCACAAAGGTACCGGCAATAGCTATGGGTGGATGCAGCATATTCAGCATGACGCCGTTATCAAAGAAAAAGAAAGTAGCGAGGAAGTAGGCGATACAGAGGAAGACAGACGATAAGGTAGCCCAGAGGACCCGGAAGCGTAATACGGCTAGGCTGCATAGGAGAGCTAACACTAATATCGAAACGATATCAACAAAGGAGGGAGCGGGCTTAAGGAAATTATCGGTCAGGATGGTATGCATGGCGCTGGCATGCAGCTCGACACCGTTCATCATCCGCCCCATCGGGGTCCAGAAAGTATCACCGAGTCCGGTAGCGGTAACCCCAATGACTACTATCTTATCCTGAAAGCTAACCGATGGGATATTATTCCTGAGAACATCCAGATAGGACACGGTCTCGAAATTTAGCGGGGCTGCCGAACCGTCCGTGTAGTTTATCAGCATACTGCTGGTATTATCAAGTGCAATCAGTCGACCAGCAAAGGGTAAATGGTTATCCTTGACTGGAGATTCAATTACTGGTGAACGCCGCAGATACTTGGCGACAGTGGCTAAGGCTAATGACGGCTCATAGTGCTCGTTGTTGGGGACAACCAGGGGCAGTCTCCTCACTGTTCCGTCCTCGTCGGGAAGCACGTTGGCATGCCCAACGGCAAGGGCGCCCTCCTCAAAAGTCCCCAGGGGTCTTATAACACTCTCTAACGCAATTTCCTGTCCTATTGCCATAGCTTTCCGCGGCACGGTTGTGTATGCAAAGGGTATTATTACGTTTCCGGCTTGCTCTATAGATGATGCCAGCTCTTCATCACCCGGCGCTGGCTCAGAAAAAAGAATATCAAAAACGATTACTCTTGCCCCGGCTTCAACAAGCACGTCTATTAGCTGTGCGTGGTGAGACCGTGACCATGACGAAGGGCGACCCAGCTGTTCCAGGCTCTTATCATCAATAGCAACGATTACGATATTCTCATCTGGGCCGGTACTTGGATTTAAGGTTGCGGCTTTGAAAAGGGTATCGCTACTCTGTAGCTTTACCGAGTGGAGTAAACTGAAATGAGCAATCAGGCAGAATGCCATGCTTATGGCAATCGCCGCAAGCAGACCTATAAAAAAGCGCTTTCTTCTGTTTAATAGCCAGACCACAGCAGCCCCTCCCTCGCCTCGGCGCATCTCTATCAGCTATAACTGCTGTCATCGCTGTTAGCTTGACTATGATGACACTGGGGGTGTAAACAAAGCATAAAATTCTTAAGAGGACTTCTAAAAATCTTGTAAACACACTCAAAAAGACGTTAGATTCTTGGTTGGGCTGACGCTGCTTACGTTTGCTGCGTCTAAAGAAGGCAAAGATAGACAACAGGTAAGATTGCTAAATAAAAAGGGGAGCAGACATGCTCCCCTCAGATTTCAAAAACGTTAATTATCTACCACTGCACAAACATCGGGATGTCTGTCCGGTCATGCGTACGATTGGCCGAGTGGAAAAGAGGCTTTGAGTATTATGCCTAGAAATTGACTCTTGAACACTCTGGCAACGTCCAGAAACACCAAACGTGTTTCATAACTGGTGCAATGGTTTAGGTAAGTGAATAATAGTAAGGTCGCCGCCAGGCAGTTTCTGCTGTAACTTAGAAAAATCCGAGTCAGCAGTGATAAATGTCTTCGCCCTTTTTTCAGCAATCGCCAAATGAAATGCGTCTGCCGGAGTCAACCTGAATTGGCGCATGTACTCTGGTGCTTTAGCAATCACATTTTCAAATTCAGAATCTATGCTTGGGGCAAAATTAATATCTACTCCTGCATTCTTCCAGTCTTTTACCATCTCGTAGACAGCTGTTATCCAGCTTCCGTGGTTTTCGAATATCCGGTCACACCACTTTTCGTATATATTTTTATTCCAATTTGTTTTTGAGGGATTATTAGTCAGATGGCAATATGACAACTTCGCAATTGCCCACATAGCTTCGTCAAGCGCTAGTACCGATATCACTACGGTTACTCTTGCAATGAGAATTGCCGCAGTCAGTTTCACGCACGATTGGTATAGTGGATGATTGCTAACGGTAGTCCCTACTAAAACGTTTGCATCCAGATAGACTGGCGATTGTATTGTCATTGTCGGTTGCCAGTCAGTGTATTCCATTTATCCCTCGAAATCGGAAGTTAACTCGACTACGTCCACTTTAGGTTTTCCCGGAATAGACCCTGTATGTCGCACAAATACTTTGAAAAGCTCTGGTGACATCTGCTTTCTATAATACTCCAAATCAATGTTCCCGAATCTTTCTTCGTACTCTTTATTTCCCAGAAGAATACCAGGAGCCACTAGAATTTTCTCGCTAGCCTGTTCCTTTTCTGGCTCCGTCGTTTCTACTCTCTGTTTTGTTAAACCAGAGTTTATAAGCGACTGGTTCAAGATTTCTTGAATTTGCTCCCAAATAACAGAATCATGAGCCTTTCCCTCATCTGGCCAGATTTTAACGGTGACTTTGTTTTCTGCCAATTCTTGACTAATTACACTAGTAAATGCGATTGTGGTGTCTGTTGACATATTATATTCCCTTCTGCTTTAGATAATTGAACAAGCTGCTTGCGTTTTCTGTTTGCCAATTCGTAGCGTTATCAAGGAATTCTTTAAGTATTGTCTCACTGTAATCAACATTCTTAGTTATTTCATATCTATTGAGCAAGAAAATGAAATTATCGGGGATTTTACTTGGTTTATATATCAAGAATAGGCTTAACAACTGCTCTCTTCCCATTGGGCCGAATTGCATATGTTTTAGAACTCCATCTTGGACTTGGTCAAAAATCACCCCAACATCAGTTGCCGGCTCAACTATACTGTTACTAACTAAAAATCTTTCTTTAACCAATAAAAGTATTTCATGAAATGGTAAGCTATAAGGCTCTATGAATTCTGATTCATATACCAATTTATTAATTCTAGGAATTCTACTTTCTCTATTAATTCTTTCGACCTTTTTCAAAGCTATGTCTACAGTTTCATTTATGGAGGCAGTTCCCTCTTGATGAAACACTAGCGACCTTATATGAAACTCTATTCTCTGCTTCTTTTCAGGAATGTCCATTACCATGGGAGGTCCCTGAATCTCAGCGGTATCTTTCTCTACCGCCTCACGAATCACCTTACGCAACTCAAGCCATGGATTGAACGCTTCACCTAAGTCTAATCTGAGAACCGTCTTTACGAGTTCCATGAAATACTCCACCTACTCGTGTAATGCCCAAATTAAGTCTTTGAACAATGCACATTATATCATGCGCCTAAATATACCACAATTAGTTTATGTCGAGTTTTGATGTTTTGTCAATTCTCCTCGGCTTTTCCAACGTCCTGTTAGTAAGATAAGATAGGACATTATAACATAAATAAAAAGGGGAGCAGACATGCTCCCCTCAGATTTCAAAAACGTTAATTATCTACCACTGCACAAACATCGGGATGTCTGTCCGGTCATGCCTATAAATATTCAATACCTTTTTCCCTGTTGATAAGGTCGGTAGATAATAAGTAAGAATGCACGATAATGTTGAGTTTATCAGAGCTTGTTTGAAGTAAGTCTTTGTTATTTATTCATCTACCGGTACAGGCACCGCAGACATAATCTCCCTCAATATTACTTCCAACGAATGTCCCCTCAGTCGAGCCTCTGTCTTAGGAATCAAGCGATGGGCCATGATAGGAACGGTTAAAAATTTTACGTCATCTGGTATGACGTAGTTCCTCCCCCGAATAGCCGCCAGAGCTTGCGAGGCTAAATGGAGACCCAACGAGGCACGAGGGCTGGCTCCCAGTTTTATATTATTGTGACTTCGAGTAGCCCTACTGATGCTGACAGCGTAGTTGCGAACTGAGTCCTCAACGTGGACTCCCCGACATAACTTCTGGAGTTTCAGAAGCTCCTCAGCCTCAATTACACTGGTTAAACTATCCAGGGGGTTTTCCTGCTGGAAGCGAGATAAAATTATCCCTTCTTCATCATCAGAAGGGTAACCGAGTTGTACTCTGAGGAGAAAGCGGTCAAGTTGTGCCTCAGGCAGAGGAAATGTACCCTCTAGCTCAACAGGATTTTGCGTAGCCATAATCAGGAACGGGCGTGGTAAAGGCACCGTTTCTACATCTACGGTAACCTGCTGTTCCTGCATACACTCCAGCAGGCACGACTGTGTTCTGGGGGTAGCGCGGTTTATCTCATCGACGAGCACTATATTAGCCATGATTGGACCCGGCCGAAATTCAAATTCTGAGGTTTTCTGGTTAAAATATTGGATGCCGGTAACGTCTGAAGGTAGCAGGTCTGGGGTAGATTGAATCCTCTTGAAGCTGCATCCTAAAGACTTGGCCACTGCCTTGGCTAGCATCGTTTTCCCGATACCAGGAATATCCTCAATCAATACGTGACCCTCGCAGAGCAAAGCCACCATCACCAGTTCGATTGTCTCTTTCTTCCCAACGATAACCTTGCTAACATTGCTTACAAGTCTATCGGCTGCTGCCTTTACTTCTTGCTCCACTCCCTTAATCGCTTTGTCCATTTATACTCCCCTCCTGTCTTTCAGGCGGTATTGCTTTACATTGTACCAGCTTTGCTTGAGTTGTTGTAGCTCGCCTTCGGTCAGTAGAAAAGCGCCATAGCGGGTTCTCACGTATTGTTCGGTAATCAACCCCAGCTCTCCCTCTGCCTCCGGCAATAGACTTGCCAGCTCATACAGGTACTCATGTGGAGTCTGAGCCATCTGTCGGGGACAGCCAGCGGCGGCTGCCCAGCGCAGGAACTGGCGATAAATCTGGAGCACGGAGGCTATCTCCGGGAGGAACGGCTCGGCTCTGGCTTTAGGGCGTAATAACATTTTCAGTCCAAGCAGCTTAATTAGGATGCGCTTCAACAAGCTTAAGATGTCAGCCCTGAATGCACCCGGTAGTGGTTCAAACTCTGCCCCTGCCATGCTTGCCATCTTGCGGCGCAGCCACTTAAATATGTCGGATGAAATACGCCACAGCGCGAAAAGCAAGACACCGACTACCAGGACAGACCAGCCAAGGCGAAGTCCGTTCCGTAATGACTCGGGTATGAGTAATTTAAAACCCTCAGTAGGCTCAACTTCAGGCATCGGGGGCACTGGTGGCAGTGGTTCCGCCGGGCTCGGCTCAGGAAAAAGGCTGGCGATAAAGGTTAGCACTTTCATGATTAATCCCCACACCCATTTAAGAGCTGCCAGAAACATCTGCAGTAAGTCGGGGGTTACCACTAAACTGATAAGGAAACCCAGGATAAGAATCAGGCTGATGCTAATTAGTAAAAGTCCTGACCAGTGACCCTGATAAAGTCCCGATAGCCAGCTTGTGCCCTCCAGGGCATGTGCTATTGATATTCCCAGTAGAGAACAGAGGAAAAAAGTTGCAATCAGATAAACAGAGTGAGCTATGTCAACCTCTATTTGAGAGGCAATAAAAAAGGTGATGACCAGAATAAACAGTCCGAATTGGAACTCGCTGACCAGTGTGGCGAAGTTGGCATTAGTGCGGGCTAGCCGTCGCCCCAGCCACCAGATAACGCCGGTGCTGATGAGAATCAGGAGCTCCGGTTTGAAAGTGTAAAGCAGTTCGGTAATTGCCCGTGGTACCGCCAGGAGCCATGTCGAATCAGACCATGCCAAACCATAAAAAAGCTGTATTTTTATGATAAGCAATATTCCTACCACCCACGCCAACCAGCTGATGGTGCCAAGGCAGACTTCGGGCCACCGCAACCTTCGCAGCAGTCTGTTTAAGCCGAAAGATATTGGATAGAGAAGCAGAATCCCGAAAATGGAAAGGCGGTCGTCAGCTACCCGCTTATTCAGCAGAGCCATTAAGGCATAGAGCCAGCAACCCTCAATGCCTATTGTCGCCACGTATAATGTGAATTTACGCCAGTCCAGCTTCATCTGGTCTCTCCACTGATTCTCACTAAGTCACCAGGCTGCTTGATGTTGTACCAGGCGATAGTGTGCTCAATATCATCTTCCGACGGTTCACCAACCTGAAGCACCATGAGCCTGTGTTCGCTTTTCTGGAGGCTATCAAGCAACTCAATTAGCGAAGGTGAAGGTCTGGAGAGTGTAATGATAAGAGTGGTGCCCCAGGGCAGCCCTATCAGTTCAGTCTGCAGAAACTCCTCAAAAGGACCGCTGGATAATCGGGTAACCTTAGCCAGCGCTTCCAGCATTTCAACCAGCTGACCGGTACTGCTTCCCGGCAGCATTTCAATTGGCTGACCGGAATCAGCCAGACGCGAGTTTACAAATAGTCCTACGGAACTACGCTGCTCTGTAAGATGATTCGCAATGGAAGCGGTAGCGCTTATTCCCAATTCAAAATCTTCATCATCCTGTGATACTTCTTGCTGGAAACTATCAGCAGAAGCGGCAGTGCTTATATTCAGCTCGGAGTCCTCTTTGCCCTGCAAGCTATCATGCGGGAAGCTGTCGACAGCCAAGAACAGTGCCACATTCAGTGTGGTGCTTGGCTCAAAGACTTTTACCTGTAAATTTTGATGGCGGGCACTTGCCTTCCAGTGGATGCGTCGGCGGCTATCATGGGGACTATAATCACGCACTCCAATGACACGGATTGGGTCCTCGAAGATACGCCGCCCAGCGATTGTCTCACCAATGGGGTAGATAGGTGGTATCTCAAGCTTAGCAATTGGTAATATCCTGGGGTAGATAATAACATGGTCTATTAAAGGCTCGGTAATGGAGCGGGGATAAAAGCCAAAGATGTCCCCGGAAGTCAAGGCTATTGGTCCCAGTGTGTAATAGCCGCGCTTGTTACCATACAGGCGCTGCTTCCAGCTTACCCCTGTATACCAGAGAAGTGCTGCTGCTTTGCTCATGTAACCAACCCCCGGTTTGCTGCCTGGTGTGAGGGTGATGTCAGGAGAAAGTCCAGTCGGTATCTCATCATCCATCTGTATCCATGGGAGTGGTAGGAGCTTGCGGTTGACCAGACGTAACCTCAAATCGATATGCTCGCCGGGGAAAATACGTGTTTCGCTGAGTGAACGCTCGCAGCTTACGCCTACCAGTGAAAACCGACTCCACAACTTGGATAGCCCGGCTGCAGATAGAACCAGACCAAGCACGATTACTATCATTACCTGACTATACCAGGCAGCCAGCAACAGACCCGCCAGTACAACCAGTAGACCAAACCTGCTTAAAAGATAACCTACTGGCTGGGATGAGAATTGCTTTTCCATTGGCTTATTAACCAGACGTCGGAGGTGCTCAGTTCGCTATATGACACTTAATTATGAAACTTTAACTACTGACATGCATAGTATAGCATAATGGTACCGAATACGGCGGTATTGTAGATATTTAGGGCTGGTAAGAATCGGCAGTAAAAGGACAAAGAGTATAATAAGCTTCGTCGATTATGAACAAGGTGATTCTTTGGTGATTTATTTCTATTCTTTCAAGTTATTTAGAGAGCACTTTCCATCAGATTGTTGAGAAAAAAGGGGAGCATCACTGCTCCCCCTCTAAAGTCTTTTACAGCTTTGAAACCGCTACCATTGCACAAACATTAGGATGTCTGATTTTTTGTACTTACGATTGGCCTTCCGGGAAAGAGGCTATCATGATTGTACCCAGAGCTTGAAAAATATCTCTATCTTATCTTCACTTAACCGCATTTCTGGGAATTTTTATAAGTTAACCTCTGGCCTAAGTAGTAGCCTTTGCTCGCTCTTCCTGAGACATCTCCGCCAGGCGGGCTACCTCCTTTACATCAAGTTTCAGGCCCTCAGCCACGCGGGAACCATATTCGGTATCCGCTTTGTAGAAGATGGCGGTCTGGCGTAATTGAATGCGCTTTTGAGCATTGCATAAATGCGTCGTTATATTGCCAATCAGGTGCTCTCTGTCCTCATCAG
>CAYWAU010000081.1:0-4234 GCA_964456395.1 uncultured Dehalococcoidaceae bacterium
AAAATGACAAAAAGTCAAGAAAAATATGCCAAAAATTATGCCAATTTTAAGTTTTTTATCTGCGAACGCATTTAATTCAATTTACACTTACCATAACTCTAGCAATAATTCCAATCTGTTTCACCCCCTTCCATTGTTATCTATTCCCACCCTGCCACCCTCGCAGCATCAGCAGCTTATCCCGTAGATATTCCCCACGCCACCACACAGGGAGTAGCTTGCGGAGAGGGGCGCAAGCCCCTCTTTCTATTATCTTCCCCCTCCCTTTACAAGGGAGGGGGACAAAGGGGGTGGGTTGTCAGATAGCCAGCTTGCACAGCTAGAAAATTTCCAGTACAATGGGGTAGCTTTGTGTATATAAGGGAAACCCTGAGGATGATAAACTATCCGGTGCTGGTATTAAACCAGAGCTACGAGCCGCTTACGGTATGCCGTGCCCGCCGGGCGGTGGTGCTGATGTTTCAGGGCAAGGCAGAGATGCTGGAGAATGGTGTCGGCTTTATTCACTCAATAAGTGAAACCGTCCCCCTGCCATCGGTAATCCGGCTGGCACGCTTGATTAAGCGACCCCGCCGGGAAAGAAAGCTGACCCGCTTTGAGATTTTCAATCGTGACCGCTACACCTGCCAGTACTGTGGTCAGCAAACCCGGCAGCTAACCCTGGACCACGTTATTCCCCGCTATCGCGGCGGCCAGCATACCTGGGAAAATGTCGTCAGTGCCTGCGTTGCCTGTAATCGCCGTAAGGCAGGCAGAACTCCTCGGGAAGCTAATATGAAACTTATTCACCTGCCCTCGCCTCCGCGCGGTGGTCCCTTCTTCAGCATCCCCTACCACTACTTACAAAACCGTGATGAGTGGCACAAGTATCTGCCTCAGTAGTTATCGGTCAGTAGGAAACCTCACTGAGAGGTAACTCCACAGTCGCATCACTCTCCAGTTCAACCAGGACCGTTTCCTTTAGCGGGTTACTCCCGACCACGGTGGCCTCACCCATATGTGTGGATACCCGCTGCCCCGTCTTGGGCATCTTCTCCTTCATGACGCGGTACTGCTCGCCCTCGTATGACAGGCAACACATCAAACGACCGCAGGCGCCCGAAATCTTCATCGGGTTAAGCGGTAAATCCTGCTCTTTGGCCATCTTGATGGAAACCGGTGTAAACTCGGTCAGGAAGCTTGTACAACACAGGGGACGACCGCACCGACCGAAACCGCCCACCAGCTTGGCCTCGTCCCGGGAACCTACCTGGCGCAGTTCCACCCTTACTTTAAACTTGCTGGTCAGCCGCCGAACCAGAGTGCGGAAGTCAACCCTCTCCTCGGCACTGAACAAAAGGGTCAGGCGATTACCATCAAGGTTGTATTCGGCAGATAGCAGTTTCATGGGTAACTGCAGTTCGCCAATCATCTTGCCGCACTCAATCAGGGCTTCCTTTGCCTTGGCATCAAGCTCCTCAACCTGTTTAATGTCCTCGGGCTCTGCCTTGCGTAATACCGGACTTAAAGGCTCCTCCACCTCGCTGGCCAGTACCTGACCGGGAGCAATAACCACATGCCCCAGTTCCGCACCCCGGCTTGTCTTAACGACCACGTGGTCGCCTGCCTCCAGCTCGATACCGGCCGCGTCAAAGTAGTAGACTTTACCCGCTCTTTTAAAACGTATACCAGCAATATCAGCCATGTTTCACCAATAACCGGGTAGCCAGGTTCTCCTCTCCTTCCTTTTTTGGTATATCAAGCATCAGCACCTCAAGCGCCAGCCGCGGATTGGCGTTTTGCCTGAGCTGTTCCGCAGCTGCCCGGATGCTCTCAATAAAAGCCTTTATCTGAGCCAGCCGATAGCCCTTAGCCATCTCAACAAGCCCTTCTATTCGGTCAACATTAGTAATGATATCGGTGCAACCTGTCTTGACCAGCATCAGGTCACGCCAGTAATCAAGCCACAAATCCAGCACACCGTAAACTGCCCCTCTATTCTGGTTAAAATGAGCCGCCAGCTGGGCAACATAGGCAAAGCGCTTTTCACAATCGGCGGTGATAACATCAAGCAACCGGTTCAACTCGTCATCACGTTGCTGGAGCAGACTATCATCGGCGGCTACCGATATCGCCCAGCCCAGGCAGCCGTGGGAAAGTCCGGCGAGAAGCCTGGTTCGCTCTGGCTCAATGCCCCTATCTGCCAGTGCTGCCGCTACCTCGGACGTTGACATTGGCGGCAATTCCAGGCGCTGGCAGCGAGAAACCACTGTAGCCGGCAGGAGTCTATCGTTTACCGTTAACAGTATAAAGGTCACCTTATCTGTAGGCTCCTCAAGCGTTTTAAGCAGGCAGTTAGCCGCCTCCGTTGACAATAGCTCAGCTCCGTCAATAATAAACACCTTGCGATTCCCCTCAAAGGGGGGGAAGCTGGCTGAGTGCTGTATTTGCTTAATCTGGTCAATGCCAATCAGCTTGGCTTCCGCCAAATCCTCATTCTGAGTCAGACCGATAACCTGGACATCCGCATGATTGGCTGAAGCTATTCTCTGGCACGAAGTACATTCAAGGCACGGGCGCTCGGCAGCTTGGCAATTGAGTGCCTGGGCCAGATTTAAGGCAAGGGTCATCTTGCCAACATGAGGCGGACCAACCAGAAGATAGGCATGAGCCAGCGTTCCTGCCTCAAGACCATGCTGTAAATAAGAGACCGCCGTCTGCCCAATTACCTGCCACATTTAAAGTCTCCTTGCTAAACCAAATCGCACCGGGTCAGGTCTTCCAGTGTCTCCCGGCGCCGGATAAGGCGGGCACTGCCTTCCCTGACCAGAACCACGGCCGGACGAAAGGCAGCATTGTAGTTGCTTGACAGCGGCAGGCAGTAAGCACCGCAGTCAGCCACAGCTATGAGGTCACCCGCCGCCACCGGGGGCAGGTTGATATCTCTAATCAAAATATCACCCGACTCACAGAACTTGCCGGCGATGGTCACCTTCCCGCCTTCTTTTCCCAGAACCTTATTTGCCACGACTGCCTCATGCCGGGCGCCGTAAAGCGCCTGGCGGATGTTATCCCCCATGCCACCGTCCACCGAAACATAGCGCCTGATGCCCGGGATGTCCTTGATTACCCCCGCCCGGTACAGCGCCACGCCGGCCTGCCCGACTATCCTCCTTCCCGGCTCGATAACCAGCCTCGGCAGTGAGAGTTTCAACTCGCGGCACTTGTTGATTATCTCGGTGGTTATCAACTCAGCAAAAGCCGAAATGGGTGGTGGTTCTGCCTCCAGTGTGTACTGGACGCCGAAACCCCCGCCGATGTCCAGTTCCCTGAGTTCAAAGCTGTATTTCTGCTTCATGAGAGCGGCGAACTCAAGCACAACCTCAATCGCCTTCTGGTATGGCTCTATCTCAAGAATGCCAGAGCCAAGGTGAAAGTGCAGTCCTACCAGGTTCAGGTTAGGCGCTGATATGGCCGTGGCGACTGCCTCATCCCAGGTGGACAGCGTAAAACCGAACTTGGAGTCAACGGTACCGGTGGTAGTGTACTGGTGGGTATGCGGGTCTATGCCCGGAGACAGGCGCAATAGTATGTCAGCACCCCTCTGGCTGGCTATTTCACGCAACATATTGAGCTCATGAAAGTTGTCCACCACGATGCGGCCAATACCCAACTGCAGTGCCAGCTCAAGCTCCCCGGCTGACTTGTTATTACCGGGGAAATACACCATATCCATAGGAAAATCAACCGAGTGGGCGATACTCAGCTCCCCGCCCGAGACCACATCCAGCCCGAGTCCCTCTTCCCTGGTAAGACTCAGCATAGCTTTATTGGTAAAGGCTTTAGCGGAATAACAAACGGTGAGGTCGGTATAGCGGTTGCCGAACTCTGTCTTGAACTCTGAGCACTGGCTACGTATGTTTAATTCGTCAAAGACATATAAAGGCGTGCCGAACTCCTCAGCCAGCGCCAGGCTGTCACAGCCACCGAGTACCAGGTGACCCCTTTCATTTACTTCAGCGGTCAGCGGAAATAGGGCCAGTTTCGGTATTGTCTGCCTGATGGTCATCTTCACCTCACACATTAATGTTAGCAGTGCCCCATAATTAAGTCAATTTGTAACTTCATATCTGCCTCTCCCACTTAGTATTTGACAACACTTCCCATTTATCCCCTTCCCTTGGGAAGTGAGGGAAAAGCCAACATACGGGATAAGCCGCAGACGATGCGAGGATGGCAGAATTTCACACAATAT
>CAYWAU010000081.1:4244-8554 GCA_964456395.1 uncultured Dehalococcoidaceae bacterium
AGTCAATTTGTAACTTTATATCTACCTCACCCACTTAGTATTTGACAACACTCCCTCCCTTTATCCCCTTTCCTTGCCCAGAAAAAATCATCAGTGTACAATTAAAGGGGGGGAGGTTTAGTTCGTGCTTGGGGAGCGGCTTTTCCTGATGTGACGGCGAGTTGGACACGTTGATAATAGTGAGTGAATAAGCAAGTAGATGAATACAGGGGTGTGAGCGAGGAGTCGGGAGGGGCTGAGGGTGGCGGGGGTGACGTATTACCGCGCCGTCTGAGGACCTTTATCTCTTTCAGGAACCCGGTCTATCGCCTTTATTATGCTTCCATGGCAGGACACTGGTCCTCCATGCACATGCAAATGGTGGCTCGCTCCTTGCTTATCTACCGTATCACTGGTTCAGGGGCTATTCTCGGGGGAATGGCGCTGGCCCATTCCATACCACTGCTCCTCCTGTGCCTTCCCGGCGGCGCTTTCGCCGACCGGGTGCAGAAAAAGTATATTCTGCTCTTTGGTCAGGTGGGTTCGGCTGTGGTTTCCCTGGGTGTTGCTCTGGCTCTAACGCTGGGCTACCTGAGTGAAGATGTCCCCGGCTCATGGTGGATACTTATAGTTTCTGCCGTGGTCCAGGGAGCCATTATGGGAATTATCATGCCATCGCGCCAGGCTATTATCCCGGAGATAGTCAGTGAGGAGCAGTTAATGAATGCCATATCCCTGAATAATATGGGGATGAACTTTTTTCGGCTGGTGGGTCCGGCTTTGGCGGGTTTCATCATTGACGCCTCTGACTTCTATGTCGTCTACTATATTATGACCGGCATGTACCTCATGGCTGCCGTCTGCGTTGTTTTTCTGCCGCAAACCCGTGCCATGACCGTCCAGGGTAGTAGCACCTTGATGGACGTATTGGACGGAATAAGGTATATCCGGCGCGAGACCACCATTTTACTCATCCTGGTCTTCACCCTCTTTTGCACTATATTCGGACTGCCCTACATGTTCCTCATGCCCATGTTTACTGAGGACATCCTGAAGGTCAGTGCCACCGGGATGGGGTTACTGATAAGTGTCTCCGGCTTCGGCGCTATTTTAGCCTCTCTTGTCCTTGCTTCTCTGCCCAACCGGAAGCGAGGGGGAATGTTGCTGCTCAGCGGCCTGATTTTTGGTCTGGCGCTGGTGGGCTTTGCCTTCTCCCCATACTGGTATCTATCCCTGACCTTGATTATCTTCGTCGGGATGGGTCAGACGGGGCAGATGGCACTGGGCAACGCCCTGGTTCAATACTACGTAGATGCTAATTATCGGGGACGGGT
Organism: uncultured Dehalococcoidaceae bacterium; assembly: GCA_964456395.1. Taxonomy (GTDB): domain Bacteria; phylum Chloroflexota; class Dehalococcoidia; order Dehalococcoidales; family RBG-16-60-22; genus CAYWAU01. The sequence goes on from CAYWAU010000081.1 coordinate 5,558, forward strand.
GATGAGTTTCATAATGATGGGGATTGGCTTGGCCAGTCTTGGCGCCTTCTTCGGGGGAATGTTATCGGAGGCTTTGGGGGTGCAGTGGTCGATTGGTGGGCTGGCTATGGCTCTTGTTCTTATATCAATCATGATGTCCACCTTTTCTCCTCGATTGCGGAAGATGGACTAGCCACCCATGAATTGACACTACACGGCAAACACGTTTAGAATATCTTATTGATAGCAGATAAAAGAGGTAAGTTAGTGTATCAGAAGATTACTCTCGATAACGGACTGCGTCTGGTTACCGCCAACATGCCCCATACACGCTCGGTATCCATCGGCTTCTTTATTGGTGTCGGCTCCAGGTACGAGACTGATGAACAGGCTGGTATCTCACACTTCATTGAGCACCTGTGTTTTAAAGGCACCGCAAAGCATCCCACGTCCGCTGAAATCAGCATGGTCGTAGAAGGTGTGGGGGGAATTCTTAATGCGGGCACTGACAAGGAGTTGACCGTCTACTGGTGCAAGGTGGCTCAGCCGCACTTTGCCATTGCTCTGGAAGTGCTGGTAGATATGCTCCTCAACTCCAGATTTGACCCGACCGATATTGAAAAAGAGCGCCAGGTCATCATTGAAGAGATAAATATGTGCCTGGATTCCCCGTCACAGCGGGTGGCTATGCTGATTGATGAGATTCTGTGGCCCGGGCATCCCCTGGGACGCGACATAGCCGGTAGTAAGGAATCGGTTGCCGCTGCCACCAGGGATATGATGCTTGACTACCTGGCCAAGCAATATCAGCCCGGCAATACCGTGCTGGCTATCGCCGGCAATATTCAGCATCAGGAAGTGGTAAGCATGGTAGGCCAGGCAACTAGCAGCTGGGCTGACCGCCAGCCTCAACCTGGCTGCCTGGCTTATCAGGAAAAAATGGCGAGGCGGGTGCTGATTGAGAACCGCGATACCGAGCAGTCCCACCTGTGCCTGGCTCTACCCGGCCTGTCAATTACACACCCCGAGCGCTTCAAGCTTGACCTGCTCAATGTCATCCTCGGCGAGGGCATGAGCAGTCGCCTGTTCACCGAGATTCGCGACAGGCTGGGCCTTGCCTACAGCATCCAGAGCTACGCTGAACACTTCCTTGACACCGGCTCGATTGCTATCTCGGCCGGGGTGGATACCAAAAACCTGCCGGTGGCCATCAGGGCTATCCTTGGGGAGCTTTCCCGGCTCAGGGAGACGACCCCGGAATCGGAGCTGGCCAAGGCTAAGGAATTATCCAAAGGGCGTCTCTTGCTGCGCCTTGAGGACAGCCGCAGTGTGGCTGGCTGGATGGGCGGGCAGGAGATTCTCACCGGGCGCATCCTCAGCGTTGACGAAGTAATCTCTATTATTGATGCCATCACCGCCGAGGAACTCCAGCGTCTCGCTGAGGAATTGCTTATAGGCGAGCGGCTCCGACTGGCTGTGGTTGGCCCCGTTCAGCCGGATGAGCCACTGGAAGACCTGCTGAAGATATAAAAAAATAGCCGCAGTCCGAAGACCACGGCTATTTTCGTATCCATATGTGCCAGGGCTAGTTTAATACATGCCCTCCATGCCGCCCATGCCGCCGCCCGGTGGCATTCCCGGCATCCCCTTCTCCTTCTCCGGAATATCGGAGACCAGCGCTTCGGTAACCAGAACCATTACGGCGATGCTGGCGGCGTTCTCCAGGCCGGTTCTTACCACCTTGGTCGGGTCAATAATACCCTTCTTCACCATATCCCCAAAATCATCAGCTTCAGCATCATACCCGACTCCGGGCGGGCTCTTTGTCACCGCATCAACTATCACCGAGCCATCCCGGCCAGAATTGGCAGCAATCCAGCGAAGTGGCTCGTTTACCGCCTTCCTGACAACATCAACACCGGTGGCTTCGTCTCCCGTCACCTCCAGTGTGTCCAGGACCGGCAGCGAATTAAGCAGGCCGACACCACCACCGGGCAGGATACCTTCTTCTACCGCTGCCCGTGTCGCCGACAGCGCATCCTCAACCCGATGCTTCTTTTCCTTAAGCTCAACCTCGGTAGAGGCACCTACCTTAATTACGGCAACCCCGCCTACCAGCTTGGCCTGTCTCTCCTGGAGTTTCTCACGGTCAAAGTCGGAGGTGGTCTCCTCTATCTGGGCTTTGATTTGCTTGATTCGCCCCTTAATGTCCTCCTCCGAGCCTTTGCCCTCAACGATAGTGGTGTTATCTTTATCAGAGGTTACCCGGCGGGCTCTGCCCAGGTCTTCCACAGTAACTGAGTCCAGTTTCCTTCCTACCTCTTCAGAAATAACCTTGCCGCCGGTAAGAATAGCCATATCTTCCAGCATGGCTTTACGCCGGTCGCCAAAACCGGGGGCTTTGATAGCCAGAACATTAATGGTACCGCGCAGTTTATTGACCACCAGAGTCGCCAGAGCCTCACCGTCAACGTCCTCAGCGACAATAAGCAGGTTCTTGGACACCTGAAGTATCTTTTCCAGAGCCGGCAGGAGGTCAGCCACCGCCGAGATTTTCTTATCGGTAATAAGAATATAGGGGTCTTCAATCACCGTTTCCATGCGCTCCGCATTGGTGACGAAATAGGGGCTGATGTAACCACGGTCAAACTGCATACCCTCCACATACTCTATCTCGTACTGCGTGCCCTTGGACTCTTCAACGGTAATAACCCCGTCCTTGCCCACCTTCTCCATGACCTCGGCAAGCAAATCTCCAATTTCCTTGTCCTTGGCGGTGATGGTGCCAACCTGAGCAATCTGCTCCTTGTCCTTTACCTCGGTAGAAGCCTTTTTCAGTTCTTCAACGATAGCCGCGGTTGCCTTCTGGATGCCTCTCTTTAGAGCCATGGCATCCGCACCGGCGGCCACATTCTTAAAGCCTCCGGAAATAATAGCATGCGCCAGAATGGTTGACGTGGTCGTACCATCGCCACAGGCATCATTGGTCTTGCTGGCGGCTTCCTTGACCAGCTGCAC
>CAYWAU010000082.1:0-8457 GCA_964456395.1 uncultured Dehalococcoidaceae bacterium
GTTATCAAACAATTAAAAGAATCCGGCCCGAGCGGGAGTTAATAATATGCTATTAGCTATTGATATCGGAAATACCAATATCATCGTAGGCATGTTTCGGGACGAGGAGCTTCGCGCCACCTGGCGCATAGCTACCGGGATTCACCGCATGGTGGATGAGTACGCCATTTTACTGCTTAACCTGCTCCGCCAGCAGGGCCTGGACGCACCCGACGTGACTAAGATAGCTCTGTGCAGTGTCGTCCCGCCACTGACCGCTGTCTTTGAAGAGCTGGGTCAGAAGTATTTTAACATTGTGCCGCTGGTAGTGCAAGCCGGAGTTAAGACCGGAGTCCGCATCCGCCTGGACAACCCTGCCGAGGCTGGTGCCGACCGTATTGTTGATGCGGCGGCAGCTCGTCACCTGTATGGTGGCCCGGTAATTATCGTTGACCTGGGCACAGCTACCACCTTTGATACCGTATCCAGAGAAGGCGACTACCTGGGGGGGGCTATTGCCCCGGGACTGAGCATGGCCGCTGAATCTCTGTTTACCCGGACAGCCATGCTGCCCCGCGTGGGATTAACCCGCCCGGAGCACGCCATTGGCACCAACACCATTACCGCCATACAGTCAGGGCTTATCTTTGGCTATGTTGGTCTCATTGAGGGTATTATAGAGCGTATTCAAAATGAACTGGGCGAGAAAGCCAGGGTAGTGGCTACCGGGGGCTATGCCGAGCTCATCGCTAAAGAAACAGCGGTAATTGACGTGGTCAATACCGATTTGACGCTGATAGGGCTGAGGCTCATCTATCTGATGAACAGAACCTAGCCCGCTAAGGAGGCGATAATGCTGGCCAATAAGACCATAGTATTAGGCATAACCGGAGGCATCGCTGCCTACAAGGCGGCTGACATCGCCAGTAAATTGACTCAGGCTGGCGCCACGGTTGAAGTGGTTATGACCGGGTCAGCCACCAAGTTAATCACCCCGCTGACCCTGCGCAACATTACCGGACGGCCGGTGATAACCGATATGTTTGAGCCAGCCTCCGAGTACAGCGTTGAGCACATAGCCCTGGCCGAGGCGGCTGACGCCGTGGCGATTGTTCCGGCGACGGCTAACACCATCGCCAAACTGGCGGCGGGTATCGCCGATAATATGCTCGGCTGTGTCGTGCTGGCGACTACGGCACCGGTTGTTATCGCGCCCGCCATGAACGACATTATGTTCCAGAATTCTATCACGCAGGAAAATCTGTCCAGGTTAAAAGCCAGAGGCTTTACCATGGTTGACCCTGATTACGGTCGCCTGGCTTCAGGCAAAATGGGCTGGGGACGACTGGCGGAAACCGGGAAGATAATCAAGGCTATTGAGCGGGCGCTGGGGAAGAAGGGAGATTTAAGCGGTAAGCGCATCGTGGTTACGGCCGGCGGCACTCAGGAGCCCATTGACCCCGTCCGCCACATCGGCAATCGCTCCTCAGGCAGGATGGGCTACGCTCTGGCGGAGGCAGCCCGGGACAGAGGGGCTGAAGTAAAATTAATCACCACCCCCGCCTCCCTCCCCGAACCAGCCGGCGTTGAGGTCGTGCACGTAAGAACCGCCACCCAGATGAAAGCAGCGGTAAATAAGGAGGTACGTGGAGCACGTGCTCTGGTTATGGCGGCGGCGGTAGCCGATTACCAGCCGAAGACTTTTACAAAAGCCAAGATTAAAAAGGACAGCCCCAGCCTGACACTGGAGCTGGTCAGAACCCCGGATATTCTGAGTGAGGTGAAAGGCGAATTCATCAAGGTCGGTTTTGCTGCCGAAAGCGAGAATTTAGTCGCCAATGCCCGGCAGAAGCTGGAACAGAAAGGGCTTGACCTCATTGTAGCCAACGATATTAACGATGCCGAGAGCGGCTTTGACGTTGATACCAACAAGGTAACCCTGATTGACCGCAACGGCAAGGTGGAAGAGCTGCCCCTGCTGACTAAGCGAGAGGTTGCCGAGCGGGTGCTGGACAGGGTGGCGGGGCTTTTAGCTGAGAAGAGGAGTTAAGAGAATAGAGGGGAAGAAGGGAGGCACACATGACAGAGAGTGTCAAATTACTAACTGGAGGAACCGTCCTTTTAATAACTGAAGGAACCATCCTTTCCGATAAGACTGCAGAGAAGCTTCTGGAGGCAGTGGTCACTGTTGATATTGTTATCCCTGCATTCAATGAGAGAAGCTGTATCAGGGGCGTGCTACATGACGTCATGATGGCAACACAGGATGACTGGTTTCAAATCCAGAATATCTATGTGATATCGGATGCATCGATGGACCAAACGGATGACATCGTGCAACAAATAGCTGCAAGGGACCGAAGGGTAAAGCTGATCAGGAAACCGGAAAGGAAGGGCAAGCAAGACTCAATAAATTTAGCCTTCTCAACCACCAACGCCGATGTTATTGTTTTTATTGATGCCGATGTCAGGTTAGCGAGTGAAGATAGCATAGCGAAGCTGGTGCAACACTTTCGTGACGGTAATGTTGCCGTGGTTCAGGGCGGTCTCGTCCGTCCTCGTCCTGGCTTTACTCTCAATCCAGCGAAGCAGGCAGCATATTTTGACTGGATGCTGGTAGACAAGGTCAGAAGGCGGAAGGCTATCTCTTGGTGGAGTATTGATGGGCGTGTAATGGCCCTATCCAGAGACTTTTACCAACATCTTGTTTTACTACCCTCTCTTGCCGATGACCAGTTTATCTTCTATTCCTGCATTCAACAAGAGTGCCGGTTTGTATGGGCTGATAGTGCCATATTCTACTATGGACCGCCCGAGTCAATTGCAGATTTCAGCCACCAATGGAGCAGGTACTTCTTCTACACCAGAAAATCGCGTCAATACTTTGGCAAAGACCTGATAGGCAGGGATATGAGGGTTCCTGGTCTATGGCGAACCGTCTTGTCTACCTTTCTTCGTCATCCCTTGGGCGGACTGATGTGGGTCTTGTGCTATACCATAAGCAAGGTTGAGTTCATGCTTCGGGTTAATTTTGAGAAGTATGAACTTGGTTTCTTCTGGACAAAATCTGAATCACTAGAAAATCTGGGCGAAGCCCCTCTCCCTGTAAGAAGAGGGGGATAAAGGGGTGGGGAATATTTACGGGCTAAGCCGTGGATGATGCGAGGGCGGCAGGGTGGGAAAAGATATCTAAAAACTGGCGGAGGGGGTGGGGTTCTTAAAAAACTAGAGAGATGAAATGGTAACTTCCGTTCAAATAGTTGAAATTTCTATGCTGAGGTATATCCCCGAGCTTGTGGCATGGGGTGTCGGCATTACTCTGGCGGTGCTTATGGTCAGGCGGGGAGGAGGCAGAGCCGAAAAACTGCTTCTGGCAGGGTGCAGCCTGATGTTTGTGGTTAAATTAGCCACCCCTCTGCTAAGCGAGCTTGTGCAATCGTTGATGTCAGACAGGGGTATGAGCAACGTAGATATGGTGCAGACTATGGGATGGGTGACGATGCCCATGAGCATTTTAATACTGGCAGGACTCGTCTGCCTCGTCTGGGCTTTCTGGGTCAGGTTCCGGGTAAGGAGAAAGGTATCGGCATGATAGGAATTAGCGAGATTCTTGTTGGCCTGGCGGGTATTGGCCCAGCACTCATACTCTGGATTGCGGTTATTATTTTCGCTGTTATCATGCTGCGGCGGGGTGGCGGCAGGGCTGAACGTTTCCTGATTGCCGGCGCCGGCATTAAGATAATAAGCAACCTGCTCTATATACCCATGGTTTTCATCATCCCCTGGCTCATTGGCGGGGGTTACAGCAAGGATTCCGCCGTTTCCATAGCCTCGAGCTACGGCATATTCTGTAAGGTCGTCGGCATGGCTGGCATAATCTGCCTTGTCTACGCCTTCTGGGTGAAGTTTAAGGCGAGGCATTTAAGCGGTGAGGTTCTCAAACAAGAATACTAGAAAGAGGTTTTCATGACACAGACCCCAAATACTCAGGAAGAAATGCCCAAAGCCTACGAGCCGGGCAGGGTCGAGCGGAAGTGGTATCAGTTCTGGCTGGAGAAGGGGTATTTCACGCCCGAGATAGACCCGAAGACAAAGCCCTTCGTCATTATCATGCCGCCGCCCAACGTCACCGGCGAGCTTCATGTCGGGCATGCCCTCACCGCCACGCTGGAAGATATCATGACCCGCTGGCACCGGATGAAGGGCGAACCGACGCTATGGCTTCCCGGTGTTGACCATGCCGGCATCGCCACGCAGGTAGTCGTGGAGAGGCATCTGGCTGAAGAAGGGCTGGACAGATATCAAATAGGCAGGGAAGAATTTCTGGAGAGGGCCTGGCAGTGGGCGAAGCAGTGCCACCAGACAATCGTTCAGCAGCACCAGAGACTGGGCATCTCCTGCGACTGGAGTCGGGAGCGCTTTACCCTGGATGAGGGACCGAGCCGGGCGGTGCGTACCGCTTTTGTTCGTCTTTATGAGAAAGGCTTAATCTACCGGGGAGAGCGGATTATCAATCGGTGCCCGCGCTGTGCCACCGCCCTCTCTGACCTTGAAGTAGAGCATAAGGATATAACCGGGCACCTGTATTATATCAATTACCCCCTGGCGGAGAATAGTAAAGAGTTTATTACCGTGGCCACCACTAGGCCTGAGACCATACTCGGGGATACGGCGGTCGCTGTCAATCCCGGCGATAAGCGCTTCAAGGCTTTACTCGGCAAAAAGGTCATTCTTCCCGCCGTAAATCGGGAAATACCCGTCATCGCTGATGAGGCGGTCGACCCCGAATTTGGCACGGGAGCCGTTAAAATCACTCCGGCGCATGACCCGGTGGACTTTGAGGTGGCCCAGCGGCAGGGACTGCCCCTGATAAACATACTGAACCCGGACGCAACTATGAACGAAAACGCCGGGCCCTATGTCGGGCTTGACCGGTTCGCCTGCCGGGAGGCGATATTGTCCGACCTGGAAAAAGACGGGCTTTTGGTGAAGGTCGAGCCCTACGGGCACGCTGTAGGGCACTGTGTCCGTTGTCGTACTGTGGTCGAACCGATAGCCAGCCAGCAATGGTTCATCAAAACACAGCCTCTGGCTCAGCCGGCCATTGAAGCGGTCAAGGATGGGCGCATTAATATCATTCCCCAGCGCTTCACCAAAGTCTACCTTAACTGGATGGAGAATATTCGCGACTGGTGTATCAGCCGTCAGCTCTGGTGGGGGCACCGCATCCCCGTATGGTATTGCCGTGACTGTGAAGAACTGACTGTATCCCTGGAGACTCCGCCGTCCTGCCGGCACTGTGGCTCTACCAGCATTGAACAGGACCCGGATGTCCTGGACACCTGGTTCAGTTCGGGGCTGTGGACTCACTCCACTCTGGGCTGGCCGGATGACACCGAGGAACTCCGCTACTTTTACCCTACCACGGTAATGGAAACCGGCTATGACATCCTCTTCTTCTGGGTAGCCAGAATGATTATGATGGGTCTGGAAGATACCGGCAATATTCCCTTCAGTACTGTTTACCTTCACGGACTGATACGCGACGAAAGAGGCGAGAAGATGAGCAAAATCAGGGGCAATGTGCTCAACCCTCTTGACGCTCTTGAGGAATACGGCACCGATGCCCTGCGTTTTGCTCTATCCACAGGCACGTCACCCGGCAACGACATCAAGATAACGTCGTCAAAACTTGAAGCCAGCCGCAACTTTGCCAACAAGCTGTGGAATGCCGCCCGGTTTGTTGTCAGGAGCCTTGAGTCCAGTGTCACCGAGTTGAAAATACAGCAGAACTTACTCCCTATAGAAGACCGGTGGATTCTATCGCGGCTGAGCCGGACGGTATCCAGCGTCACCAGCCTGATGGAGGACTTCCAGTTCGGGGAAGCGCAGCGGCAAATCCATGATTTCCTGTGGGGCGAGTTTTGCGACTGGTATATTGAGATAGCCAAGATTCGCCTCCTTTCCGGCGGGTCTCCGTCGCCTGTCCCGGTTCTGGTGCATGTCCTGGAAGCGTCGCTTCGTCTCCTGCACCCCTATATGCCGTTTGTAACCGAAGAGCTCTGGCAACATCTGAAAAAACGCCTATCCTCAGACTGGCAATCGATTGAATCAGTAATGGTAGCGCCTTACCCGAAAGCCAGAGAGGCAGATATTGACTCAGAATCAGAGCTAGCCATGAATTCTGTAATAGAGATAATACGCAGCATCCGCAATACACGCTTAGAATTTAAGATAGAAAGTAGTAAACGGATACCAGTACATATTGATGCCGGTGACCTACTCTCGGCTATAAGTGCTCACGCTCAAACCATTCAGACCTTAGCCAAGGTAAACCCGCTTAACTTCGGTGATGCTAATAGAAAAAGCCCAGTTTGGGGAGATGCTAAGACAGTGGAGTTTATACTCTCACAAGGGATTAAATTGAGCATACCCTTTTTTGGCATGCTTGACCTTGAGGCGGAAAAGAAACGGATACAGAAAGAGATAGAGCGAAGCCAGGCTGAAGTAGTCCGACTTGAGGCCAGGCTTAAAGACGAGGCTTTTCTAACCAGGGCGCCGACGGCGGTTATTGAAAAAGAGCGTGAAAAATTATATACTCTGACCGATAAGCTGGAGAAGCTTAAACAGCAGAGTGCCAGATTTTAGGAGGTAGGGGAATGGAAGAGAGAATAGTTGTCCCGCTGGATGGCTCAAAAGTTGGTGAAGCCGCCTTGCCGGTAATTGGGAAACTTATGGCCAAGCTGTCGCCGGAAATAAAGGTGGAGATTACTCTTTTCGGGGTAATAACACTGCTGAGGCACTGGGTAGTGGTTGGGGAGGCAAGCGCCCCGGTTTCCTATACTGAGGAAGAGCTTAGACTAATCAAGCAGCGGATTACGGATTACCTTGAAAAGGCCGGTGAAACTCTGAGGAGCAAGGGAATCGTTGTCAATACCAGGGTGGGCACTGGCAATGCTGCGGAAGAGATTCTTAAAGCTGCTGACGAAGTCAATGCTGACATGATAGCTATGTCAACACACGGGAGGTCAGGTCTTCGTCGCCTGGCCTTCGGCAGTATTACCGATAAGGTACTGCGGGGAGCCTGCATACCAGTGCTTTTGGTGAGAGCGGCGGAGGGCACTGTCAACATGTAGTTATTCGACCAGCCGTCAGCCGAGATTAGCCTTAATCAGATGGAGTCAGGTCGGTGGCCAGTGCCTCAAAAATGCCCTTATAGCTCCACTGGTGCTTTAAATACCCCAGCGCTTTTTTGGTATCACTGGCAATCTTGGCTTTTTCACACTGCTTCAGACGGTATTTAAATAGCCAGTAATTGAATTCTTTCAGCTCGGTTAGAGTGATAGATTTTAGCTGGGAGTAGCCCCGTTCCTGCCTGAAGCGCTTTACCAGTACTGTTCTGGTATCGTTATATATTCTCTGGTAAGCCTCATCGGCGGAATCATGTTTACCCCGGTAGCCCAGTACCCGTCTCTCCTTGTCTATCTCCTCCTGTACCGCCAGGAGTAGAGCTCCTTCAACAGTAACGCCATAAAAGTAATTAAGATACTGGCGGTACTTGCCGCCGATGAGTTCCTTAACTTCCCTTTTGCGCAGTTCAAGAGGGGGTCTGCCATAGAAAAGCAGGGCACACTTATCATCTTCAGGCAAAAGACCATCTACTGTTGAGCAGAGTCGCTCCGCCAGCAGCAGCCAGTCAAAGGCTTCCCCGTCAATGAGGTAGCGATAGGTGCGGTCGTTATGGACTTCCTCGGCGCTGTTCCACAGTCCGATGGACTCAAGCAAGGCGATATACCAGTGTTTGCCGTTAGCGATAGCCCGCTCCAAATGTCTTATCGCCTCGGCATCGCCGGTTGAGGCCGATTCAGATGATACCAGTTTATTATTTACATCTATCATCCGGCACCTTAACCCTGACCAGCCGGAGTCCGCTCCGGGAATTCCGCCCTGAGCCTTTCGTAGTAGCCGAGCCTGCCGGTAGTAACCAGCTCGGTAATCTTTTTGGTAATCGCCTCCCCCGCCCCCGGGATTTCGCCTAATCTGTCCTCCGCCGCCAGCTGCGCCACCTCCACCGGCAGTTCTTCAATGGCGCGCGCCACCTTCTGGTAAGCCCTTATCTTGAAGATGTTGTCCTTCTTGAGCTTCAGCATCTCGGCAATATCATCAAAAACGGCGGCGATTTCAGCGTTTTTCATTGGCTCTAATTTTATCCTTTATCCAGTCCCAATCCGGGTTACCATGATTAAAGAACGACTTAAAATTATCCTTAAGCCACTCGTAGTAGTCATCTTCCGTATATTGGCAGAAAGTCTCAACTAAGGCATCCTTCTTAATATCCTCAGGGATTTCCCAGTCCCCCTCCTCAAACTCACAATCCAAAAATTCTTCAACTACTGCTCGGTCAAGCATGTTTGCCCCCCTCCTGGCCTATTTGGCGCGTTTGGCAATATTACAGGTAGTGCACAAAAGTTGACCATT
>CAYWAU010000083.1:0-8420 GCA_964456395.1 uncultured Dehalococcoidaceae bacterium
TCCTTTTCGCCATATATCCACGTAATATACCGATGGGTGAGTATCGTACTCCGGGCGGGACTTAAAAGCCGAACCTTCTTGTGTTTTGGTCCCCTATTACTATTTAAAAGCCCCTGATACTGAGTGCGCAATATCAATAGTTATAGTGTGACATAGGCTATAATGTGACATAGGCTATAGTGTGACATAGACTATAGTGTGACATAGGCTATAATGTAACATTCGCTATAATGTATCTTGACAAAATCAATCAAGTTGCCTACATTGTAGTCAACAAAAGGTGCACAAACCGGGATAAAAAATGCTCCGAGGGTGGGGAATATGGCAATCAGCACGGATGCACTGTCCCAAATTCATTACTTTGATGGTTTGAGCCACAGCGAGCTTAAGGCGGTTAAGCAGTATATTGCCTTTGAGAAGACGATTGAAAAAGGGGAGACCCTGCTGTATGAAGGTGACCGGTCTGATTATATGCACTTCGTAATATCCGGTGCGGTGAAGGTCTACAAAAGGTCGATAAACGGAAAGGAGCAGATTCTCAATATAGCTTCCACCGGCGAATCCTTAAATGATGTATCAACCTTTGATGGCGGTGGGAGTGCAGCTGATATGCTGGCGATGACACCCGTACGTCTCTATGCGGTAAGGAAAGAGGATATGAAGACTCTCTTTTCCAGATATCCCAGGGTGGCCCTGAATGCGGTCGGAGTTCTGGCCTCCAAGGTTCGAGGAGACTCTTCACTGGTAGAAGTACTGTCTTTTGACCTTGTTATCAGCCGGTTAGCCAAGTTTCTTCTGAAACAAGCGGCAACGGGAGCACATACATTGCCGCTTCTCACGCAGCAAGACCTGGCGGCCATGGTGGGCGCCAGCCGGGTAGTGGTCAACAGGTCACTCAGAACCATGGAGGAAAAAGGAGCCATCAGGCTGGTGCGCCGCCGTATCGTGATTACTGATGAAGGGGTTCTAAAGACGCTGGTAACATAATGGCTATGGTGCGCCAAAAGGGTATGGCCAACCTTTTAATAAGCGAGGTGTGGTCGTCCAATTCACCAAGCGAGCCAGGAGTATCATCTGCTGGGATGTCGTTAAGCCCGATACCCTGGAGACGCTGGAATTTCACGTTGCCTGAGGAGCTGAAATGCCAAAGCAGAATTACGACCGCTCTGAGTATCAGGAACTGGCTTACAAATACAGACCACTGCTGGTGCTATACCCCGAGATTGAAGACGGCAGCCAGCGCCAGAACCATTATCACCCCCTCGGTGATATCAGAGAGCATCCGCCCCTGAACCAGGACTATCACCCCAGGGACATACGCTTCATCCTAGACCACGTCTGGTCACGAAGTGGTACAGGAAGGTCGTTACGGGAAGAAGTGCTGGACGCGATGAGCGAGAACAGGGTCGACCATATAGACCTCATCGACAAACGAGGACCCAAAGATGTTGACAAGTTCTGGCACCACTATGCTGAATCCCATAATAAGGACAATAACCCGGAGTACCGGCGGAAGGCCTACGCCAGGGTAGTCAGAGGGGACCGGTGGTTCAAAGACTATATATCCATTCAGTACTGGCTGGCTTACTTCTTTGACGACTGGGCTAACGTCCACGAGATGGACTGGGAGACGGTCTCTATTATAATTAAGAAAACAGACTCAACCGAGGAGCCGATAGCCTGTGTTTTCAATGCTCACATAGGGGCATTCCGCAAGCCCTGGAAGGAAGTGCAGAAGGTTAACGACGCGGGCAACAGGACTCCCCAGGGACGGCACCCGGTGGCTTACATCGCCAACGGCTCCCACGCAGCGTACTTCTCCGATTATCCCCCTTATTTCAGTGTGGCGGCACCCTACCTCGGGACTGTGCTGCAGACGGTGGTGCGTATAGCCAAGATAGGAAAACCATTTACAGACTATGTTCCCCAATTTGAAGAGGCTGTGAAGTGCTTCCCGGAGGTGGACGTAATACCCGAACCGGACGATCACGGGCGCTGGTCTGGAGAATGGCGATGGTTGAATTTCAAAGGTAAATGGGGCTCACCGGTGGAGATGTCTTTCGGCGAAAGCATTATCGCCCGGATTCCGGGACTTCGCCGACTCCCCCTGTTCTTCCAGAGACCCCTGCGGGAGGCTGGACCACGCGGACCGAACACAAGGGACTTATGCTGGGATGACCCGCTCAACTGGGTCAATCTGGAGTGCTTCGACGCTCAGGATACGAGTCCCTGGATTGATAAGCTGTGACAGGTATCAAATCATCTAACCCCAGGGCGGCTAAAGTCTCAGCAAGGGGCAGCCCCGTCTCTTCGTCCCACCCCCGGAGGCGGTAGTATTCCTTCAGCATATCCCGGAATTTATCCCTGTCAAGCATATTGGCGGTCGCCATAACCGCTTCATCGCCGGGACCAAGAACCGTCACCGTGTCGCCACGCGGGTTGGTCTGCAGAGGCTCTGTGAAGTTGAACTCGGGAGGAAAGTCAGCCTGGGGAACCCTCCGCCCCTCGCGCAGAAGGATAGCTCTTTGCAGATTAAAAATACGTTCGGCATACCGGTCAACTTCCTCGCTGGCAAGTCCGGTCACCGCCGAGAAGAGTTTGGCTTCCAGGTCAGGATCTCCCACATGGTCCGGCGTGTTGAAGGAATAGGTGATTGGCCAGGCAAAGTCACACAGTCCGAGACTGTCTTTGAGGTAGGTCCTATTCTGCACTTTTTTAGCCGCCAGCGCTTTGCCCTCATAGCTGGATAAGTCTCCGGCTTCATAACTGCCCCAGAACGCCCTGGCTATATCGCGAAGGACTTTCGTGGTAACAGGGGTGAGGCCCGGCTGGAGTTCATTGTAGCCGAATGCTGCCCTGACGAAGCTAATCTCATGAATAAGGGGCTGATGTATCCTGGGTTCCATCGGGTAAATCAAGGCATGGGCAAAAATGGCTCTGGACGGAGCCAGGTCATGAATGCCAATAGGGGCTATATAAGGACTGAACATAGCCCGAGCCTTATCCGAAACCTTCTCGCCAGCCCTGACCAGACCTTCCGCCAGGATATCACCAAAGCCCTCCCGGTAAGCTATTGAATGGAGCAGTTCTTCCAGAAACTGTCTGGTCCCTATTTTAGACAGCGGCAGTCCGGTCTCCTGCTCGGTAAGGCTTCCTGATTGATAGCAATCGTAGAGCCAGTCAATCATGCTCTGGAGTTCCCAGGTGCCTATGGAGTAGTCATTAGCCAGAGTCGGCGCATCGAACAGCGTCTCCAGTGGCTCATCTTCCCGGGAGTACTTCCACGGCAGGTAATATTCCATGGCCTGGCACCGGCGATTCCCCTCCAGGTCCGACCTCTGGCCAAAACGGTACACTCCCCTGATGCATTCCATCCCGCATTGATAGCAACCGCCCTTGCCAATGACCTCCAACAAGTGAGTATGATTGGATGCTTCTATAGCCGGAGGCACCCATAACCTGTAACGCTTGCTTATCTTGATGGTGTAGCGATTAAGCTCCTTGAGCCGGTCCGGGTTGGCAACTGATGGCTTACCGGTACCCCTCACCGCCACAGCCTTGAGGTTCTTGGAACCCATCACCGCCCCGAAGCCAGCGGTAGACGTGGACTCATGGGAGCCGAAAATTATGGCGCTTCTTACCCTCCTCTCACCAGCCACGCCGGTGGTGAGAAAACGCACCCTGTCACCATGTACCTCCTGGAGCATCTCCCCCACCCGGTAAGCACCCTCCCCCCAGAACGATGACGCGTCCCGAAGCTCGGCTTTATCGTTGTGAATCCAGAGATAAACGGGCCTGGGAGCACGCCCTTCAATGACAATGCCGTCCAGTCCGGCCTTCTTTAACTCGGCTGGGAAAAACCCGCCGATATTCCCGTAACAGTATCCCTCGGGGTAAGCCATGGGAGACTTACCCACTACCGACATGCGCGTGGCTGCCTGCACACCGGTAGCCACCAGCGTGCCGGTCATGAAAATCAGCCGGTTCTCCGGGTCAAACGCCTTGATTTCCGGCGTTACGGTCTCCCAGTAGAGTCTGGAGGCAGTGCCCCGTCCGCCAAGATATCGCTCGGCATACGGCTGCGTGGGGAAACGAGTTATTCTTGAACTGCTCAGGTCTACATGCAATATCTTTCCCGTCCAACCGTACATAAATATATCTCCTTATGACTGAACAGCTTTGAAAATTTCAGGTTTTTATGTCCTGTTTTTTATTGGTCTCAGTGTTGCCGCAAATATGAGACCGACAATGCCCAGAGCGGCACATATCAGGAAAGCCACCTGATAGCTACCGGTTACGTCAAATATATGACCAGCCACAAAGGAGCCCACGGCGCTTCCAATTGTCTGGCAGGCGAGACAAACGCCGAAAATCAGACCATGTGACCTTATCCCGAACAGCTCGGCTACCAGAGGCGCCATTATGGCAATAGACCCGCCACTGCCAAAACCCAGGACAGCAGCAAACAGGTAGAGCATCCATGCCTCACTGGCTGTCAGCAGCCATATCATCGCGGCTGATATCAGAATGAAGCAGATAATATAGCCCTGCCTGTTAACCATTCTATCGGCAACACCACCAAGCACAATTCCGCCCGCGGGAGTTGACCCGCCAAGCATAGCTAGAATGTTGGCAGCAATGGCAGCCGAAATTCCTATATCCGTGGCATGTGGCACGATATGCAACATTATCGTCATGATACAAAATCCAAAACAGAATAACATGCTAACCGTCATCCAGAATTGCCTGGTACAAACTGCCTCCATAAGTGAAAGCCCCTCGGCAGTTAAATCCAGTCTCTGTTCTCCCGCTTTATGCTGACCATACGGTTCCTGCCCCATTTGAGTTGGGTCACGTCTCAGAAACTGAGCCCCTATAATGATGATTACCAGAATCAGGGCGCCCATTATAATGTAGGCGTCGCGCCAGCCATATGCAGAGATAAGCCAATTAGCTACTGGAGGCATAATTATGCCGCCTACGCCCCCGCCAGCGACGACAATACCAGCCATCACGCTTCTCCTTTTAACAAACCACCTGGCTATGGTTGACATTGGCGGGGCTAAGATGCCACCCATGGCGATACCTATTATCACCGCATAGAAAAAATATAGCTGCCAGGCTGTATTGACCTGTGACATCAGCAAAAAACCCAGACCTAACAGGAAGCCGCAAAGTGTCATTACTACTCGCGGGCCCAGCCTATCGTTAAGGCCGCCCATGATAATGCCAAACAATCCCTGCATAATTGAGTTGATGGAGATAGCGCCTGAAATTAGTGCCCTGCTCCAGCCGAACTCGATAAGCAACGGTTTGAAGAAGACGCCGAAGCTCAGACGTGAACCGAACATTAACATCTGGATAATGGCGGCAGCTGCGACCACGATATAGCCGTAGAAAAAGCGTGGCCCGGTCTTTTGGTGCTGGTTAGTTTCTTGGTTAATCACGATAAGTCAGTTCTATAATGGCTTGCACGGTCAGAGTATACACATTATAGCATAGAGAGGGAGGTGGCATTAAGAGGCTATTATTAGCCTATTGAACGTATGACATCTTTCATGATAAGCTACATTAAATGCTGCCGATGAATGGGTGTGCTATCAACGATATTTGTATCAATGGCAAAGGATGAGTTTGAGTAGCTTCAATATTGCATGTTTAATGGGGGAGGGTAAAACGGTATGAAGGTAGAAGATTTTCTAAAAATTAAGAGCCGCTCGGTCATCACTATCGGGCCTGATGAAACTGCCTATGCCGCCATTCAGAAAATGGTTAAAAATAACATAGGTGCACTTCCAGTATGCAGTCAAAACGGAGAACTATCAGGAATCATCACGGAAAGAGACCTCCTGAATAAGTGCTCTCAACGCACCGTGGCGATTAATAAGACTAAGGTTGAGAGCATCATGACTAAAGAAGTAGCTATAGGCCTTCCTGAAGACGATATAATTTATGTTATGGAGGTCATGACCAGAAAGGGAATAAGGCATCTACCCATCATGTTTGGACGAAAACTTGCGGGTGTGATTTCAGCACGGGATTTAGTAGAACACCAACTAGAGGAATCAAGAGCCAAAGTTCGCTATTTAGGAGATTATCTTGAGCTGGTTTCCGTGATTTTAAAGATGGATACCGAAGATACTTCTTAAATAGCAAGTAAAAAGGTTCTTACAAGTCTTTTATTGTTTAGCACGTATCCCCGGAATTGACGCTCAGCCTCCGTCTTTCTCATTCCACCTTAGCCAGAGGGGTGTCCGGAGGCGATATCGTGCGAACGAATTTCTTTAAAAGTTCAAGCTTCTTCTCACTGCCTATCGGTTGCTCACCAAGCGTCATTAACCAGTCATATATGGTTTGCGAATTTATATTGGATATCTTAGGATGATTATGGATAGTAGCTTTAAAGTCAAAAAGCGCCAATGCCTCGTTATTAATCTGTTCCAACGAGATTCTACGCTTGAGTAACTCTCCTACTCGGAACGCTATTGGTTCCATATCAATACGCTCTACCTTTTGCTCCTCTTTAACAGTTACCTTCACTGTTGAGATATCAATTCTATCTCCCTTTACTGTTCCTGGTGCACTGAGATTTTCCACGTTATAGGCTTCCTCGAAGAAGTGTTTTGTCTCTCCTTTCCAGTCAGGTGTCCATACATACCTTTCTCCATCGCTACTATGAAAGTAAGCATCCAATCTAATAAGCCCACCCGGCAATTTGCCTGTAGAATCATATTTATCCAGAAATATCCTCTTCATATTAGCCTCCCTATTACCAGCAGGAGACGGTCTCTAAAACCAGCAGCCGCTATAGAAAAGACGCTGTTGACCTCAGTATATACCATGACCCGGTAAAAATAAAAGGATTTTTAATGTAAATTAATCAGATTCTTAATACCGCTAAGCTTTCTCAGACTATTATTCGTTGGTCAATGTGACGACACAATGTTAACAGGTCTATACCAGGCACTTTGACTTTTCTTTACCAATTTTTTATGATAATAATGACAGTAAGAAGCTCAATCACCCGTTAACTGTTTTCAAAGCAACCAAAACTGAATGCATGGCCGTGTGACGGACTCTAACCAAATTTCGGAGAAGGTCCAATCACTTAACCTAATCATTATAAATTACAGTCTCAGGCTGTACCACAAATAGAAAGAGGAGGTAATTATCAATGGCTGAGGAGATACCCGGTGGCTATAACGGTAAAATCCTGAGGGTGAATCTCTCCAATAAAAGCATAAAGTCAGAGGCACTTGACCCCGTATTATGCCGGCGATACGTCGGCGGCGCCGGATTCGTTGCCTATTACCTGTGGAAGGAATTGAAGCCGGGAGTTGATGCCTTATCTCCCGATAATAAACTGATATTTGCTCTGGGACCGGTATCAGGGCTGCAACTGGCCGGTGCCGCCCGCCACTGTGTCGGCGCCAAGTCCCCCATCACCGGTGCCCTGGCCAAGTCAGAGGTCGGCGGTTTCTGGGCGGCTGAGCTAAAGCGTGCCGGCTATGACGTCATTATTATCGAGGGCAAGGCGGAGAAACCAGCCTACCTCTGGATTCAGGACGGGGAAGCCAGCATCAAAGACGCCGGTCACCTGTGGGGTAAAGAGACGAAGGAGACTCAGGAAGCCGTGAGAGCCGAGCTGGGCGACAACCGCATACAGCTGGCTCATATCGGACCGGGCGGCGAAAATATGGTACGTTTCGCCTGCCTTATGCACGGTCTCTATGACGCCGCCGGCAGAGGCGGACTGGGCGCGGTAATGGGCTCCAAGAACCTCAAGGCAGTCGCTGTCAGAGGACACAAGCTGCCCAAGGTAGCCGACAATGAGCGTGTGAAGGAAATAAGGCGGCAGTTGATAGCCAATCCACACCCTATGTCGGAATTCGGCACCGGCGGTCCTGAAATGACAACATTTCAGTCTATAGGGAATCTACCGGTGCGCAATTTCCGTGACGGCTTATTCCCTGAAGTAAAAAAGATACATGGCGGCACCCTGAAAGACACCATCAGGATTGGCATGGAGGGCTGTTATGCCTGTCCGATACGATGCAAGAAAGTGGTTCAATTTGAAGAGCCATATCGCGTGGATGCTGCCTACGGCGGACCGGAATATGAAACCCTGGCATCACTGGGGTCCGACTGCGGGGTAGATAACGCCAAAGCCGTCTGTAAAGCTAACGAGCGGTGCGGCGCCTATTCACTGGATACGATTTCAACAGGCAGTACCATTGCCTTTGCTATGGAGTGTTTTGAGAAAGGGCTGCTGACGACCGGGGATACCGACGGCATTGAATTAAAATTCGGCAATGACGAAGCTATGCTCAAAGTTATCGATTTGATTGCCAGGCGCCAGGGTATCGGCAACCTGCTGGCTGAGGGAAGCGCCCGCATGGCTGAGAAAATCGGCAAGGGCT
>CAYWAU010000084.1:0-7867 GCA_964456395.1 uncultured Dehalococcoidaceae bacterium
GGGGATTACCGACATAATAGCTAGTTCTTGAAATTTTACCTTATGACTTTTTGTTATATGCAGAGAGATTGCATGATGCCAAAGCAGCTTCTCTTGACTTTATTATTCTATAGAGTAACAATGTCAAAAATCATGCTTGAGAAAGGAGGTGATTACCCGGAGGAAAAAGACCAGCTGCTTCGGCGGATTTTACTCCGGTCTCCGGGTTAAGTTAGCCTCAATAAGTTTGAAAATCCCTGGAAATTAAACTCATACCTTCTAAGCAGCAAGTCGTGGGGTCGAATCCCTCCAGGGACGCCACCTCAGTGAGCCGGCTCCCCCCTGGCAAACGCCTCTTTTCTCCTCTTGACGTAACCCTCCCAGTCCTGGTTGACCAAAGACGCACCAGCATCCACGTCTATGGTAGTGCCAGTAATCATCCTTGACCTGTCCGACGCCAGAAAGAGAGCCGCATCGGCAATATCTTGGGCGGTGCTGAGGTCCTTTAAAGGCATTTCATCCTTCATGCTCTTAATTTGCTCGGGTGTTGCCTGTACCTTGGGTGTCAGTGTCGTAGCCGGGCAGATAGCATTGACATTGATATGGTAAGGCCCGACTTCAAAGGCAAGGTGGCGTGTAAATCCCAGAATCCCGGCCTTTGATGCCGTATAGGCAGCGCATGAGTGGACACTCATACTCTTTGCCGCCGAGGAGGATATATTAACTATCTTGCCTCCACCCCGCCTCTGCATCGTCTCAATTACAGCCCGACAGCAGTAAAAAGTCCCATCCAGGTTTACGCCCAGGACGTGATGCCACTCTTCAGCAGTCATGTCCTCCACCATCCGGGCGTTGCCAATCCCGGCATTATTGACGAGGATGTCTATCCCTCCCCATTCCCGGATAACCTGCTTTACCATCCGGTCGACCTCATCCTTACTTGACACGTCCGCCCCAACTGCCATTGACCGGCGCCCTAATGTTCTTACCTCCGAGGCCACCGCCTCAGCCTTGTCACGGTGCAAAGCATTTACGACTACAGCAGCACCCTCCCGGGCAAAAGTCAAAGCAATGGCCTGACCAATACCCTGCCCCGCCCCCGTTACGAGAGCAATTTTACCTTCAAGCTCCATACTTCACCCTGCTACACCATCCGATATGGTTACAGTATACCAAATTATATACCTATTATATATTTACTGCTTGAGCGTTAAACATTACGTCCCTGACTACTCACAACCTGAAATTCCACAAGGAGCATTTTAATATCCCTTGACTTCAGGAATTCATTTGTTCAAAATTGAATATAGCTGGATATAGATAAAGAGAAGGAATTGTTGCTTTATGAGTATTCAAAATCAAGCTGAGATTATCTCCATTGGCACCGAGCTCTTAAGGGGGGAAGTCACCGACACCAATGCCGGCTACCTCGCCTCGCAACTACCACTGTCAGGAATTGAACTCCGCAAGGTCACCATGGTCGGCGATAACCATGAGCAGTTATGCGAGATATTAAGGCAGGCGCTGGATAGGTCGGCACTGGTTGTTACTACCGGCGGTCTGGGACCCACCGAAGATGACCTGACCCGCGAGTGTATTGCCACAGTCCTGGGTGAGTCTCTGTATGTTGACGCCGAACTGGAAAAGCACCTGCGAGGTCTTTTCAAACAAATTGGAACCGAGATGCCGTCTCACAACATTAAGCAGGCATGGCTCATTCCCTCGGCCAAGGCTCTTCCCAATCCACGAGGCACCGCCCCGGGCTGGTGGGTGGAGATGGACAAGAAAACCGTCGTATCCCTGCCTGGACCGCCCCGGGAACTGATACCAATGTGGCAAAATGAAGTCAAGTCCCGTCTCCAATCACGATTCCCCGGCAAGGCCATCCTGGCCCGAACTATAAAGACCTACGCTGTACAGGAAGCGAAGGTAGCCGAACTGGTACATCCCTTCTTTGACTCAGCCAATCCCTCCCTTGGCATCTACGCCAAGCTGGACGGGATTCATCTTCGCCTGATTGCTCATGGGGATAATGCCGAGCAACTGCTACAGTCCACGGAAGCGCAACTGGAAGAAATCCTTGGCCCCAGCATCTGGGGAAAGGATGACGATTGTCTGGAGGGAGTTATTGGCGGGTGGTTGAGCGAAAAGGGAATGACTCTGGCGACAATGGAGGATGGCAGCGGCGGGCTCCTGGGCAGCATCTTTGCCAACGCTCCCGGTAGTTCCAAATACTACCGGGGTGGCTTGATAGCCTGCTCCGATGAGATGAAGGCTGCTTTTGGGGTGCCAGAGCAGCTTATCAAGGAACACGGAGCAATCAGCGCTGAAGTAGCTGAGGCGATGGCGATAGCTGCCAGAGAGAGACTTTCGGCTGACTTCGGGCTGAGCACCAGCGGTATTGTGGGAGCGCATAACCCGGACGGGAGACCGCCGGGATTAACCTATATCGGCATTGCCGATAATCTGGGACAAAGGAGCTGGGAACAGAATTATGCCCGCTTCCAGGACGAAGCCGGACAGCGGGAAGCTATCGGCGCCCTCTTTCGCCTCAGAGAAAGACTGATTGAACTCAAGATTGCCAAACCCCCACACAAACGCTAGAATCAATCCTCGCTGTTATTTAACACTCTCCGCTAAATCCTGCCGGCTGGTCATCGCGGCTGCCGTCTCCAGGAATTCCTTCAACGAGGCGCTCTGGCTTCTCAGCTTATTCATCTCAACCCCGATGGGACTGATGGAGGTTGGTCTATCGGCATAGGCCCCGTGAAAGGCAAAATAGGCCTGATTCAGCTTCCTGATATAATAGCCCCTAGTGGCCAGAAACTGCCGTTTCTGCTCCATGAATTCCTCAGCCTGTTCAATTTCACCCCGGGCAAGGTAGATATCAACGGCTCTCCTGATTTCTCTCATCTCCCGATTAAAGTCAAAACCGACTCCGTTTGCCTGCGGCTGAGCGGTGTCTGTTTCGCTCCGGGTATAATGACTCTCATATATAATGTCACCGATTTCCCGGCTGACCATCCCGGCCAGGGTTTCATTCATAGTGGCAATTTCATAGTTTCGGCAGATGCCGGCTAAATCCAGCACGTATCGGAAACCCAGTGGTTTAAAAACCAGGTACTGGTGCAGCCATTCCTCACTGGCAGTATCAAGGGTAAACCGTAGGTTACCCTTATCAGTGACATAACTGGGGTAGGTAGCCAGGCCACCCAGCTCCAACACCAGCGAAGAGACACCCATCTCATCAACCTTATCTTCAATACTTTCCATGTCCTCCGGAGTCAGTTCCGGCAGGAAAGTAACCTCTCTCATAGTCTCTATCCTGTCCCTGGGCGAAACGACAAGCAGGTGAGGCGGCTTTCCCATCTTGAAATTGACCGGTGGGAAACCAACTTTTATTCCTACGTACTTATCTATCGGATTGAAGATACCCTGCTGAGATAGGGTCTCTTTTATCTGCGTCTCCAGTAGCCTCTCTACGGCACTGGCTACTGCCGCATTTTGCTTTTGTAACCTGCTTACTTCATCTTCAAGCGAAGCCAGGTCGCCCTGTCCATTACCGGTCTGTATTGCCGCTATTTCCGATTTTAATCGCTCTATCTGCTCAATAGCGGTAAAATACTCGTTGACTTCGCTGACGCTGGCATCAGTCTCATTTTGCCGGTCGCCAAACGCTTTTCTCACCCCTTCGCCAAAAGCATTAAGCTCCCATTTCATTATGTTGAACCGGTAAGGCTTGGTGATGGCATGCAGATGTCTATCGAAATCCTGGCCGGGAGCACAGCTTGTGCCCAGAGAACAAAGCAGTAACGGCATGGCTATAAGCACCAGTCCAACTTTTAATCGGGATTTAATCAACTCAATTCCCTAAAATGCTCTCAAGAATCGTGACAGGCAGCAGGCAGGACTCACCCGATGAACGGATGTCCCATCCACAAAGCTAGTCCTTCAGCTTTGACTTTACCTGTTCAACTATCCGGGAAAGGGTTTCTCCTGTCTTTTCGTTGATGACAACATCGGCATGATGGTCGTGAGGCGTTGATGTCAGGTTCAAGATAACCAGCCTGGCGCCGCTATTTTTAGCCAGTACCGGCATCTGCGCTGCAGGATAGACAACCAGTGATGACCCGGCGGAAAGGAACAGGTCACAGCTGGATGACCTCAACTCGGCTTCACGGGTTTCCTGCTGTGGCATCATCTGACCAAAAGCAACCGTCGCCGGCTTTATAATCCCATTGCAGTCATCGCACCGCGGCACCCTCTCCCCTGCCAGCATTTTATCGTGAACCTGAGTCCTTGGATACCTTTTCCCACAGCTGAGACAATCAGCCCACTGCATGGTGCCGTGAAGTTCAATCACCAGTTCATCAGGGATGCCGGCTTTCTGGTGCAGACCGTCAGTATTTTGAGTAATGATACAGTCCAGCTTACCCATATTGTAAAGGTCGGTAACGGCAAGATGACCGCTGTTGGGCAGGGCATCCCTTATCGTTTCCCACATCATTTTGTGCATCCGCCAGTACTTCTCCCTGATTTCCTCGCTTCTCAGGATATTCTGGTAGTTAAGCTCACCGGGGTCAAATTTATCCCAGACCCCGCCCGGACTGCGGAAATCAGGAATGCCCGACTCGGTGCTGAAACCGGCGCCGGTGAAGACAACGACCTTATTTGATTGCACAATCATATCGGCTACCGCATCAATTGGCTCCATCCGTAAACCTCCATAAAAAACTAATTTCTATCTAGCTCACCCGTACCACGGCTTTGGCCAGTTCCCAGGAATATTCATAGAGGTGCAGCCCCTTGCTCATGGCAATGATTTCGCCATCTTCCACCCCTATTTCCCCCGCCATGTATTCCTTCAGGAGCTGAATGGCTGCCATGTTTGACGGAAAGCCCGCCCAGAGGTCCCAAGAGCGGAAATAGGCAATAAAAATAAGCCTGCCCTCACGGACTCTGGTATCTATCATCCTGAGGCAAGGCGGGTCATCCTGATATAAGGATTGGCTATCCCCTACGGCCATAAAAGCCTGGTTGGTATTGTGGCCGTCCTCCCGGTACATCCTGATTACTTCGTCTATCTGCTTTTCCAGGTACTGTCCGTATGTGTACTGCTCCCCCTGTTTCCGGTGCGCCGTCATCAGATAGGGCAGATAGCTTTCCACGTACTCCGTGGTACTGGGTGGGGGTACTCCCTGGGGCACATCAGGTATTAACGGCCTCGTCCCGGGGTAACTCACCTGGACAACCGCCAGGTCCAGTTCCTTACGTCTCTGCCCGGCATAGCTGCCGCGGTCAATCCTGTACTCGTATCCGTCAGTCAGTGTCTTTTGCAGGCAGAGGAACCATGCCTCGGAAAGGTCTCGGGCTTCTATTATTGAAATTTCCATTAATAACCCTTTCTAATCTGCCACTAAGCTTGTTTCTACAGCGCCCTAGTAAATTCCGGGCGGAGATGGGAGCTATCTTTACTGGTCAGGACGTCATCTATCAGTTTTAGTAACTCCGCCTTCTGTTCCGGCAGCCGTGCCCTTATCGGCAGGTAATTCGAAGCGTGATTGGATGTAAAGAAACAGCTGGTAAAATCAGAGTTCTCCACAATGAGCTTCAGCTCTACCAGAGATTGGAAGGGAGATATGAGTGAAAATCTGCCCTCTTTCCAGTCATCATGCAGTGGTGTGCCGGGAACCAGCATTAAGGTCAGGGCGCCGACAAAATCAGGGTCGATGTCAGATAGTATTTTGCCTGTGCTTATAGCGTGTTTTTCACTGCCCTCAACGCCAGCCAGACCCAGTATCACCGTAATCGAAGTAGTAATACCAGCCTGTTTCAACCTTCTCCCGGCTGCCACTATCTGGTGATAGGTAGCGCCTTTCCTGACCTTTAGTAAAACTTCCTCGTCTCCGGTCTCGGCACCCAGATAGGCTATCTTAAGACCAAGCTCGTTAAGTTCCCAGAGTTCTTCCAGACTCTTAATCAAGACAGATTTGGGACTGGCGTAGGTGCCAACTCTCTCCAGATAGGAGAATTTCTTATTCAGGTACTTCAGTACTTCTACCAATATAGGCTGGGGGCAAATCAAGGCATCCCCGTTTTCCAGGAATACCCGCCGGACACTCCGGCTATAATTCCGAGCCACTATATCAATGTGCTCCTTAATGTCTTCAAGGCTTCTCAATCTGAAGTCAACACCGATGTAGCCGTCACAGAAAGTACACTTGTTGTGGGAACAGCCGATGGTAACAGGTAATAAAAAGCTGTTGGCTTCGCTCGGCGGACGTATTACTACGATATTGTCCTTCATATTCTATTTTCTTCCCCTGACGATGGAAAAGAACCTGTCCTGATACTCTTCAAACACACCCCAGTGGTGAAGCTCCCGTTCCAGTTCATAGTTTTGACACTCGCCTCTGGCAACCTGCTCGAAAAGCTCTTCGATTCTCTGCCTGGCGCCAACAGGGATGCCCCCGTGACTCATGTCAAGAAGTCCTCTGGCACCAAGCTGAGAGATATTATTTTGGATAGAGCGACTGGTAATATCATAAATAAATTTCAGCAGGGATACATCCCAGAGGTCATCCTGCCCCTTGATGATGGAAGCCAGCGGGTCGCCTTTCCTGTCAATCTCGTCATTCAACCTGTTCACTACAACCGGCCAGTTATCCGAGACTATGTTAAGCCCCTTCGGCTCATTCTTGTAGGTGTAAAACAGGCCGGGTGTATCAGCACCGTGCATCTTAAGAAGTGCTTCAAAGTACCGCCTGGCCTCGGAGCTAAACCCTTCCAGCCGTGAAAGATAATATGGCGTTACAATCTTCGGTCTCTCGGCAATAACCCTGCCCTCTCTAATCACCGTTTCACCGATATCACTAACCAGCTCCGAGTAAACAGGCTCAGTTACCAGGTAGTAGTATAAGTTGGTGACACCGAATGTGGACAGGTGCTGCCTGGGATGCCTTAATACCTCGGTGTGTCTGGCGGCATATTCAATTCTATCATTATCAATATCCATGACCCTAAGCTATGGCTGTTAGCTCTTGCTTGTACTCATCCAGTAGTTGAGTGTATTGCGAGTCCAGCTGAGCCTGCAGCTTCAGCCACTCCTCCTGGAACTGCGGTTGCCTTTCCACATCTATATTCATCTGAGCGTTGACACCTGTCTGCTGTTTAATCGCCTGCTGTATCTTGTCCTCAAACTCGGCCTTTAGTGATTCGTAAGCCTGTTTCTTCTGCTGCTCTCCCTGCTGAACATAGTGGTCCAGGACATGCCTTATCTTGCTGAATACATTTTCCACAGCCACTTTATCGTTCTTCACGGTCTTTAAACCTTCCATAGCCTTTTTATTATTTCTTCTGGCTGTGTCATTCTTGGGTAGATTGATATTTCTCATGAGAATATCAGTGGCGCCCTCGGTGATATACTTCCTCGCCTTTTCATCGTACTTGTCCATCTCAGTGACCAGGTTGTAATCTTCCTTAATATACCGGGCCGCCAGCTTTTCGCCCTCCGGGACGTATTGCCATCTCAGCCGCTCCTCATCAGTCACCTCACCCAGCTTTTCTATCTTTTCCCTGGCTATTTCGGCAGCACTCTTTATTTCGCCCATTTCATCCCTCCGGTAATGCCTTGAAATGAACTTTGTGGTTACAATAATATTATACTACAACTGGGAAGAGTCATAAAAAATGAGTCTAAAATATAGATAAGCGAATAAAACCTCTATACATTATGCCGGTGGGAAGACCGGGCTGAAAATAAAGATTTCCCGCGGATTTAGCCTGACTCCAATCAGAGACGGCTGCAAAATATTTAAAGTCAGGAAGTATGTGCCGCCTCGCCCTGCTTGAGCAGCCAGTATTCCAGGCTGTCAGCCAGAGCCAGCCA
>CAYWAU010000085.1:0-7833 GCA_964456395.1 uncultured Dehalococcoidaceae bacterium
GTCGTTTATCGGGTGTTCACCTTTAGCGACGCGCCTGACGGTTTCAACCAGCTGGTCGGCGGTAACCTCTTTGCTTAAATAAGCTACCGCCTGTGCTTTGAGCGCCTCAAAGAGCTGGCTATCTTCGGGGTTGGAGGTGAGCACGATGACACCGATATTGGGCGAGCGCTGTTTAATTTTACGAGCCAATTCAAGACTACTCTCTGACGGACCGTCAATATCCAACAAGGCAACGTCCGGCGGCATATTATCAATAGCTGATAATACTTCGTCGCTGACTCCAGTAGCGCCTATAATTAATATGTCCTCAGTATCAGAGAATGAATGTTCTACCCCCTGCTGAAACAGTGATTGCTGACTGACCACAAAAACCTGTATCTTATTATTGTTATTCATGTTCATGACTCATACTACAGGTAGGGCTCCGATGGGAGCGGCCTAAACCTGTTTCACCTCCTCGTACCCTTTTTTGAGTTTACCGTAAAGCGTTTTTCACAAACCGAAAGGAAACTTTCGACCAGATAAGGGTCAAACTGTTTACCAGCTCCCTGCTTTATTCCCTCTAATGCCTTTTCAATGGTTAAGTTATCAGCGTGAGCCCGTTCGGTAGTCATGGCGGCAAAAGCATCGGCTATAGCCAGAATACGTGCATCTAAAGGTATATCGTCACCCTTCAATCCTTTGGGATAACCACTCCCGTCATACCATTCATGGTGGTGCAGAATACCAGCTACACAATGAGTGAATTGTGGAATACGACTGACAATAGCTGCGCCGACCTGAGAGTGAATCTTGACTGCCTCCCACTCTTCAGCAGTCAGCTCACCCGACTTATTCAGTATTTCGTCACTAATGCCAATCTTACCAATATCATGCAGTAAAGCACAAGTCTCCAGTTGGCTCATTTCCGCTGCCTTCAGATTAAGCGCTTCCGCCAGAGCCAGAGCGTACTCAGTCACCTTCTTTGAATGATTGTGGGCGTAGCGGGTCCTGCCATCCACTATTTCTGATAGGTCATAAACAGTGCTGAAAGCCTTACTATCCAAGATATCTCCTGTATCTTTACCCGATTCAATAAAACCCAAAGGTAATAGGATACCTGAGGCAGAGTAAGCCCGGTTACCACCACTACGCTTGGCACGATAAAG
This sequence comes from uncultured Dehalococcoidaceae bacterium, assembly GCA_964456395.1. GTDB lineage: Bacteria > Chloroflexota > Dehalococcoidia > Dehalococcoidales > RBG-16-60-22 > CAYWAU01. The sequence continues at coordinate 1,149 of CAYWAU010000085.1, forward strand.
CGTCAAATCGGCAGCAGCAATAATATCGGTATGGCCCACGCCATCTGCTGGCCAGCCAGCCAGGCCGATACTGGCGGTAACCGGAACCTTGCCGGACTCTACCTCCAGGGCAATTTTTTCACGGACTCGCTCAGTTACCTGCATGGCAGCTTCAATAGTTGTCTGCGGTAAAAGAATGGCAAATTCGTCCCCGCCATAGCGAAAGGCCTGGTCAGCACTCCTTATGGCACCCTTGATAATACGTCCGACCTGTTGCAGGAGCTTATCACCAGCCAGATGCCCATAGTTATCATTGAATGCCTTAAAGGAATCAAGGTCAAGGATAGCCAATGAGAAGGCACCACCATAGCGAGAGTGCCGACTTATTTCACTGTCAATCATCTCATCAAGCGAGCGGCGATTGTATAGTCCGGTAAGCTCATCATTGCGAGCCTTCTCTTCGGCTTTAGCATAAATCTGGGCGTTCCCTATCGGCATAGCAATATGGGCCGCAAGCTGCTCCAGGAGCATTATGTCTCGTTGGCTAAAGGCATTAGACCGACGACTGGCCACGATAAAACTGCCGATGACCTCACCCTTAACTACCAAAGGCAGGTGAATAATCGAACGCAATCCCCACCGGAGATATCGGCTCGTCGGAAGAAACCGGCTTTCTTTCTTTATATCAGGCTCGTATACAGCCTCTTTATGAGTGATAACCCATTCCGTGCCTGAGTCTCCCATTGGCACCTTCTCCCCTACCTGCCAATCTGTATGTATCTCCGAGGACAAGGCTAAGAAACAAAGGCCACTCTCTTCAATGAGTACGATTGCTGCCCAGCTAACATCCAATACCCTCCTTAGTTCTTCCATAAAACTGCCGTATATTTCCTGTATATCCAAACTGGAAGTCATAATGGCGCTGGAACGATTTATTAGCGATAACTCCTCCTCACGCTCCCTGAGTTGCTCCCGAAGATATTCTTTCTCAATGCTTACGGCTACGCGACTGGTAACTTCCTCAAGCATACGGAAATCCTCAAGCGAGTACCTGCCGGACCGCTTTCCCCCCAGCACCAGAATAGCTATCAAGCGGTCACGACTTATCAAAGGCATGAATATCTCTATCTCTCTGGATTTTATCTCCTCCTTTTCCTGAAGCCACATACCCAGGAATTCGGGCAGGATAGCCAGATTCTCTTTGTACAACAGCTTTTGTTCCCGTTCCAGATACTTGACAACAGGGTGGCCCCCCTTCATTTTTAGACCGGATAGCTTATTATCACTGCCTTTAGGCTCGGCAAACTGGGCATTGAAGTTCTCACTGCCGACTTCAGGAAAAAGCAGGCATGCCTGCTTAATGCCAATTGCCCTGGTGAGCAGTGCCAGCAATTCACCACCCTGTTCCTTAAGGCTGAAAACATTGTGTATTGTATTGGCGAATTCAGAAAGCTTCTGTCGGTCGTCATAGCTTGGGCCCTGGAAAACCCGGCTCATCAACTCAAAAAGAGCACCGCGTAATCGATAAATAAATATGGCAACCAGAAGACCCGCCAAGGTAGCTACAAATGACGCTTTTAAGTCCAGCTGAAAATTGAACAGGCTATGAAGGACAACGAGTAAAAGCCAGAAAGTGACCGTACCGACAATCACCAAGCTTATCCAGGCCGAACCCTGCCGCAAAACAATCCTGATGTCCAATAACCGATGTCTGATAACGGCATAACTGAGAATGAAGGCGTTGATAAGGTTACCTAAATGACTTACCGGATACGTCCTTCCAAAGGGAAGGAGAGCCACTACAGTAAATACAACCAGAACCGAGATGCCCAGCATCAGAGAAATGATTTGATTGTACAGCACCGGGTTCTCTAAAACCATCAGCCTCTTCCAGAGAACATAAATATCCCTGACCGCCAGACTTACGAGGAGTAGGAAAACGAGTGCGATACTTATCTGATAGGAACCATGGACCATGTCACCATCTACTACAACTCCCTTGGTAACAAACCCTGACATAACCATAGCGATGATTGCCGCCAGCGAGGCATAGGCGAAGGGTAACCAGCGACCCTGCCTTGGAGGAAAGAAGGAAGAGGCAAAGCAGTGGAACTGCACTGCCATCACCGCGTAGAAAATGATAATGAGTTTAAACAGAAGAAGATTGTTTTGCGGAAAGAGGTTGCCGCGGAAGAAGTAGGTGATAAGACTCCACAGCATAGCCGAGACTAGAAACAAGAGGAAAAGCGTATGACGCCTCTGCCATGGACGACTCCCGGCAATGGTCATTAATAAAGGTATATAAGCGATAACCGAAATAAATGGAAATATAGCATAAATATTCATATATGGGAATTATCATTCCAAACGCAGCAACTGTCAAGTGGAACTAAGGTAGGCGAACCAAGGTAGGGGAGACTAAAGTACCATAATTACACAGCTATTTTCTTATCTTCGGCTGCAGCTTCAGTTTCGTCTTTAACTTTAGTTCCTGCCCCAGCCTTAGTCACTAATATAGTCTCTTCTGTCCCGGCTAGAAGCAGCGAAAGCACCTTATCTGAGGGATTAATGTGGGGTGGCTTCAGATGAGCCAGGTCAGCACCTTCCTCCTGTTTTTGGGCAGTATAGTTGGCAAAAGCGCCCCGGGGCAGCAACGTAACCTCAACACTGAAATCAAGCTCGTCCCTCCAATCCTCGACAATCCCCGACGTGTTATAGCTGCTTCTACCTGAAGCTACAATCTGCTCCTGAATGGCTGACGTTATCTCCGTCTTATTGTCCTGGAAACCATCTTTAGTTTCAATAAGTAGCTGCAGTACTGACTCTCCCGGCTCTTTGTAGGCTGTCCAATCTTCATAAGCAATCCCGCTTTTCTCTATAGCCTGCCAGATTTGCTTTTCCGTCAGTTTGATGACCATGAAATTGAGCAGGTCATCGGCTCGCCGTTCAAAGACCATCTGTGGTATATTAATGCCCAACTTCTCATTTCTTAGCGAGGTTATCCTGACCATATCTCCGATTCTGTATCTGACCATGGCACCGCCGTGAAAGTTGCTGAGAACTATCTCATAGTTTTCCCCAGGTTTTACCTCATCAAGCAAAAGGGTTTTCGGCCGATAACTGCGGTCCATCTGACACTTAAAATGTTCATCTTCCGGTATAAACTCAAGGAAGTTAAGATTGGGCACAAAAGTCATGCTATCATAATCCCATGTTTGAGTAGCGATGACACCGCATTCAGTACCGGAATATAAGTCCAGCGGATGCCTGCCCCAGAGTTCTTTTATCCTATCTTTATAGACCCAGCTATCAACACCACTGCCGATAATACCTTTTAATGACCAGATATCTTTCGGCAACATCGGGCGCCTGGCCAGGCGGCTTTTGACCATGCCCTTGACCAGCCGCAATAATACCCTGGGCTGTCCGATAAATGGGCGCACATCAACCCTCTCCGACGACTGGCGCAATTTTTCACCCACCATCACCAGAACCAGGGAAAGCCCGAAGAAGTAATCAAATCCCTTTGATAGAGATTGCTGAAAGCCAAGTTTAATTCTTTCTTCGAAAGACAGCTCCTCGGCTTCCTCTAAAGACGGCAAATAGTCAAGGGGAGTCTGCATCCTTAAAAGGTCAGCAAAGGTGCCTGATATATAAGGCCTGGGCGCCACTGAATATAACACTTTGATATTATCAGGAATACGCGAGGTATCTCCCCAGCCCTGACAACAAGAGAGCATGCCGACGCCATACAGGACCTTGCTTAATTCTTGGGAATATCCGGGTATCATTGGCACCCACTTGCATTCATAATCTCCAGTCCTGCCCGAGGTACGCACCCAGAAATCAGGCTTGGCCGGTAATCCATCCTCTCTTTTCTCTATAAACTCGGGGCAATAGTCGGCATAGGTGGTTAACGGTATCTGCCTGAACTCCTCTAACGTTCTTGGCTTCTTCCCGCGCATAATTTTATCACCCAAGGGACAGCCGTTTAATAACTCTAACTGCTCCAATAACAGCCTTTTCTGGATTTCCATAAACTCATCAAGATTGAGGCTGAGAAAACCGCAGCACATCTGCCACAGCTCATCATTCTTTCCCTGACGTAAAAGCTCTCCCGCGTTTGGCATTTAGAACCTCCCAAGCTAGCCTTTCGCCATATGGCGAAACCAAGCTACAACAAAAGACTATGGCAAATCAGTCAGCTTGGGAAGTGATTGTGTTCTAGAACATAGTTCTATTACACGTGGGGATTCCATTGATACGAGCGGGGGCTGTTCTTAACGGGGGATTCAGAAAGGAGGTTTAGGAATCTTCAGTTTCTTCGTCAAAATTGTTTAAGGATTCCAGTTGTTCATTTAGTGCCTGGATATCTTCATTTTCCTGCCGCCTGCCCAGTGCCATCCCGTAACTGACGAAAAACTGGAGGAAATTGTGTAAGAGCTCCATAATTTCCTGAGTGAACTGCTGGAACTCTTCTTTCTTTACATAGTCATGCTGGTTATAGCATTCTTTCAACTGACTCTGTATGAGATAGGTGACAAACTCCGTGCGGTTCATTTCACCGCGATTTTCATCGATTTGCTTAACGACATCTTCCTTGACCACCATGATCAAGTCATCCTCGTCCAACAAGAGAGTTCTTCTCATTGATACCTTCTTAACTCCTTTATTATTCCTGAAAAGGGTTTGCCTGCTTTATCTATTAGTCAGTGTAGCACTGGTTTATAAAGCTACACATAAAAATAATAAAGGTTATGTAAAGATTTCCTTAAAATTTCATTAAAACGATGCGGTAAAAAGTATTTAAGGAAAAACTGCGAGGCTGGCGGGGTATTATTTGGTTTTGAGTTGGCGATGTCATTGCGAGCCCTTCCACTAAAGGGTGAAGCAATCTCCTGCCTGATTATATTAACCGTTTGAGATTACTTCGTCGTCCTTCCAAGGAAGGACTTCCTCGCAATGACAAATGAATCAACAATATAAAATAACCCGAAGACTGATTTGTCCTCAGGTTACCTTTAAAGTCTGCGCTGCTTGTAGATTTTAAATTCTTTAGTCCCTGCCTGGTCCCAGCATCTCCATAAGAGTGTCTATCGCTTTGAGCAATCTCAAGCCGCTATCTGTCACCTGATAGGCTACCATTGTATTATCCATGTCCACCTTGTTAACAAAACCCTGATTTACCAGATATTCAAGATACTTCTGTATCTGGCTATAGCTCATATTGGCGCTGTACATTATTTCTGTCTTGCCGGCACCATTCTCACCTACTCTCAGCATATCGGCGATTATCTCAATATTAGAGCGCCGCTGGCTTACGGTTACCCGCTGACCGGTGTCACTGCCCGCCATCTGTCTGCCATTAAGTCCTATATTCATTTAGGACTATTGTACTGCCCAATGGATGGACTGTCAACACCCAGACGAATATTTTTAGCATAGGGATTAAAATAATCCCAGGTACCAGGTCAGGATTTCGCGTCCCCACAGCAGGGCTATTATGGGGCCAATCCCCAGGAAAGCGCCGTAAGGAATGACGTCTTTACGTCCTTTTATCCTCAATGAAAGGAGCACCACCGCAACCACCCCGCCAATAACTATCCCTATTAACAGGGCACCAATTACGAGGGGAAAGCCGGTAACCAGTCCTATCAGGCCAGCCAGCTTAATATCTCCCATTCCCATTCCCCTTGGATTAATAAGGAACACTATTAAGAAAAAGGCGAAACCGATGGCACCGCCGATGACACCACTCAGGATGCTGGGCTGGGGTAAAAATATAATGTTACTTAAAAGTACCGACCCCTTTAGAAGGGAATCAACGGCGAGAATGATGAGAGCCACCACTGCCGCCGGATAGGTTACTTTATTCAGTATCAGTTTGTGTTCCCAGTCAATAAAGATGATTATCAGAAAGACACAGCTCCAAAAAGCGGTAATGGCAAACTCAGAACTCAAGCCGAAGCGCCAGAAAGCCAGGAAAAAGAGGACTCCGCTTAAAAGTTCAACCAATAATACACGGCGGGGAATCCGTGCCTGACAATAGCGGCAGTGTCCACGCAGCCATAAATAGCTGAACACCGGTATCAGGTCTGCTGGCGACAGCCGATGCTGGCAGGCGTCACAATGAGATGGCGGAAAAACCAGTGACCTTCCTGTGGGCAAGCGGTCAATGCAGACATTGAGAAAACTACCGACGGCGATACCGAACAAGGTAAAGACTGCGGTTAATAAGATTTCCATCTCGCTACATTTTGAACGTTTTTCAGCCGTCAGTCAACATTAGTCGCCGGTTCTGGCACGGCAGGCAGGTGACTCACTAAAATTTGAGGGTTTACCTCTATCCGAATTAGGGGAAAGTATTATCGCAATATCACGTATAAATTAATAAGCTATAGTATCTGAAACGTTTTATACAATTATAACAGTTATTACGCTTAGTAGGACTTAATTCCCATGCCGGGGTGTGACTAATAACCCATTGAACTTCGGCGTGATTATGCTAAGCTGGTAATTAGGAGCGAATGTAATAAACTTCAAAAAAGAAAAGGAGGTGTCCGAAATGAGGAGATTCTTGAGGAGATTCCGCTACGGAGAGAAAGGCTTCACCCTGATTGAGCTGCTGGTGGTGGTCGCCATCCTCGGCGTCCTGGCCGCGGTAGCCGTACCCAACGTCGGTAAGTTCATCGGCAAGGGTAAAACC
>CAYWAU010000086.1:0-7755 GCA_964456395.1 uncultured Dehalococcoidaceae bacterium
GTTCCAGACAACCGCCGCCCAGTCCCTCAAACTCTTCCGGGACAAAGACGCGGAACAGGTCGGCATCAGCCAGGTCTTTAATAATCGCCCACGGGAACTCCTCTTTTTCATCAAGCTCTGCCCGTACCGGCAATACTCTTTCCTCGGCGAGCCTTCTGGCCAGACTCTTGATTGTCTGCTGGTTTTCGTTTAGAAAATAGTCCAAAATAACGCTCCTCTCTCCATAAGGTGGTCGCTTACCGGGTCAGAGAAAATATATTACATTAACGGGCCTGGCAACTGGCTTATTTGGTGGCTGCTTTTTAGGATATTTTAGAAATTACCGAATCCACAGTTAGAGTCAAAATCAATTATACGCAGAGCCATGTATCTCCGTCAAGCTGAGGTGGTTCTGTTCTGTTTTGGTTGTTTCGGCATGCGAACAGAACCGTTATGATTGACAATGTACATTTGGCGGGATAATACTATAGGGGAGTGATTTTAAACGCATTTATAATATCAGGAGGTGGTGTCAGTGGATGCCAAGGCTTTTGTTCTCATTGAGACGGCAGTAGGCAAGAACAGGGAGGTTGTTACCCATATCAAGAAGCTGAAGGGGGTGACTTCGGTGGATGTTGTGACCGGACCTTACGATATTATCGCCGTCATACAGGGAGAGACCCTTACTGACATTGGTAACCTTGTTACCGGGAAGATTCACCCTGTTTCTGGCATTTCCAGAACGGTAACCTGCCTGGCAATATAGATTGCCTGAATCTGATTTCAGGATATATCTTCCAATCGCTTGATTACTTCATCTACCGACTGCTCTGCGGTGGAGGCACCAGCGGTCACACCTATAAGGCTTTTGCCTTGAATCCAAGAGGACTGAATTTCCTCGGCAGTTTCAATCAGATGTGTCTCGACAACCTGAGAGCATAGCTCGGCAAGACGGTTGGTATTGGCACTGGAACGTCCGCCAACGACCAGCATCAGGTCGGCTCTGCGGGCAAGGTCAAGGGCGGCCGCCTGCCGTTCCCGGATATCATGGCAAATGGTATCAATGACACGTATCTCGGAGTCTTTGATAAGCGCCAGGTCAATAATCTTTTTAGCAAATTCGGCAAAATGGGCGGGCACCTGGGTGGTCTGGGACAGGATGCCCAAGCGGCGGGGCAGGGATTCTAGTTTGGTAACGGGCGCTTCATCAAGGGTAGCCAAGCCCTGACCCTTTGCCCAGCCAAGGATACCTTTAACCTCAGGGTGGTTAACATCGCCGTATACAATCAAGAAGAAGCCTGAATCAGCCAATCGCCGGGCGGCGACCTGGGCTCGACGAACGAAGGGGCAGGTGGTGCTGATAACATCAATATGCCGGGCTCGGATTCCGTCCTCCAAATCCGGGCTTACCCCATGGGAGCTGGTAACCACGGTGTCACCCTTAATATCATCTACATTGTTGACCACCCTGACACCGATATCAAACAACCTTTGCAGTACCTGCTGGTTGTGCACTACCGCCCCCAGGGTTTCCACCCCGCCACGCTCACGGGCAACCTTTTCCAGGAGGTTGATGGCTCGCCTCACCCCGAAGCAAAACCCGGTTTTACTGGCTTTCTCTATCTTCGGCATTTTCTCCTTCTCTGGCATAGGCACCCTGATATTCCGGGGGAAGAAGCTCGGCGATATGCTCCATTATGGAGTTGGTCAGCCGGGTCAGTTCGACTCTGGTCAATTTACCATCTGCCAGTGTCAGGCGGTATGGTTCGCCGATATTAACTGTTATCCTGGGACGGCGCAGCCACCAATTTAGCTCCCCTATTTTCTCGGTGCCGCTAATGCTCACCGGCAGTACCGGGACACCCAGGCGTGAGGCAATTAGTGCCGAGCCGGGGAAGGCTGGTTGCATCTGATTAGTGTTGCTTCTCTTTCCCTCAGGGAACATAATTAGAGATAGACCCTGCTTTATCCAGTACTCTGCCTGGCGGAATGCTTCTCTATCCAGGGCACCCCTGTGTACCGGGAAGGCGCCGAAGTTCTGAACCCAGAATCGCGACCACCTCTGGCGAAACAACTCTTCTTTAGCCATAAAGACCACTTTCAGCCTGACACTGACGGCTACTATGGGTGGGTCAGCCACATTAAGATGATTGCAGACGATTAGCAGAGGACCCCGGTCAGGGATGTTTTCCCGTCCTTTTACCTGCCAGTTTGTCAGGAGTAACAGTAATAGCCTTGTCAGACCTCTACCAAGATAATATATCCAGTGCATTGCTTGGCTCTTCTAGAGAATATTAAGCTTTTTCTTTATTTCGGGAGTGGCATTTCGAGCTGCCTGTTCACCTTGTATGATTAGCTCTTGAGCCTTATGAAAATCACCGGCTCCGATGCTCGCTAAATCGGGTTCAATGACTATATCGGCATCTTCCAGGTTGTTCCGTGCCAGCGAATATGTGGTGATGTAGATGGACTGCAACATAACCTGAAAGATGTTAGGCTCCTTCTCTATCCTCTTTATTCTGTCGTTGACATCAGGGGTCACGTTCACGGCGATAACGAAATCGGCTCCCATGCGCCTGACCACGCTTGCTGGTACCGGAGTGGTCAGGCCGCCGTCAACCAGATATCTTCCCTCCCGTTTAACCACGGTAAAAATGCCGGGGATGGAAATGCTGGCTCGCAGCGCTTCCGGTACCGAACCGCGGTCAATCACCACCTCTTCGCCGGTGTCAATATCAGTGGCGACGCAGGCAAAGGGTATTCTCAGGTCGCTGAATTTTATATTGCCGCCGATATAGGTAGCCAGCAGGTCTTTGATTTTCTTGCCTTTAATGAAGCCGGACTTGGGGAGGGAGGGGTCTATCAGGGGGGCTATTCTTTTCCAGTTGGCATCCAGGGCATCTCTGGTTATCCGGGCGGTGTCCTGGTTCCAGGCATAAATAGCGCCGATAACGGCGCCAGCACTGGTACCGGTGATTATATCAATGGGAATCCCCTCGCTCTGCAGTACCCTGAGTACGCCGACATGAGCCAGCCCCCGCGCGGCCCCGCCGCTCAGAGCCAGACCGACTTTCTTCCCGTGTGATTCAGCCGAAACCATTTCTATTCCCACAGTTCCTCAATATCTTTTTCCGCCTGTTCCTGAACTTCGGATTTACCGGCTAAAAAGTCCTTATAGGACTGCGCTGAGCCGTACTCGCGGGGCTGGAATGCCACCGGCATCGGCACGGCGTGGCCGAAGATGAGTGCCTGCTGTTTCGGCGCCAGCCGGGCTAATACGGATTTAAGCTCGCTTTTACCGGAGACGCCGGCCAGAACGCTGTCAATATCCCTCTCGTTGTCAAGGAGGCAGGTTATCTTGGTGCCCATCTGCGACATTACCTCGGTGTCAATGCCGCTGGGGCGCTGGTCAATTACCAGCAGGGTAACGTTATACTTGCGCATCTCGCGGGCGATGGTGCCGAATATAGTCTGGCTGGATACCTCCGGATTGAGGAACTTGTGGGCTTCCTCAATGGTTATCACCAGCGGCCTTGGCTCGGCGGTTTCCCCGGCCATGGCTTTTTCGGTTCTCTCCTGGTACTGGGCGTAGATGCGGCGGGCGAGCATATTGGCTACCAGGACATAGGCGGTGATATCCCGGTACCTGCCGAACTCCAGGACCACATTGACGCCGCGGTCGAGGTGGTCAAGAATGCGGCCGACGGCATCAACCGGGGCATGAGGCTCGATAAAGGGCAGCCGCCTGATGGTGGCCAGCCCCCGCTTCAGGCTCTGGAAGGTACTCTCGTGTATATGCAGTTCCTCCAGAAGCTGTTTAGTCTCGTCGGCGCCTTCCATGTCCAGGGTGCTCTGGAGCCAACCCCTGCCGAAACGGCGGCGCAGCTGGTACACCGCTTCCACCGCCAGCTCGGTGAGGTTCAGGGTCTGGCGCAGGAGTACTATATCTTCCGGCTCAATCTCGTCATAGCCTATTTTAACGACGAAGTCGGTGCTTACGCCCCGCCGCCTTGAGTTCTCTTCGTCCAGAGTAAATACGGCGACGCTTGACTGAAAAAGCTGCTTCAGGGCTTTAACCGGCGGGCCCCCCTCGCTGGTGCCCGCCCAGCCGTACTCGTTGTGCATATCAAAAATCAGGTTGACGGCTTTACTTTTTTGCAGCATGCCGATGAGCAGAATCCGCGTCAGGAAGGTCTTGCCGGTGCCGCTCTTGCCGAAGATGCCGTTGGAGCGCTTGACGAACTCCTCCAGGTTGAGGCAGAGCTTGAGTTCCATGTCCAGGGGATTGCCGATATGGAATCTCTGCGGGTCTTCCTCGCCGAAGACAAGTTCCATGTCCCGCTCCGAAGCCAGGTTGACCACCGAGAAATGTCCCGGGATGGTCTTGACCGGCTGGGGTCCTTCAAGCAGACTCTCGGCGTCGCCGCCGATGGTGAGCATGGGTGAAACGTGTATTGTCCCGAAGGTGCTGGTGCCGGCTAGAACCTCGGCAATAAAGGGGTCGGCGACATCGGGCGGGGTAATGGTGAGGCGGGGGTCGGTCACCCCCAGGCTGACATCGGTTATCATGCCGAAGAAGCGCCGTTTCTGACCTTCAATGGTGGCGTATCGCCCCACCACCATATCCTCTACCGACACCGGGCTGTCCAGTCTGACATCAATGCCCCTGTCCAGTGAAGCCGAGGTAACGATGCCGAGTCGGTCGGTCATTGGAGCCTCCCCAGGATGGACTTCAGCTGCTCATACTGACTGCTGAGCAGGGTTGCCAGCTCTTTGCCGGCTGACACCAGGAAGCTGTGGCGGTCTTCATGCGCCTGGCTCATCCGGCGCAGGGCGGCGGTGATAAGCTCGTCGGCGGGGATGGGCAGACTGGCGTTAATCAGGATATTGAGAAAGTCAAGGGACTGGCTGAATTCTCGTACTTCCTCAGTGGCGCAGAGGTAAACAAAGGCGTGGATGCGGGCGGGGCTGGGGGGCAGGTAATAGCGCAATTTATCGCCCTCTTTATGTCCCACCACCAACGCCACGAACTCGCTGCGCAGCAGTTTGAGGAGCTGGGGGCTGGTTTGATAGACTGCCTCCTCGGAGGCTTCGTCCTTGCCGCGGGCGATGGGTCTCCGCCCCGGTTCCAGGCTGGTGGTGGCGGCATGGCAGACAATGCCGTAGATGTCGCCGGTCTTTACCAGGCTGCCCAGCGGCGGCATCTCGTAAAGCTCGTAGCACTGGGCTATGAACTGGGTGGTGCTGGCTTCAATTACCTCGGCGATTCGGTTTGATGGTTCAGGCATATTATTATCCCGTGACATAACCTCTCAAAGCTTCAGAAATTCATCTATGCTGAGCTTGGCTTGATGCAAGATAGCACGCAGTGTCCCTTCGGGAAGCTCACCAGGATGGCGAGGCACGGTAGTGCGAATACGAGTGTGGGGGTTCCACCATATTTCGTGGCTCCCCCTCGCCTGACGGTCAAAGACAAAACCAGCCCGCCTCAACTTACGTACCACCTCATCAGCACTGAAGCCAGCAAGCCTTCCCATCAGGATATACTCACCGGGATGCTGACATCACCACCTACCGGGGCAGCAGCCCGCAACGCAGGTGGTAGCTCATCACCATGCTCATGGTAAGACTGGATGAGCTTGCGGGCTACATCCTGCGCAATCTCTAATGCCTCAGCAGCAGTCCGCCCTTGAGCCACCAGACCGGGTAACTCCTCGCTGGTAGCTAAAAATCCACCCTCAGGCAATACTTCTATATGAATTGCTAAAAGTATCTCCTTCATACTTTCACCTCCACTGGCTTCATTATATCATTGTTGAAGAAGTCTACCATCTTATGTCGGCTGGCTTCAATGACCTCGGCGATTCTGTTTGATGTTTCGGTATTTATTGACCTCACCCCCTGTGTATTTTAGGGAAACCAGTCCCCCTTTGGAAAAGGGGGATAAAGGGGAATTTGAAATCCCTCTCAATCTCCCTTTAGAAAAGGGAGAGGTCAGGTCTCTCTTGTTATATTTATTATATTACTTCTTCTTTTCCTTCTTGTCCTTCTGCTTGGGCTTCTTTACGTTCTTTCTGCCTTTAGTGCCCATGATTGACCTCCTGTGTCACCAATATATATATACTTCTTCAACTATTCCAAGTGATTCAAATGATTTATCATCATACTCAAGATAATAATTATAGTCAAAAGATTTAGCCATTTCTATCTCAATGGCTCCACATTCTTTTCCTTTCTCGAAATATACTACCTTGTCACATCCTAAACTCTCTCTATTTCCAGAACAATCGATGTAAACCAACCCTTTGTCTTTGGTTTGAAAAGCATTTAGTGCATGGCCGTCATATTCGTTTGAAAAAAAGATACCAACAAATGCAGCCCTAATACATCTAGCCTCTGCGTGATTATGGACTTCTTCGGCATAGCTAGCACATTCATAAGAATAATCAACATAAGGTTGTTGGTCTGTTTTGTCCGAGAGTAAAAAAGCCCTCAAGTCTTTCCATGTAGGATCGACAGCAGCATCATTGTTTACTAACTTTATTGGTTTTCCATAACTTGAAAATTCCCCTGGCTGTTTGTTATTGAAAACGGTGATATAACTATTAGAGACAGTTGAATAATCATTGTCGGTACTAGTAGTTATATTTCGTGCTATTACTATTGAGGATATTACAATGAATAAAATGGCAATAGCTGAAATGGCATAGACAATTCTACGTGTATTCTTGACGTTTATCTGAATGAATAGGTCACCATAAAATCCATTAGTTATCTGGAGTGCACCACTTAATTTAACTAGAGTACCAGTCTTTACTCCTGCTGGAATATTAACTTCCAGCCTTTTACCTTTTCTAATAATCAGCTTTTTAGTACCATTCAAAGCCTCGTTAGGTCTGATGGGACACAGGGGGTGAGGTCATCACATCATTATACCCACCGCGTCCTTTTACTAAAACTCTTGGCGGAGCCGGGGCTGGGCAGGTGCTCCGCCACCATTGATGATTCTACCAGTTCCCAGAAGTTTTCTCTATCCATCCCCGTGACCACCGCCTGCTCGTGGGCTTCGCTCAGGACCACCGGGTAGCCGTGCCCGCGCCGGCACTGGTCAAGAATAAGGCTGTGCGTTACATTTAGCAAGCTCTCATTCTCAGCCACCCACTGCGGAATCTCAATTCTGGCTATCTCATCGTCTACCCTGATGTAGAAGAAATAGACCTGGTGCTCTCCGTAGCGCTCTTTGACTATCCTCGACGGGCTGATAAACAGCGCCGACCTTTCCCCGCTCTCCAGCAGATTCATAAACAGCTCGCGGTCGCGCACGCCGGCTACCGCCTCGCAGTCCCTTGCCTTGCCCGGCGGGCAGCAGCGGTCGCAGTCGGGGGGCTGGTGGGGGCAGATAGCCACCCGCAGCACGTTGACCACATCGGTGCTGCGGGGAAAGCTGATGTAGCTGGCGAGAGACAGCCGGCGGTCAGTATTCAGCTTTTTCATATCGTCAAGACAGCGCAGAAGTCCATTGGTCAGCAGCGCCTCGGTGACAAATTCGGGGTAAGCCTCCAGACCCCAGAGGATGAGCGTACCGTCAAGCAACGCCAGGCTGGTGCTGCCTGCCGCCAGTTGGGATGCCAGGTCAGACAGGTGGCGGCATTCCTCGGTGGCGCGCTTGATGCCCAGCAGCGTCCCTTCCACCACCTGCTCGCGCCCACCACCGGTTGGAGTAATCACCAGGTCTTCATCGCTGGAGTAGAGGCGGGGAGAGCTTGCCAGGGTAGC
>CAYWAU010000087.1:0-7698 GCA_964456395.1 uncultured Dehalococcoidaceae bacterium
TAGCCAGTAACTGGTTTGTTAGAAAGCGTTCCCTGGCAATGGGGATGTTCCTTGGTTCTTCAGGCGTGGGGGGTTTTATCTTCCCACCCTTTGTGACGTTATTGATTTCTTCTGTGGGCTGGCGGATGTCCTGGCTGGTACTGGCGGGAATTACATTCGTGGTGTGTGGCCTGATTGGCAGTTTTATTCTGGTCAGAGATAGACCGGAGGATATGGGACAGGTGCCTGATGGCGTATATGATGAATCGTTTGAGGAAGCCGGGACGGAGGAATATCTATCAGAAACAGGTGAGGGGGAGGTGAGCTGGCGGGTGGGGCAGGTACTGCGGATACCGGCTACCTGGATGATTGTGGTTTTTATCATGGCTAATGCTTTTGCTATGGGAACGATGAACGCGCATCAGGTAGCCTACGTGCAAGATATAGGTTACAGCGCCATGACGGCTGCCACGACTCTGAGCCTTATCTCGGTATTTCATATTTTCGGCGGTCTGGGATTTGGGACTTTAGCTTTAAGATTTAATATCAGGTATTTAGCAATTGCCTTTTTTGTAGTTAAACTGATAGCTTTGGGCATCTTATTGACAACCAGGAATCTGACGTTTATCTACACCTACGCGGCACTCCTGGGGCTTAGCAACGGCGCGTTAATAACCTGTCTTCCTATATTCGTTGGCGAATACTACGGGCGGGCAAACTATGCCCAGATTCTGGGCGTGCTCTTTACCTTTCAAATTTTGACGCAAGGTGTCGCCTCCACTGTTGCCGGGGCTATCTATGACGCAGCAGCTGCCTATACCATGGCTTTTGCTCTCACAGCCATCTTCAACCTGGTCGGCCTCATATGTGTCTACATGCTGCGAAAGCCAAAGATTCCCCAGCCGAATGGCTTGCCGTAACCTTTTAAGTAGGTATTGCCGCGTGCTTTTTGGGTTATTACAGTGTAGAATTTATATGCCGGTGATTTTGCTATGAGGATTGCGGCTAAATGGCTGTTTATAATCTGCCTGCCCGTCCTGTTGCTGACAGCGAGTGTAAGCTGGGCGGTAAACAGCCTCTGGCTTTATAAATATGGCTTTGATAAATACAGCATCAGCCAGACCACAGGCTTGGCTCAATCAGAGCTGGATAAGGCCGCTGCCGGCCTGATTGACTATTTTAACTCCGGTGATGAGACTATCAGCCTCACCGTGATGAAGGAAGGCGAGTCACTGGTGCTGTTCAATGAGCGCGAGGTGGCTCACCTGAGGGATGTCCGGGGGCTGTTCCAGCTGGTCTATCGCGTATTGCTGGGGACGCTTATTTATGCTCTGGTCTATGTTGGACTCAGTATCTTCTGGTGGCGGGACCGGCGGCGGCTGTCGCGGGGGCTGGCAGGCGGCAGTTGCCTCACTCTGGTGCTGATGCTGGCTCTGGGACTGGGAACGCTATTCAACTTTGACCGGCTCTTCCGGCAGGTTCACCTTATCAGCTTCGCCAACGAGCTGTGGATGCTTGACCCGACCCGGGACTATTTGATTATGCTCTTTCCCCGGGGCTTCTGGTATGACGCCTCGCTGTTCTGCGCCCTGGCTACCGCCGTGGGAGCCGTGATTCTGGGTGGAGTAGGGGGGTGGTATGTTAAAAGAAGGGGTAAGGCTTGAGAGGTATCATAAAGGCTCAGAGTCGCGGAAGAAACTCGGACTATAATCCCCCAGAGCTCGTGCCTGCTATAATCTCAATCTCGTAGCTGCTGACCTGGCTGCAGCGTGTCCCCTGGCAGGTAATCTCAAAGTCCCAGGTTTCACCCGGACCCAGGTTCATCACGCTGTCACTTGAGCTGTCAATAAGCCCTTTGTCAGCATCGTAAAAACTTGCCGTGACCTGAGCCAGCTCCGCCGTCGCCATACCGGTATTCTTTACCGTTACCTGTACTGCAACACCGCCCGATTCTCCCCTGGTCATTTCATGATTGACCACCGCCAGCTTTCCCTGCGGTGGCGGGCCTGAACCAATACAGCCGGAAGCCAGTATAACGGTGACAATAAAGCCAGTGATTACCGGCCATTTCATCATCAAGTTGACTATTCCTCGGTAACCCGCGGCTTGTAGACAAAAGAGACAACCAGTAAAACAACCCCGGCAATCAGAACCCCGAGACTGAAGGTCTGCAAAGGCGCCAGCAGGTCACCCGATAGTTCTACCAGCCACATCTGTAGTGACGACGGTACACCGGACAGCGGCAGACTGGTCGGGGCAAAATTTCTGGCGAGAAAGACAGCGGCAAATTCCAGGGCTCCGTAAATCAGCAGGTCTATACCCAGGGCGCGTGTGGTATCCCTTACATTACGATGTATCAGAATAATTCCCAGAACCAGCAGCACCATGAATCCAATCAAGTAGTTGTAGGTGGTCTGGAAATAACCGATGTACTGCCTTACCTGCCACAACTGTGCCATAACCTCTGGAGGTATGGCACTCTCATCGAGTGTTAATTCAGAAGGTATCTGCCCGGCGAAATCCTGGTAATACTGGTCAAAATACGGTTTTGCCAGGTCTTCCAGCAGACCGGAGAGTTCCGGTGGTATCTCTTCAGTCGCCACCTGTCCGGCGATTTCCTCCAGGAACTGGTAGAGATGCGGCTTTACCTGTTCTTCAGATAGCTCAGAAAATCCCGGCGGTAGATATTCTTCCGGTATCTGCTCGATGAATTCCTCGTAATGCTGGTCAAGATATGGCTTTAGCTGGTATTCCAGCAAGTCAGGAAGCAACAAGGGTAGCTGTTCGTTGAAGGTCTGCCACAGGCTGTCCCTCAGGCTTTCCTTTAATGGTTCCAGTGAGATAGCTATGTCCAGAGTTTCACTCTTTCCCAGGAAAAAGTCATAACCGGAATAGATAGCCGTATTGACCTGTTCTTTCAGCCACGGCTCATGGTCGGAGATGACGCCATAGACAGCCTCTTTTATAAAGAGTGCCTCTTCAGGTAACTGCTCGCCAATCTGTTCTTCGGTAAGCTCTCTTGTCAGTGCGGACACATCAATCTTGTCCACCTCGGCGGCAACGAAGTCAGGGTTAAGCAGGGTGTTGTTCAGCATAAAGGCTATACCGAAAACAGAAAGTGACAGGAAAAGGAGGAAGCTCAGGATACCAACTCCAAAACCTTTGAGAACTTTCATCTATGGTAACCTCCAGGGCGCTTAATATTTATCGGAACTGGGGAAAGGCAGATTGTTCTCCCGAATAGACAGGGCTTTAACTATCAAAGGACGTTTAGACAGTATTCTATCACATCAAGGCGCAAATTACACCTGTAACGGTGCTCCTGTGATAAGAAGGTTGACTGTAAAAGGGGTATCTAGTAGAATTACTATAGCCGTGGGCGGTTAGCTCAGTTGGTTAGAGCGCTGCGTTGACATCGCAGAGGTCAGTGGTTCAAGTCCTCTACCGCCCACCATTTTTTGAAGCTAAAAAAGCCCTCATGCTGGTTATTGCATGGGGGCTTTTATGATAAATGGCACTAATTTGGCACTAGTCAGATTTAGCGATAATCTTCTGATTTGGTAAAACAATATTGGAGTGCACCCCTATGATTGGACAGAAAGGGTTAGGAGGGTCTGGCAGGGTAACCAAATAAGGAAAGTTACTCCGCCATAATTTTCAACAATTAGTTGACAAACTCTAGTAAGGATATTAGACTGTTGACAACGTGTATAAGAAGCCTCATAAATACAGAACCCTGTTACGGGTGAATGATAGAAATCAAAGTACAGCACTGAGATTGTTAACCGATATGCTACTTTCTGGCGTTATTTTTTCAACCATATTCTCTAAATAATGCTACGTATAAGGAGGTCCAAAATGTGAAATCGCGATGAGGACTACCAGTATTGTAAGTATGAATAAGGAGGCATCTAAATGAAAAAGTTTTTACTAATACCTTTAGTAATTATATTGGTAAGTGGGTTAATTCTGGGCGGCTGTGCTGAACCGGCTCCGGCACCGGCTCCCGCTCCGGCTCCCGCTCCCGCTCCCGCTCCGGCTACCCCCAAGGTATATGAGTGGAAGTTACAAGCCCATATGACAGATAAAATCGCTGCGGTGGGGAAAAACATTGACCACCTAGCAGAGATGATTGAAGTGAACACCAGTGGACAGGTCAAAATAACCAGGTATCCTGTCGATGCGATAGTGCCATCGAAGGAAATCATGACTGCCACTGCCACCGGGGTACTTGACATGATTACCTCACCTGGCTCGTGGTGGAAGGGCACCATGCCTATTGGTGCCGTGGAAGAGTCTTTGCCCATGTCCTGGGAAACGAGTCTGGAGATGGAGGAGCTTTTCTGGGACTATGGCATTGAAGAACTGGCACGGGGGGAGTATGCCAAGCAGGATGTACACTTGCTTACAGAGTACAGTAATTGCCCAACCATGATGGCTTATGCTACGGTAGAGCCGATAGCAAACTTAGCCGAATTCAAAGGCAAAAAGATTAGAGCCACGGGTTGGTCTATGGATTTCACCGCCGCGCTGGGAGCCTCACCAGTCCCCACACCTTTCGGTGAGATGTATTCCGCACTGGCGACCGGTGTCCTTGATGGCATCACCACCCCCTGGGATGCGATGCTTGGCATGAAAATTTATGAGCAGGCACCATACCTCATATTACCAAACCTGTCAGCAGCACCTGGCCTCAACATATTGATTGGCATGGACCAGTGGAATGCGCTGCCCGACGACCTGAGGATGATTGTCCAGTTAACCGGTCGCAACTGGGCTTCTTGGCATAGCCGATGGTATAGCCCGCGCAACATGCCGAGTGCTAAGGCAATGGAGGCGGTGGGGTGGGAATTCGTCACCTGGCCTGAAGAGGACATGGGAAAGTGGAGCGAGGCAAGTATGGCCATTTGGGACGATGTAGCCGCGAAAGACCCGGTTGCCGCCGAAGCGGTCCGAATAATGAAGGATTACTTTAAGGAAATAGGTAAGCCGGGATTCTGATTCGCTCACCTGCCCGTCATTCAGAGCCTGTCGGATGACGGGCAGGTAATTCTGTATATAGCCTATAGAAGCCGCCTTTGGTTTAGCCATTTTGTGGGGTAAAGGCGGCGTATATTTATGTTACATAGGGCGCGTACGGAAAGGTACCGAAATGAAGATAGGGCGTTTGCTTAACTATATTAACAGCATCAGCAGGGCTACGGGGGCTTTTGCTTGCTCCCTTGTCGTAATAGTGATGTGCATAGTGTTATATGAAGTAGTGATGAGGTATGTGTTCAACTTATCTCAGGTTTGGGCTTATGAGCTGAGTAAATTTCTTTTTGGTACTCTTTTTATCCTGGGCGGAGCATTCGTCCTTCTCCATAGAGCTCATGTCAGGATGGATGCAGTCTATAACAGGTGGTCCCCAAAGTCGCAGGCCATAATGGACATAGTCACCTTTGTCTTCTTCTTGATATTCATAGGTGTGCTCATATGGAAGGGGTGGGAGGTAGGCTGGAGATCCTTCCAGTTAGGCGAGAGGAGCGATAGTGCCTGGGAGCCTCTGTTGTGGCCAGTAAAGATGGTGATACCGGTAGGGGCTTTTCTGGTGCTGCTTCAAGGGCTGGCTCACCTGGTCAAAAACATTATCACAGTTACCGGGAGGGGAGGCATTAATGGGCGTTGAAATTCTTACAATACTCCTGTTTGCCTCCATGATACTCCTCCTGGTAAGCGGCCTTCAGATAGTCTTTGTCTTGGGCAGTGTCAGTATTTTGTTTGCTTATTTCCTGATGGGTCCTGAAATGCTTGGGATTGTTCAATCTGCCATGGAGCGTGTCATGGGCATGTACGCCCTGATGGCCATCCCACTATTTGTCTTTATGGGGAGTGTTCTGGAACGTTCTGGCGTGGCAGATGACCTCTATGCAATGATGCACAGTTGGATTGGTCGAATAAGCGGTGGTCTGGCCATGGGTACGGTCATAATCTGTACCGTATTCGCTGCTATGACCGGGGTAAGCGCTGCTGGCGTTGTCACCATGGGACTTGTTGCCCTGCCCGTTATGGTCAAGCGCGGTTACGACAAGAAACTTACGGTTGGATCCATAGCCGCAGGAGGTGGTCTGGGGCAACTCATTCCTCCGAGCACCATAATGATTGTTTGGGCACTATGGGCCAATGAGTCAGTGGGGCAGATGTTTATCGGGGGTATCATCCCCGGCCTCATTCTCTCTGCTCTATACATAAGCTACATAGGCGTAAGGTGTTTCAGGAGACCGGAATTGGGCCCTCCCATCCCTCCCGAAGAAAGGACAAGCTGGGGAAAGAAGTTTGCCTCTCTGCGGGCAGTGCTTCTTCCCATGTTAATTATTATTGGCGTGCTGGGGTCGATTTTTGGCGGAATAGCCACCCCCACTGAAGCTGCCGCGGTAGGTGCTCTATTTAGCCTAATAAGTGCCGCCATATACCGTCGACTTAGCTGGTCAAATTTTACCTATGCCCTCGGTGGTACCCTTCGGGTTACAGGTATGGTTACGTGGATTATCGTCGCCGGGGCGTGCTTTGCTGCCACCTTTGCCGCCATGGGAGGCCAGGAGTTCATAATGTCAACCATAGGTGGGCTGGGAGTAAATCGCTGGGTCATCCTTATAGGGATGCAAATCGTCTATCTTATCCTGGGCTGCTTGATGGAAGCCGGTGCTATCATGATGCTTACCATCCCCATCTTTGTCCCTTTAGTCGAAGCCCTTGGCTTTAGCACCCTGTGGTTCGGGGTTTTATTTATCGTAAATATGGAAATGGGGTTCATAACGCCCCCCTTTGGAGTTAACCTATTCTACATGAGAGGCGTTGTTCCCCAAGATATAACTATGATGGACATCTACCGCTCAGTCCTGCCTTTCATCGTCCTTCAGACGGTTGGCTTAATCATATGCATGCTACTTCCCCAGACCATCCTCTTGCTTCCCAACCTGGTATTCGGGTGACCTGCCCCCCAAAAAGGAGTCCAGTTTTCATATTAGACTGAAAGTAAATAAAAGGGGAGTAAGTCATAGCCAGCAGCTAAACAAAACACAAGACCTTTGTTTCAGGGGGAGTTCGACTCTCCCCCGTCTCCCCGTCCGCGAAGATTTAACCTTCTCTTATACTACACATTTCGCCAGATTGAGGTGCACAAAAAGCCAATTTGTGCATCAACTAGCAGGTCCCGCATAGTTATCATTGTTTGTAAGCCTTCGTCAGCTTGACCCTTCCTGCGTTATCATATTTTCTATATGGGTTAAAGGTAAGCTAGTTTTGCCTTCGCCGATGATTAGTGGTAGCATAGCTTTGAAGCTAAAGAGAAATTGACAATGCAGGTAGAGATAATTGGTGCGGAATCTTTAGGGGTTCGCGGACTATGCTGTGTGGTTAGGACAAAAGACCGCAAGGTGGTTATTGACCCTGGAGTTGCACTAGGGTTTAGGCGACATGGCTTAATGCCACACCCGGTGCAAGTGATAGCTTCTGAAAGAACCAAGACACTTATCGAAAAGGCTCTGGCTAAAAGCCTTGGTCGGATTCTACTGGGGTCGGATGGCAATAGTGGACACGAAAGCTCTCACGATGCCACTACCAGCCCGGCATAGTATTTCTGGGCATAAGCTACAGGTGATAAGAATCCCAGTTTAGCCTGTAGACGCTGCCGGTTGTAAAATATCTCAATGTATTCTGTAATGTCTTCAATTGCTTCCC
>CAYWAU010000088.1:0-7689 GCA_964456395.1 uncultured Dehalococcoidaceae bacterium
CGGTGCACGGCGGCTTTTCCGTCTTTACCGGCATCGGGGAACGCTCGCGCGAGGGTAACGACCTGTGGAACGAGATGAAAGAGTCGGGCGTAATTGATAAGACGGTGATGGTCTTCGGGCAGATGAACGAGCCACCCGGGGTGCGCCTGCGGGTGGGACTGACCGGACTGACCATGGCGGAGTATTTCCGTGATGTTGAGAATCAGGACGTCCTGCTCTTTATAGACAATATTTACCGTTATACCCTGGCTGGTATGGAGGTATCGGCGCTGCTGGGAAGAATGCCGTCGGCGGTGGGCTACCAGCCGACGCTGGCCACGGAAATGGGTGAGCTGGAGGAGAGGATTACCTCCACCAAGAGAGGCTCCATTACTTCCTTCCAGGCTATCTATGTGCCCGCCGATGATTATACTGACCCCGGTGTGGTAACTACCTTCGGCCATCTTGACGCGGTGGTGGCTCTGGAGAGGTCCATTGCCGAGCAGGGTCTGTATCCGGCGGTTGACCCGCTGACGTCGACCTCTCGTATACTTGACCCCGGTGTTGTCGGCGAAGAACACTACCGTGTGGCTCGTGAGGTGCAGCGGGTGCTCCAGCGGTACAAGGACCTGCAGGATATCATCGCCATACTGGGTATTGAGGAACTCAGTGAAGAGGACAGGCTCACCGTAGCCAGGGCTCGCCGTATCCAGAGGTTCCTGTCTCAGCCGATGTTTGTCACCGAGGTCTTTACCGGCCGCCCGGGCAAATATGTAAAGATAGAGGATTCCGTACGTGGCTTCAAGGAAATCTTGGAGGGCAAATATGATGACCTGCCGGAGCAGGCTTTTTATATGATGGGTGGCATAGAAGAGGTGGTGGAAGCCGCCGGGAAATTAGGGGCAGAGGCTAATGTCTAGTTTGAAGCTTGATATTGTTACCGCCGAGCGTGTGGTTTATTCCGAGGACGTGGATGCGGTTATTGCTCCCGGTGTTGAGGGTCAGCTGGGGATACTGCCGCACCACGCTCCGCTAATGACCACTCTGCAGGCGGGTGAACTGCTGGTGAGGAGGGGTGGGGAGGAAGACACCCTGGCCATCTCCGGCGGCTTTCTTGAGGTGCGGCCCGACCGGGTTATCGTCCTGGCCGATACCGCCGAGAGAGCCGAGGAAATTGATATGGAACGTGCCGAGGCAGCCAAGCAGCGAGCCGAGCAGCGGTTAGTGGATAAGGCGGCTCCTGGACTGGATGATACCAGGGCTGAGGTGGCGCTGCAGCGGGCGATGGCGCGCCTCACGGTGGCGGAGAAGTTAAAAAGGAGGCGGAAGCTTTAACTTAGGGGATATACGCACGTCACACAAAGCCGCTGGTTATTTCAGCGGCTTTTTTCATTCAGACTCAGCAGCCCATCAATGGCTTCAATGGTCAGGCACCCCTGCTCAAGGTCAATAGACTGGACGACATCCTCAATGGCGGGGATAAGGATTTCTCCTCTGGTGCTCTGGACGATATAGTTATCGTTGCTCTTCCCGGTGAGGACATCGGTAATGGTGCCTATTAATTCTCCCCGGGTTGTTTTGACCTGTAGACCGATAATCTGGTGATGGTAGTATTGTCCCTCGGGTATAGAATGATTTTGGCCGTGTTCCATAACCACAGAATGCCCCAAAATTCCGAGCGTCTCGCATGAGAGGCACAATATGTGCGGGGTAAAGCTCCTTACCCTGGGTCTGAAGAAGTAACCTGGTGTTGGAGAATATATTACATAATCTCTAATCTGACTCTGGTAGCGGCCTTAGCTGCTTTTACCCTGAGCAAGGTGCGCATTGCCTGAGCTATCTGCCCTTGCTTGCCGATGATTCTCCCCTTGTCGTCATCAGCAACGTGCAACTTCAGCGTGATGCCTTCCTCATTCTCTTCCTCATCAACATTCACTGCATCGGGTTCATTGACGATTGACTTGGCGATGTACTCCACTAGGTCTTTCATGATTTCTCCTTGACAAGTTTGAACTTTTCCAGAATACCTGCTTTGTCCAGCAGTCTGGCAGTGGTATCTGTCGGCTTAGCTCCCTGTTTTAGCCAGTGAAGTGCTTTCTCCTCTTTGATAACTATTGTCTCCGGGTCTGTCAGGGGATTATAGTGTCCCACAATATCAACAAATGCCCCATCGCGTGGTGCCCGAACATCGGCGACTACAAGTCGGTAACTGGGCTTCTTCTTGGCTCCAACACGTCGCAGTCTAATCTTTAGCATAAAAACCTGACCTTCTTTTCATAATATCTTATATACTTGCCATATTATGCACCATAACTGAACGCCTGTCAATGGTAATAATAAAAATTGTTGATAGAGAATATTTATTAACCTCACCACAATTGAGAGGGAAGTCACCGTTGAGAGAGCTAGATTCTACCACCTAGCTTTTTAGTTGGTCTTAGTATTATCGCTAATATGAGGCCGACAGTAGCGAAAATAGCCGATGCCAGGAAAGCCGTTTGATAGCTACCGGTTGAGTCAAATATATAACCACTCACAAACGGACCGGTAGCAGACCCGATAGAGAAGCCGATGGCAATAACCCCCAGAATCACACCGTGTGACCTCAGCCCAAAAAGGCCGGCCACTATGGGTGAATCTGATGCGGCGATACCCCCGTAGGCAAAGCCAAAGATAGCAATACAGAGATAAAGCATCCACATTTCATTAGCCCGCAACAGCCATAACAGAGCTGCTGCCATCAGAATAAATGCGATAATAAAAATATACCTGTTTCCAATTCTATCTCCAACATTACCCAGTGCAACCTTGCCAATAATACCCGCCCCACCAATAGTAGCCAAAATATTGGCCGCATGGGCAGATGAAAACCCCAGGTCAGTAGTGTGCGGCACGATATGTACCAGGATGGTATACAGACAAAATCCGAAACAAAAGAAATTGGTGGTCATAAACCAGAATTGCCTGGTAAAAACTGCCTCCGCGAGGGAAAATGACTTAGTGTCCCCTTCAAACCCGGTTTCTACTTTAATCTCACCGTAGGGCATTTGACCTACCTGAGCTGGGTCACGCCTTAGAAACTGGGCAAAAAGAACGACAGCCACCAGAGATACACTGCCCAGTATGATGAAGGATACACGCCAATCGTAAATAGAGATAAGCCAGTTAGATACTGGCGGCGCAATCAATCCACCTATGCCTATGCCAGACAAGACAATCCCGGTCATCATGCTTCTTCTCTTAACGAACCACCTGGCTACCATTGACGCCAGCGGGACAAAGGTGCCACTAACGCCGGTGCCCACCAGAACCGCATAAAACAGATATAGCTGCCAGAGAGCACTCATCTGTGATATCAGCAAGTAGCCGAGACCAAAACTAAAGCCGCAAAACGTCATCACCAAACGAGGGCCAAACCTGTCGTTGGCTTTCCCCATGACTATAGCCATAAAACCTTGCACAATCCAGTTAAGTGAGAGCGCGCCTGAGGTTACGGCTCTCGTCCAGCCAAACTCGGCTGACAAAGGCTTGAAGAAGACGCCGAATGAATTGAATATGCCGAACATTAACACCAGAGTAAAGAAGGCGGCTACCACCACGAAATATCCGTAGAAAAATCGTGGCTCAGTCTCAGGTGATTGATATAATCCCTTATTTTTCATGATAGGTCAAAACCATTTTAGCATATTTTAACCCAATGCGCGTACGAATTTACCATTCTTTGGTAATATTAGGTTGCTTAGGGTCTGGTACTGAGTCTATAATCAAGGTATGGAGGTAATCAGGCATCACGGCTGGCAGGTAAGCACTGCCCAGGCTCTGGAAATCCAGAGGAAGCTGGCGGCACAGGTATCCAGAACGGGAGAGGTCACCAGCCCGCGTTTGATAGCCGGTGTTGATATATCCGTAAATAAAGGGGATGGGACAGGTACCGGGGCGGTAGTTGTCTTGAGCTATCCTGAGCTTGACCTCGTTGAAACAAGGGTGGTGAATGACCGGCTTGAGTTTCCCTACGTCCCGGGGCTTCTATCCTTCCGGGAAGCACCGTTGATACTGGCTGCCTGTGAAAAGCTTGACGTTTTACCTGACCTTATTATGGTTGACGGACAGGGCATCGCCCATCCACGGCGAATGGGACTGGCTTCTCACCTGGGACTCTTTCTGAATACGCCTACCATCGGCTGCGCCAAGTCGCGGTTATGTGGCCGCCACGATGTGCCGGGCGCAGAGCCAGGCAGCTACGCCGAGCTGGTAGATGGGGGTGAAGTCATCGGGGCTGTCCTGCGGACCAAAGCGGGCGTGAAGCCGGTTTACGTTTCCATCGGGCACAGGATTGATTTGCCGGCGGCGGTTCACTGGGTGCTGGCGTGCTGCCGTGGTTACCGCCTGCCGGAGCCGACGCGGCTGGCTCACCTGGCGGCGGGAGGCAATTTGAATATAAAAACGCACGACGCGGTATCCG
Source organism: uncultured Dehalococcoidaceae bacterium (assembly GCA_964456395.1). GTDB lineage: Bacteria > Chloroflexota > Dehalococcoidia > Dehalococcoidales > RBG-16-60-22 > CAYWAU01. Next base: position 4,442 of record CAYWAU010000088.1, read on the forward strand.
GGGGCTACTAGGAAAGTCTTTTTACCTGGAAGAGTGAGGACAGATGCAGGAGTTAAGGGATAAGTTAAAGGACTTGCAGGCTAGAATTTCTATGGCTATGGTGCATCTTTGACATTGCCGGTAAAGAAAAAGAGATTACCGGCTTAGAGAAGCAATCGGCACAGCCCGATTTCTGGCTTGACCAGGCTAATGCCCAGAATGTCATGCGCCAGCTTGCCGAGCAGAGGAAAGTGGTGCAGAGGTGGCGGGAACTGGAGGAAAAGGCTGCCGATATTGAAGAATTAATTGCCTTGTCGGAAGAGGATGCCTCTCTGCAATCGGAAATTCAATCAGAGCTTGATGAAATGACTGCTTACCTTGATGAACTGGAATTTCAACTGGCTTTCAGCAGCCAGTATGATGCCAGGAATGCTATTCTGGCAATCCATGCCGGTGCCGGTGGCACCGAATCTCAGGACTGGGCGGAGATGCTGATGAGGATGTACCTGCGCTGGGCGGAGCGACGCGGCTACAAGACGGAGATACTGGATACCTCCCCGGGTGATGAGGCGGGGGTAAAAAGCACGGTCATTGCCGTGAATGGGGACTATGCCGTCGGCTATTTGAAATCGGAGCATGGTGTCCATCGGCTGGTTCGTCTTTCCCCGTTTGATGCTGACCACGCCCGGCATACCTCTTTCGCTCTGGTTGAGGTTATGCCTGAAGCTGAGGCTGATGTTGACCTGAATATAGCCCCCGATGATTTGAAGGTGGACACGTTTCGCTCCAGTGGACCCGGGGGACAGCATATGCAGAAAACAAGCAGCGCCGTCAGGGTGACTCACCTGCCGACAGGAGTGGCCGTGACCTGCCAGAGTGAGCGTTCCCAGTTCATGAATAAAGAAATTGCCCTCAAGATACTCCGGGCACGCCTTCTGGAACTGGAGTTAGCCAGGAGAGAAGAGGAGAAAGCCAGACTTAAAGGAGAGAGGATAGAGGCCGGGTGGGGCAATCAAATCAGGAGCTACGTTCTGCATCCTTATAAGATGGTAAAGGACCACCGCACCGCCTATGAGACAAGCGATACCGATGCCGTGCTGGATGGGGAGCTGGACGGCTTTATCACTGCCTACCTGAGGTCTTCAATGGGTAAAGAAGAATGATTAAGAAAGCAACATTATCAGCTTTAGTTATCTGTTTGTTGTTCCTGCTGAGCCCCGTCCCGGTACAGGCTGGCGGTGGATTAACCGTGCTCGACAGCTCGGCGGAGATGGATTTTCCTTTAAAGCTTAACTTCAGCCTGTCTGCCGAGAGTGATGTTAATATCACCGACATTCGTCTTCACTACATGGTTGACCGCATGGAACATGCCCGGATAACCAGTGAAGTCTATATTGAATTTATACCGGCGACCTCGGTAGCGGCGGATTGGGTATGGGATATGAGGAAAACGGGAGGGTTGCCGCCGGGGTCCAGCGTGGCTTACTGGTGGACGTTGACTGATGCTGAGGGTAGCCGGGTTAAAACTGACATCTCCAGAGTTGGGATTGAGGATAATCGCTATGACTGGCACAGTCTTACTGAGGGCAAGGTAACACTTCACTGGTATAAGGGCGATGATTATTTTAGCAGTGAGCTGATGGCAGCCACTCAGGAAGCACTGGTCCGGCTGGCGGAGGACACCGGTGCCGAGCTTGAGAAACCGGTAAATATATATATTTACGCCAGTTCACAGGATTTGCGGGGGTCCATGATTTATCCTCAGGAATGGACGGGTGGGGTTGCCTTCACCCGTTATGGCATTATCGCTATCGGCATCGCCCCGAATATCAATGAGCTCAATTGGGGGAGAAGGGTGATTGCTCACGAGTTAACCCATCTGGTCATACACCAGATGACCTTTAATCCCTACAGTGATTTACCCACCTGGCTTGATGAAGGTCTGGCGATGACTTCTGAGGGAGAACTGGGTTTAACGTTTACCAGCGTTTTACATAAAGCCAAAGCGGAGAATCAATTAATCTCGGTGCAGAGTCTGTCAAGTCCCTTCTCGGCTTATGCTGAAGAGTCATCTCTTGCCTATGCCCAGAGCTACAGCCTGGTGGAGTATCTTCTTGACGTTTATGGACGGCAAAAGATGTTTAAGCTGCTCAATACATTTAAGCAGGGTAGTGGCTATGACGAGGCTTTAGACAGGGTTTATGGCTTTGATATGGACGGACTGGACGCTCTGTGGCGGGCTTCTCTTGAGTTTTAGGTTGTTCATTGGGGAGGGCGCAGGGGTGAGGTTGGTGGAGGAATTAAATATAATTAAATACAAGGTAGCGTTTGGCAGTTCCCGGATATGGTCAGCGCTGGTTGATGGCAGTTGCCATTGATTTGGCCGTTTTTGCTTTCGGACTTTTTTCAGGTTTTTGGGTGGTGTGGAGTGTCATGTCTGTCTTACTCCAGGTGGCGCCACACTGGATACACTCGGCATAGACACCGTATATATCACACTCCAGGGAGAGGTCTCCCCCGCATCTCTTGCACCCTTTGATTTGGACTAAACAGAGCATATTTCTCCTTCTTGGGACGGGCTTTTACTTTACCGAAATTCCTCCGCAGGCTGTTTTGATAATAGCTGTTGCTGCGTGATATTTGAAGCTGGTCAACCCTTATTATGGGAATAACACACTACCAAATTGGATAGTGGTTATTACCCAGTCTTTCCCCTCAAGGGCATTGGATAGTGGGTCGCCGATGGTGCTCACTGGTGGGGCAGTTTGCCATGTTTGTTGTCTTGGTGCTAGACTAGGCTGGTATGGAGAAGCCGGGGCGAAGACAATTCACTTCAATGACCATTCATGATTTGCCCGTTTCCGAGCGGCCCAGGGAGAGACTGCAAAGGCTGGGAATAGAGGCGCTGTCCGCCCAGGAAATTCTGGCTCTGATTTTGGGGCGGGGCATTGCCGGCGAGTCGGTCATGGTAACTGCCCAGAGGCTGCTCAGACAGTTCGGCAGTCTGAAGGGCATCGCCGGTGCCTCGCTGGAGGAACTGGCTCAGGTGAAAGGCATCGGTATTGCCAAGGCTTCCCAGATAAAGGCGGCTGTGGAATTAGCCAGCCGGGTAGAGGGTTACTCGGAGACGGTGGACAAGCCGCTGGTCAAGACTCCTGACGATGTGGCTGGTCTGGTGCAGGGTAGATTAAAAGGTAAAAAGAAGGAATATTTCCTGGCGCTGCTGCTTGATACCAGAAACCAGCTGATAAGGGTAGCCGAAATATCAG
>CAYWAU010000089.1:0-7611 GCA_964456395.1 uncultured Dehalococcoidaceae bacterium
CATAACACCTCGCACCCCATAATATAATAATTCCAACATATTTCTTCAGTATAATAGTTTTCTCACCCCCCTCAATCCCCCTCTTACTCTCGCTCTCTAGTTGACATAACTCTAAAAACAATTCACGCCTGAATCCCGCCCAATCCCCCCTAGGCCATATATTAGAGTAAGTCATAATTAGCCTTCTAGACTTAGATACCTCATAGCATCAACATTGGAGCCTACCACCTGACCTTAAAACCTGTGACTACAAAATTCTTATCTGTCCATCTCTCTACCTTGAACAAACTCTTATCAGGTCTGTCTATTTGATGATATGAATCATCTTCAGCTATCTTGACAGCCAGTGCAGACAGAAAACTGTCAACACTCGCATACATTGGTGAGATAGGTGGGATAACTGGAAAAACAAGGGGTGGCAAAACTGGAACTGGGCTGTATGGGATTGTCAAGCCTGTGGAATATTCCTTAACATAGTAGATTTCATTTGGATAATTGCCTGTTATATTCTCTACCGCCGCAATCTCGCTATTAAGGTCGTCAACTTGGGCATTGAATTGAATCAGGTAATCGTTGTATCTGTCTATCCTAGCATTAGCCAAGTCAGTCAACCTATCAAACTCCCTATTTGCCCAATCAACATCAGAAACATCGTAAAATGGGGTAAGAGGAGGACTCTCTATCCAACGCTTGATTACTTCGTTCTTAGCGTCTATCTGCTCAAGTCTCCTGCCATTCTTGTCTATAACGTCAGGATATTCGGCTAACCATTCATAGAGGTCAAACAAGGCATATGTCTCCGTCAGATAGTCCTCATACCAAGAATAGTCATTAGATACAGCTAACTTTGCCGGGATTAGACCGATTCTCTTCCCCTTTTCAAGGTACACGAACTGTAATCTCTCTTCCGCAGTCTCTACGTCTATGTCACTTGGCACTATCGAGAGAAAAACCACGTCTCTGTCAGAAGTTCTAATAGCCACACATGCGTCCAAGTTACCGACAGCTCCTAGTCTGCTCTCAATGGTGACTATCCCTGCCTCTATACCCCTCTCAATCAACTTATCTCTTAAATTGGCCACAGCCTCTTTATCAGATTGGTTCTTCGCTGTATGTATGGACACATCATCCAGAAAAGAATAGACTATAGCCAGTACGTCAGCATACTTAGACGGCGCTACTGGTGCCGGCTTAGGTACTGGTGCTGGGGCAGGTATTGGTACGGGAGCAGGTATTGGTACGGGAGCAGGTGCAGGGCTTGGCGCAGGAGTGGGTGCTGGAGCAGGCGTTGGTGTCGGAATGGGTGCTGGTTTTGGAGCGGGTGTGGGTGCTTGAGTTGGAGTTGATTGACAGGCTGTAAGAATAAGCATGATTGCTACAAGTAAAGTTCCAAGAATAAGCAGTGTTTTACGCATTACTCTACCTCCTTCACTTTTTCCTCACCTCTTTAGTTGACATAACCCTAAAAACAATTCACGCCTGAGCAGGCACGATTTGTTTCCCCATATTTTTTATAGCTTTGGTCGTGCCTGATTCAATTCTACTCCCACTCTATCGTTGAGGGAGGCTTGGAGGTTATGTCGTAGACCACGCGGTTGACGTCGGGCACCTCGTTGACGATGCGGTTGGAGATGCGTGCCAGCAGGTCGTAGGGGAGGCGTGCCCAGTCGGCGGTCATGGCGTCCTCGCTGGTGACGGCGCGGATGGCGACCAGATAGCCATAGGTACGGTAGTCACCCATAACGCCCACGGACTTAACGTCGGTCAGCACGCAAAAGCTCTGCCACAGCTGACGGTACAGCTTTGCCTTCTTGATTTCGTTCATCAGGATGAAGTCGGCGCCGCGCAGTATCTCCAGCTTCTCTCTGGTAACTTCGCCGATGCACCTGATAGCCAGGCCGGGTCCCGGGAAAGGCTGGCGCCAGACCATCTCCTCCGGCAGACCCAGCTCCGCTCCCACCAGGCGCACCTCGTCCTTGAAAAGATAGCGCAGGGGTTCCAGCAGATTGAGAGTCATCGTGGCGGGCAGACCGCCGACATTGTGGTGGGATTTTATCTTGGCTGAAGCCGTGCTTACCGAGGAGACACTTTCAATAACATCGGGGTAAAGAGTCCCCTGTGCCAGGAAGTCAACCTTGCCGATTTTGCTGGCTTCCTCCTCAAATACCCTGATAAATTCTTCACCGATAATCTTGCGTTTTTGCTCGGGGTCGGTCACCCCTTTCAATCGGTCAAGAAACCGGTCGGTGGCATCAACGTAGATAATATTCATGCCCAGATTGGTCTGGAAGACCTTGAGAGTCCTCTCCGCTTCCTCACGGCGCAGCAGACCGTTATTGACAAAGATGCAGGTGAGCTGGTCGCCGACAGACCTATGGATAATGGTGGCGACAACCGAGGAATCAACGCCTCCCGAAAGGGCATTGATTACCTTGCCCGTACCTACCTGCTCTTTAATCCGGGACATGCTCTCGCTGGCGAAGTTGCCCATCGTCCAGTTTCCCTTACAGCCGCATACCCGGTAAACGAAGTTGCGCAGGATGGTTTTCCCTTCGGGGGTGTGGGCGACCTCGGGGTGGAACTGGAGGCCGTATATTAGACTCTCGTTGCCGATGACGGCGAAGGGTGAGTTTTCTGTATAGGCAAGGGTATTGAAGTCCGGCGGCATTTCTTCAATTTTATCGCCGTGGCTCATCCACACCGGGGTAGATTCAGGCAGGTCAGCAAACAGCGGCGATTCAGTGTCACTCAGGTGCAGGATAGCATGTCCGTATTCTCGTTTTGTTCCCGGCGTCACCTGCCCACCGAGCTGTTTGGTGATAACCTGCATTCCATAGCAAATGCCCAGCACCGGCAGGTGGCTTTCATAAACATAGGCGGGAGCCAGGGGTGCACCTGGTTCATAGACACTGGCCGGTCCGCCGGAGAGGATAAAGCCCTTCGGATTAAGCGGGGCTATCTTTTCCCATGGGGTATCATGGGGCAACAGCTCGCAGTAGACCTGGCACTCGCGCACGCGGCGGGCAATCAGCATATTGTACTGCGAGCCGAAGTCCAGGACGATGATAGCCTCACGCTCAGCTCCGGATACAGCCTCCTCTGTTGCCGCCGGCTGTTCACCACCTATCTCCTTGGCAATCTCAAGGTATGTTGAGACCTCAATGTCATCCGTGGTGGCTATCCGGTGGCTGTCATCAAGGGCTTGTTGTTGTTTTTCATTAACCATGTTTATAGAACACAGATTACCATTATGCTATACTATCGTCAAGTGGAAAACAGACGTAACACTGGATGAAAAGATACACATTTCTTAGCAGTAGTCCCGCCGCTACCTCCGGTTTCGGTAAGAAAATGGGGGAGCGACTCAAAGGCGGGAGTGTCATCGCTTTAATTGGGGAACTGGGTTGCGGGAAGACACTGCTTACCAGGGGTATCTGTGACGGACTGGACGTACCCCTGAGGCAGGTCAACAGTCCGACTTTTGTCCTGGTGAACGAATATCGGGGAAGGCTGCCCGTTTTCCATATAGACCTGTATCGGCTTGGCGAGATAGCCGATGGATTTGAGATTGGGATACTGGACTACCTGGCTCAGGTGGAGTCCGGGGTGATGGTGGTGGAGTGGGCGGAGAAAGTGCTTTCTCTCTTGCCCCGTGACCGCCTGGAAGTACGGTTTCATGTACTGTCTGCCCGGAAACGGCGGATAGAGCTTTCGGCAGGCGGCGGCAGATTTAGCAGTTTACTAAAGGAGCTGGGCTGACCATGATAGTCCTGGGTATAGATACATCCGGCTATGCCAATGCCGCAGGCGTCATTGACGGTGAAAAAGTGCTGGCGGACTTCACTTTTGAGGCGAGGACGGACTCACTTGAGAAAATAGTTGCCAACATTGATTTTACCTTAAAAAGTGCCAGCCTCACTCTTGAAGATGTGCAGGGTATCGGGGTTGGGTTGGGGCCGGGGTCGTGGACGGGAATAAGGGTGGGGGTAACGGTAGGCAAGGTACTTGCCTACAGCATGGGAAAACCTGTCTGCGGTGTGCCGACGCTGGAGGCTCTGTCTTACAGCGTCAGGGATGAGTCGTCACTAATCTGTCCCATTATCAGCGCCGGCACCAGGGATGCTGTGTATGCCGCGTTCTATCGCGCCAAAGATGGCAATGTAATCAGAGTCGGCGAATACTATGTCGGTGATGTGTCAGGTTTGGCCGGAATGGTGAAAAAGTCTGTGGTATTGGTCGGTTCCGGGGTACAATCGTACCGTCGGTTGATAGGTAAGCAAATAGACTCCTCAAAAATCAGTATCAGGGCTGTGGAAGCGGTGCCGAGTGGGTCGGCAGTGGCTCGGCTGGCGGCAAAACGCCTGGAAAAGGGGGAGAGCGACGATGTTCTTTCCCTGACACCCTTGTACTTAAAGGAGTCAACCGCCAGGGCATTAATGGGTAGATATTCAGGCAATGCTCAGGTAAAGGGATAGTATTTGACGATGCTAGTTTTGGGTATTGAGACATCATGTGACGAGACATCGGCGGCTCTGGTGGCTGACGGCGAAGTTGTCTTATCCAATGTCATTGCCACCCAGCTGGACCTGCTCCGTAAGTTCGGCGGCGTTGTCCCGGAGATTGCCGCCAGAAGGCATACGGAGCTTATCGGCTATGTTATTAATGAAGCCATTGATTCTGCCAGCAAAACTTTAGCCGATGTCGAGGCTGTGGCGGTTACCTCAAAACAGGGACTGATTGGCTGTCTGCTGGTCGGTGTGGCGGCGGCGAAGTCACTTAGCTATTCGCTGAATATTCCCCTCATTGGCGTACATCACATTGAGGGGCACATCTTCGCCAACCGTCTCAGTAACCCCCGGATGCCGTTGCCCCATGTCTGCCTGACCGTTTCCGGGGGTCACACGATGCTGCTTTATGTTCATGATTCCGGTCGGTACGAGTTACTCGGCACCACGCTGGATGATGCTGCTGGCGAAGCCTTTGACAAGATTGCCAAGTTCCTCGGTCTTGACTTTCCCGGAGGTCCGGTAATTGATAAGCTCTCCACTCAGGGAGACAGCCAGGCTTTCAATTTCCCGCGACCCATGATTAAAGCCAGGACGCTTGATTTCAGTTTCAGCGGACTAAAAACGTCGGTTATCAATGCCTTCAAGGGTAAGATTGCGAACAATGAGGTGTTACCCCTGGCTGATATTGCCGCCAGCTTTCAGGAAGCTATCGTGGATGTTCTGGTCTCAAAGACGATGCGTGCCGTCGCTGAGCGGGGAGTGTCTACGGTCAGCGTTACCGGTGGCGTCTCAGCCAACAATCGACTGAGGGAGGTTTTCAGGAAAACCTGCCACCAAAAGGGAATTGCGGTATATTTTCCCGAGCTCTCCCTGTGCACCGATAATGCGGCTATGATTGCCGCGGCCGGCCATGCCAGACTGAGGCGGGGGGAAAAGGCCGATTTGAATCTTAACGTATTTCCCAATGCCCCGCTTGAGGTATAATGTGAAGGTTAAAATAGAAACGATAGATGCGGCCAAACCCGATTCCCAGATACTCCGGGAAGCCGCCAACCTGATAGCTAAGGGTGAAGTGCTGGTGTGCCCAACGGATACCGGATACGCTTTCTCGGCTAATGCCCTGGACATACGGGCGGTGGCCAAGGTCTTTAGTATGAAGGGTCGCTCCTACTCCAACCCGATACATGTAGCCGTGAGCTCTATTGAAGAGGCGGCGAAATATGCCCGCATCAACGAAGCCGCCCGACACCTCGCTGCCCATTTTCTTCCCGGGGCTCTGACCATAGTGCTGACTAAAAGAGAGACGATACCGGCGATGCTCGTCGCCGGACGGGATACAATCGGTATCCGAATACCCGATAATAAAATAATACTGGGTCTGGCGGAAATGACAGTCCGGGCATTGACCGCTACCAGCGCCAATATCAGCGGTCAGCCGACTCCCTACACCGTCGCGGAGGTTGCGGAGCAACTGGGAGAGGACATTAAGAACGTGGCATTGATACTGGACCAGGGACCGCTGGCAAGGCGTGAGCTGTCCACCATAGTTGATTTAACAGTAAGTCCGCCTCAGCTTATCCGGCAGGGTCGTGTCAGCTGGCTGGAAATTCGTGAAGTGTTGAAAAGACTTCAGAGTTCCGAATAGATGCTATACTTATTTTAGGAGGTTAGAGCGGTGCGTATTGCTATTGGCTGCGACCACAGAGGATTGGACCTCAAGCAGCTCGTTATTAAGCTGGTTGAGGAAGCGGGACACGGTTATGAGGACTTCGGTTGTTATACCAAGGAGTCGGTTGATTATCCTGATATTGCCGTTAAAGTAGCGGAAGCCGTCGCTAAAGGCGGTTTTGATTATGGTGTTTTAATATGTGGCACCGGCATCGGTATGAGCATCGCCGCCAACAAAGTAAAGGGGATAAGGGCCGCTGTCTGTCACAATGCTTTCAGCGCTCGCCGGGCCCGCCAGCATAACGATGCCCATATCTGCTGTCTGGCGGCGGAGGAGGGCAAAGCCCGCGTGCCGTCTATTATTGAGACCTTTCTGAACACCGAATTTGAGGGGGGCAGGCACCAGGAGAGGCTGAATAAGATAAGAGAAATTGAGGAAAGGTAAGCCGTATTTTATTCAGGTAAGAGGCAATTGATTTGAGCGATTTTTGGGAGGCTGGACAATAATATGCCAGGTTACCGTGATGAGTATCAGCGCAAGCTGATTTCAGCTGAGGAAGCCGCCGGGCTGGTGAAGTCGGGCATGTGGATTGACTATGGTGCTATCTGCGGGTTCCCCTCACTTATAGATGAAAAACTGGCGGAGCGGGCGCCTGAATTAAGGGAGGTAAAAATCAGGGCAGAGCATTCCCATACCCAGCTGCCCGGGGTTGACCCAGAGCAGGAGCACTTTATCTATAACTCTTGGTTCCTGGGGAAGGTGGAGAGGGAGTATCACCGCTTGGGGTGCTGTTCCTATATACCGTTTGGCTTGAGCGAAGGACCCAGAATGTACCGGGAGTGGCTTAAGGATGAGGTTGATATAACCTTTATTGAAGTAACCCCGATGGATGAGAACGGCAACTTTAACTTCGGCACGTCGATTACACGGCAGAAGGCGGCCTGCGATGTGGCTAAGAAGGTTGTTCTGGAGGTTAATGAACATCAGCCGTGGGTCTACGGCGGTTATGACGAGGTCGTCCATATTTCTCAGGTTGATTACATAGTTGAGAACTACGAGTACAAGATACCTGAATTTCCGGCAGAACAGATAACCGGGGAGGATGAAGCCATAGCCGAATCCCTGGCCGAGCAGATAGAAGATGGCGCTACCATCCAGCTTGGGGTTGGCGCTATACCCAGCGTGGTCGGCAAGCTATTGATAAAACACGGACTGCAAGACCTGGGCATACACAGCGAGATGTTTAATGAGAGTATGATGGAACTTATTGAGGCGGGTGTAGTCACCGGTAGCCGGAAAAGCCTCAACCCGGGGAAAGCTGTTCACTGCTTTGCCGCCGGCTCGGAACGTCTATACAAGTTTATGAACCGTAATCCGGTGCTGGCCGGTTTTCCGGTTGACTACACCAATGACCCGTACATTATTGCCCGGAAT
>CAYWAU010000090.1:0-7492 GCA_964456395.1 uncultured Dehalococcoidaceae bacterium
CCGAACTTCTCTATCAGACGTTGGTCTTCCTCTCTACAACTCATGTAGACAACTGCCGTGCCTATCACCCCGAGCACCCCGAATAGCCAGTGTGGATACCACAGCAATGTAGTCAGGAAAATCGCATATATTCCACCGGTGTATTGCGGGTGCCTGACGATTGCATAAATCCCTGTATCGACCAGACGGGTGGTATTTACAAAGGATTTTCCTTCGGGAACCCCACCCCGTCGTGGGAACATAATTATTGGAGCCATGACCAGCACCATGCCGAATGCCCATACCACCCAGCCGATGATGAATAATACCGGGTATGATTTTGCTTCTATAACACCTGTCAGGGTGAGAGGATTAGCTGGAAAACAGACAATACACAGGATGGTCATAAGCGTGCTCCAGAGGATATTCTTCCATTTCTGAGATGACAAGTTTTTACTCATCTCTTTGTCTACCTCCGATGATTTTCACGTGTTAACCACTTGAGCTATCTTAAGGGACTACTGACTGGCTGTCAATATCTTTATGAAACACCTGTGCCGTTTGAAGATTGGAACGATAGTTTAAGAGGTTGCCCCGATGAAACCAACCGCGACTGAACTTAACCACTGGGGGAAACATATTGACTGAGGGATGGAGAATAAAGTAAAATGTAGATTCAAGTACATGGTACACTCGGTTGTCGCCCGTCTGCTCTGAAGCCGTACAGCCAGCTCTTATGCCAGTAACTCTAACTTAAAAGGTGGTACAACTACTGGGGGCAGACCACCTCTGGCAAAAATCTTACACTGTAAGAACTTAGTATATTTAAGAAGGAGCGGGTAAAATAAATGGAGCACAGAGTCGCTATTGTAGGGGTTGGGCAGACGAAGTATGAAGAGAACATACATGATGTGTGGCAGGGAGACGTTGCCTATGACGCCATAGAAAAGGCGTTGCAGCATACGGGGCTCACTTATCAGGATGTATCCGATTGTTAGGAAACTAGACGGAGAGGAGAAGAATTGTGTCAGAGAGAGTTGCCATAGTAGGCATAGGGCAGACAGCCGGCAAGAGGCGGAGGCCGGAGGTCAGTGAGGTTGAGCTGGTAAATGAAGCTGTCAGGGCTGCCCTGGAAGATGCGCAATTGACCATCAAAGATATAGATGTGGTCATATCGGCTAACATGGAATTTTTTGAAGGAACGGCTTTTTCCGACCAGTGGTTGGTAGAGGGCTTGGGTGCCTATCTGAAACCGGGGATGAGGGTAAACTCCGCCGGGGATACCGGCGCCACGGTTTTCACCACGGGAGTGGCTCATGCCGCCTCGGGCTTGTTCAACACGGTACTGTGTGTCGGCTTTGAGAAACAGGATGAAGGTGCCTATGGCGGCATAGGGATGAGGTCTGAGGACCCGTTTTTTAACATCGCCGGGGGTTCCGGACGTGCCATAGGTGCAATGTGGGGAACGGCGGTGTCAGTATTAGATAGAAAATCGGCTGATGAAGAGCATATAGCCAAGCTCCGGGTGAAAGAGGCTGAATGCGGGCGCAGAAACCCCTATGCGCATTTAAAATTGAATCTGACCGTGGAAGAGGTCATGAACTCCGAGGTAGTCATCGCGCCGCTGAGATTTCTCCACATTTGCTCGACCTCCGTTTCCTCATGCGCGGTCATAGTAGCCCCGGAGCAAAGGGCCAAGAAGATAACCAGCAAACCGGTATGGGTCAGGGACTACGATTGCGTTCACGGCGGGATACAGCCCAGGATTGGTGAGCCCTGGCTTTGCGCAGGTCTAGTCTACCCCACCGGGCCGCAGTTCCGCTGGGGAGTGGAACAGTGTGCTATCAGGCTGTACAAGAGGAACGGGATAACGAATCCGCGAAAGCAAATTGATGTTATCGAATCATATTCCCCCTCTACCTGGCATGAGGTAGACTGTTATGAGGTTCTAAAGTTGTGCGAGCCGGGTGAGGCCTGGAAGTTAATCGAGGAAGAGGCTACCTGGCTCCATGGTGATATCCCGGTTGACCAATCTGGGGGCGTAGTATCCACAAATGCCATCGGGGCGACCGGTTTGCACAGGATAGCTGAAGCAGCAATACAGGTCCGGGGGGATGGTGGCGAGCGGCAGGTGCCCGGGGATGTGAACCTGGCTTTGGCTTATGCCATGGGAGCTGACCAATTTAGCACCATGGTGCTACTAAATAGGACACTGTAATATTGGAGGATGTGAGATGGGCTGGGTAAATTTTTCCGCAACAAATAAGCTGGAATTACGTCTGGGAGGTATAGTATGGGTAATAAGATAGTAAAAAATATACAAGAGGTAGTATTGGCTGTTGAAAAACAGGACGAGGCCGTTGCTTTGTTCGAAGAGCTATTTGGCCTTGAGTTCAAAGATAGCTGGGATATGCCGACTTATGATATGAAGGTGAAAGCGGCAAACGTAGGTGAAACTCAGTTCCAAATTATCACGCCAACAAGCTCGGAGAGTTTGATTGCCAAGTATATTCAGGATAGAGGCGAGGGACTGCATCACATCGCCTTTATGCTCAGCGACCTGGATGGGACCGTTGCCAGGTTGAAGGAAAAGAACGTAAAGCTCATTCCAGACAGACCAGTTTCAGTAGAGGGGAGGTCGCTGAGGTATATTTTTGTTCACCCTAAATCAGTCCATGGTGTGTTAATAGAACTGCTGGGTGAGTAGCGAGTTTAAATTAATTAGAAGGAGCACTTTATGGACTTTGAACTGGGTGAAGAGCACAAGATGATAGCCAAGACTTTACAGGATTTCATGGCGGCGGAAATCGAACCTATCGCTATGAAGATTGATAAAGAAGCCAAACTGCCCGACGGGATATGGAAGAAATTGGGCGACATGGGACTAATGGGGATTACTGTTCCCGAGGAATACGGAGGGGGTGGTCTCGATTACCTGGCGAATATCATTGCCATTAAAGAAATGACCAAGGTTTGTCCCGAGCTAGGTATGTCCTACGGAGTCCATACGGCTATAGCCGCGGAAAATATCTACAGGAATGCTAATGAGGAGCAGCGAAAGAGGTTCCTTCCCGCGCTCTGTAGCGGGGAAAAGATAGGTGCCATAGCTCTGACTGAACCCAATCATGGCTCTGATGCTGTCGGCATAGAGATGAGGGCTAAGAGGGATGGTGACTACTATGTCCTTAATGGGGAGAAGATGTTCATCACCAATGCTCCCATTGCTGACGCCTTTTTATTATATGCCAAAACAGCACCTGAACTGGGGTCAAAGGGGATAACTGCCTTCGTCGTAGAAACGGGGTGTGAGGGTAAGCTTGAGATAACAGAGCTTGAAAAGATGGGATACAGAGGCTCACCAACAGGCCAGATGGCGTTTGAGGATTACCGGGTTCCCAAAGAGAACGTACTCGGTGAGGAAAATAAAGGTGTCAGGGTGTTGATGACTGGACTGGATACTGAGAGGACTATTATGTCAGCGATATGTCTGGGGCTAGCCGAAGCTGCCCTGGAACAATCCGTGAAATATTCTAAAGAGAGAATTCAGTTCGGAAAGCCGATAGGCAGCTTTCAGATGATTCAGGAAAAACTGGCGAATATGTACACACTTACCGAGGCATGCAGGTCAATGTTATACAGAGCGGCGGACCTGGCACAAAAATCAGAAAGAGGCGGCAGAGGTACGGAGTTTCACAAGATGGCTGCCGCTGTTTTTTTGTTTACTGCTGAATCCAGCAGCCAGGTTGTTCAGGATGCCATGCAAGTTTTCGGCGGGTACAGCTATATGATGGATTTCCCGGTGAACCGATTATTCAGGGCCACCAAATTGAATGAGATTGGTGGCGGCTCAGCCGAGATGAGAAGGTTAATTATAGCTCAAGAACTTCTGGCGGACTGATAAAGTAAAAACAGCACCAGGAATAAATTAGCCTTGAAATTTGGGTAATTGAGTAAATTACAATTTTCAAAGAGAGCAGGTATATGGTCAAGGAAAGAGAGTTTAAATCAGCCTTGCCTCCATACCGGGTTCTGGACTTAACCGAGGGTGGATGTATGTTGGGCGGAAGATTACTGGGAGACCTGGGTGCTGATGTCATCAAGATTGAGCCTCCAGGTGGTAGTAACTCGCGTATTGCTCCCTACTACAAGAATATCGCCGACCCGGAGAAAAGTCTCTTCTGGTTTGCCTATAATTCCAATAAACGGGGCATTACCCTAAATCTGGAAGAAGCAGAAGGGCGCAACCTCTTTAAACAGTTAGTCAAAACCTCTGATATTATCATAGAGTCCTTTGGGCCCGGCTATATGAGCGGTCTGAAGCTGGGATATTCTGACCTCTGTAAAATCAAACCGGATGTTATTAATGCTTCCATCTCACTTTTCGGTCAAAACGGACCTAAAGCTCAATATAAGGGAAGCGAGCTCACGTCCTGGGCTACCGGAGGCTACATGTATGCCTGCGGCAATCCCGACCGTGCCCCTGTCTGGATAAGTTTCCCCCAGGCAGGTTTCTTTGGAGGTGCGGAAGCAGCTCTTGGGTCAATGACGGCTATATTGCATCGCTGGAACACAGGTGAAGGTCAGCATATCGACATATCAATGCAGGAATGTGCCGTATCACCTAATATGCAAATTTTACAGATGTGGGATGTTGCTAAAATTGAATTCAAGCGGACTGGCGGCCGCCCGGTTATTGCCAGCACCGGAGTCAACCAACACATTTATTTTAAATGTAAAGATGGCTATATCAATATAATGCTCCAGGGTGGTACCGAGCCCTTTCTCAGTTCTTCCGGCAATCTGGTGAAATGGATGAAAGAAGAGGGTATGGCTCCGCAGTGGTTGCAAAAACTGGACTGGGTAGTGGACTACAACGCTGCGACGATGGAGCAAGAAATAGCGGACAGAGTGAGAGAATCAGTCGAGAAATTTACCCTGACCAAGACAAAAAATGAACTTTATATTGAGGGCTCGATTAAAAGAGGCATTCTATTAGCTCCTGTCAATAATACCAAAGATATCAGTGAAGACCTTCAGCTTGAGGCCAGGGTCTACTGGAGGGAACTGGAACACCCGGAACTCAACGATACTCTTACTTATTGCGGGCCATTTATCAGCATGAGTGAAACTCCTATCGAATACCAAAGGCGAGCTCCATTGATAGGAGAGCATAATAACGAGATATATGTTGGCGAATTAGGCATCTCTGAGGAAAAACTCAACTTATTGAAAGATAAAAGGGCAATCTGAAGGCGGGGATTGATGAGATGAAAAAACAAGTATTTGAGGGAATTAAGATAGCAGATTTCTCGTGGGCAGGGGTTGGGCCATTAAGTTCCAGATATCTTGCTGAACACGGTGCTACCGTAGTTAAAATAGAGTCCCATAAACGCATCGACCTCCTGAGACAGGCTGGCCCATTTGCTGATAACACTCCTACACCGGATAGCAGCATGTTTTACGGCAAATTTAATCCTAATAAATACAGCGTGACCATTGATTTACAGCACCCCAACGGGAAAAAGCTCGCCTGGAAACTTATTGAATGGGCAGATATTGTTACGGAATCCTTTTCTCCCGGGACTATGAAGAAATGGGGACTGGATTATGAAGAAATAAGTAAGATTAAGCCGAGTATTATTTACCTCAGCACCAACATGCAAGGGAGTGGTGGACCTCACTCAAGTTATTCCGGCCTCGGATATAATGCGGTTAATTTTAGCGGTTTTACTGAAATCACCGGCTGGCCGGATAGAATGCCGACGGCTCCACAAGGAGCTTACACCGATCTCGTTTGTCCCCGTTTCACGGCTCTGGGAATTTTAGCCGCTCTGGATTATCGCCGTCGTACCGGCAAGGGGCAGTGGGTAGAACAATCTCAATTTGAATCTGCTCTTCATTTCCTGGCATCCCCCCTGCTGGATTACCAAATCAACGGGGAAGTTATACAGAGAAACGGGAACCGGCTTCCAGATGCGGCGCCTCACGGTGCTTTCCAGTGTAAAGGCGATGATGATTGGATAGCTATATCTGTAGTAAATGATGAACAGTGGCAGAATTTCTGTCAGGTTACCGGCAATTCGGCTCTGAGCACACAGAAAGAGTATGCCACCCTGGCCGATAGAAAAAGAAACGAGGATGCACTGGAAGAACTGGTCACAGCCTTTACTTTAAATCATACTGCTGAAGAGGTGGAAGCCATGATGCAGAAGGCCGGGGTGCCCGCTCATAAAGTATATAAGCCTAAAGATGTGTATAATGACCAACAACTTAGGCATCGTAATTATTTTATACCGCTAAAGCATCCGGTAATGGGCAAACAACAATTTGAAATGCAGTCGTGTTATATACTTTCCAAGACTCCCCGCCAGATAAAAAAGCCTTCACCCTGTCTGGGCGAGCACAATGAATATGTCTTCAAAGAATTATTGAAGATGACCGATGATGAGATTGCCGAACACATAATCGACGGCAGTATCACTACCGAGATACCCGGCGGCATGAAGGTAACTATGTAGCTATCACCAGCTATTAGCATCCACGCATATACTAAGCGGACTTCCCAGGTACGGCATCGTAGTATATGGTCACTTACCTTTGAAGATAGGCTCTCTTTTCTCCACGAATGCTGTCATAGCTTCTTTGAAGTCTTCAGTTATGAAAGTTATACTTTGTGCGGTGGCTTCACAGGCTAGTGCTTTAGACAGGTCCATCGTTTGTGCTTGATTCATGGAAGCCTTTGTTAATCTGAGAAACAGCGGCGAACTCTTGGCTATGTTCTTAGCGAGCTCTCTGGTCGCGCTCTCCAGCTGATCTGCCGTTACTACCCGGCTCACCAGACCTATCCGGTCTGCCTCGTTAGCGTCAACCGTCCTGCCGCTAAATATTAGCTCATTCGCCTTGGCCAGACCAACCATTCGGGGCAGGAAATATATTGCCCCGAAGTCGGGGTGAGCCGATAGCGCTATATAAGGTTCAATGAATTTAGCTTTTTCCGATGCTATTATGATGTCGCAGGCGAGAGCGAGGTTACAGCCGCCACCAGCAGCAGGGCCATTCACGGCGGCAATCACCGGCTTGGGCATTTCTCTGATGCCCATGATAAGCGTGGTGGCTTGCTGCATTAACTTAAAACCAGCCGACAGGCTGGTTATCTTAAAGTCGTCCGAGCTGAGGTCAGCACCGGAACAGAATCCACGTCCGGCACCGGTTATAATTACGGCTCTTATCTCCTCATCCTGTCCTACCTCTGAGCACGCCCGTACAATTTCGTCAGTGAGCTCGGCATTTAGAGCATTCAGTTTGTCAGGTCGGTTTAGAATTATGGTGGCGAACCCTTCCTCTTTTTTCAGAATCAGGTTTTTATAGTCCATGACATCTGTCTCCTTTCTGTTTTACGATTACAACCTGGTGTGCGTCGTCAGCGTTTAAGGCGCCTCCTGCCATGGCAACAACGTCTTAAGCAACATGTTCGCCACCGAAATAAGCCTGAATGACCTCTTTATTTTCCCTC
>CAYWAU010000091.1:0-1470 GCA_964456395.1 uncultured Dehalococcoidaceae bacterium
CAGAATGAGTGTTACTATGATAGTTTTTTTCATGATGCGGTCTCCTTTGGTCAATGTTATTTTCTCTATTATAGCAGATAATTTGATTTGATGCGTGATCTTGACGACTAAGGTACACTGTAATAAAATGAATTTATTCTCACAAGGGAAAATGTTCGTATATAACCAGGGTAGGAAAAACTAGTCGTTGGAAAATGGTGAGACAATACAATAGAGGATGAATTCACTTACAATAACCCTTAAGAATATTTGGCACAGAAAAATAGGTACCGGTTTGACAGTACTGGGCGTAGGGGTAAGTGTGGCCGCTTTTGTGTCCTTTATGGGATTGGCAAATAATCTTGAAGAGACGTTGAAGACAATCTACGATTCACGAGGTACCGACCTTGTTGTCGTGGAAAAAGGAAGCGTGGATATTTTGTCAAGCGCTGTTGACGAGGGATATTTTCATGAGATTAAACAATTGCCAGGGGTCGTTGACGTGAGTCGAGTACTTCTATATTTGTATGCTGCCACCATAAAGCAACGTATTTTTGTCTATGGCTGGGACATCAACTCGCATCTTTTCGATGAGCTGAAAATTAGCGGAACGTCTCCCCAGAACCAAGGGGAGGCAATACTGGGTAATATGGCGTCCGGGAGACTTAATAAAAAGATAGGTGATAAAATAAATATCAAAGGCTCGGAATTCTCCGTGGTTGGCATCTTTCAAAGTAAGAGTCTATTTGAAGAGGGTGCTATTATTGTTTCCCTCAAGAAGTTACAAGAGATAAAGGGAGCGAGCAACAAGGTGACATCATTCAATGTTAAGGTGAAGAAGAGAGAGACTCCTAAAGGTCGGCATAGCAAGACTACTAACACCGTAGAGGCTGTTCAATCTGAGATATCCAGTTTATTTCCCGATGTGGAAGTGAAGAATATTCAGAGTTTTGTGTTTGCCAACACTCCTCTTCTTACGCTGCTCAACTTTACCTGGGCTATATCTGTGGTTGCTTTTCTGATAGTCATTCTGGGTATAGTGAATACCATGACTACTTCCGTGTTGGAGCGAACACGAGAAATAGGGATTTTGCTCGCTATGGGGTGGAGGAACACCAGGATTATTGGTTTAGTCTTGTACGAGTCCATCTTATTGGGGCTCTTTGGGGGGCTCATTGGTGTAGCTATGGGATATGGCATAATGAAATACCTGGTTTCTACTCCGCAACTTCAGAGCATTATGAGAATGAATTATGATGTAGTGTTTATGGTCAAGGCTATCGCTATTTCGTTATTCTTGGGTTTTATTTCGGGAATTTATCCAGCTCTAAAAGCAATTTCCATACCGCCAATTGAGGTTTTGCGCTATGAATGATAAGGTCCTCATAGAGCTGAGAGACGTTTCGAAATACTACGAGGATGGCAAAGTTGTTGCCCTGGACGGCGTCAATATCAAGGTAGCTAGAGGAGAGTTTTTACTGATAACGGGTC
>CAYWAU010000091.1:1480-7475 GCA_964456395.1 uncultured Dehalococcoidaceae bacterium
GTCCCAGCGGTAGCGGAAAATCTACCCTGCTTCATATCGTCGGTGGATTGGACTCACCGAGTGAAGGGGAGATATACTTCCAAGGGAAAAAACTCAGAGATGTTCTTAAGCAGAGTCGATTCAGGATTCATAACATAGGATTTGTATTCCAGGCATTCTACCTGTGGCCAACGCTAAATGTGTTAGAGAATGTCTTATTACCTCTAATAGAATCCCGGCTTAAGAAAGAAGAAAGATTAAAGAGAGCCAAAGCGCTGATTGATGTGGTAGGGTTAGATAAGAAATGTCTATCTTCGGTTACACGACTCTCTATGGGGGAAAGACAACGGGTGGCAATAAGCCGTGCTTTAGCCATGAATCCAAGGGTGTTGTTGGCCGATGAGCCAACGGGTAGTCTCGATTCCAAGAACGCGGAGAATATCCTACACCTGTTCAGAAAAATAAACCAAGATAGAGGTGTAACGATAGTTATGGCTACCCATGAACAAATGACCGATGGTTTTTTTGACCGGGCAATAAAACTTTTGGATGGTAGGGTGCAATGACTCATGATTGTTCCTGTTATGGTAACTTAGTCTAAAGGCAAGGGGGAAAACATGGAAGGCAATTTGAAAAAATGGCAGCGTAGCATGATAAGAAACGGCATAGTAAGATATCGAGAGAATTTACAGAACTATTATATCAAGGAGAAACCGATCATTGAAGTTGACCAAGGCAAGGCTTTCTCCCTTCTCAGTCCTTCTTTGGGGTCGGCTGCTGCCAGGCGCAGAATTCGTTTCATAATGAAGGATATTGTTTTCAAGGATACAGAAGTGGGAGAAAATGGAGCCATTGCCTGGGCAAGTAGAACGCCACATTTTATGACCATCGCCGTCACCTACAAATGTCAATGTGACTGCCTGCATTGCTCTGTCTACGTATACAGGGAAGAAGTTAAGCGTCAGCGAAACGGCCTTAGCATTAATGAACTGAAAAGAGCAGTTAATCAGGCAGTGGATTTGGGGACAACCTGTGTCATTTTTACGGGTGGAGAACCCCTTCTTTGTGATCATATATATGATTTGGTTAGAACAGTGGATAAGCACAGAAGTATCTGTACCATATTCACAAATGGCGAGTATCTCAATGAAGATTCAGTTCTGAAATTGAAAGAAGCAGGGATTTTTGGTCTTTTCGTGAGTTTGGATTATTCGGACCCGGAGAAACATGATGAGAATAGGAGGAGGAAAGGATTATTTGAAAAAGCTGTTCAGGGAATTAGACTTTGTCAGGAAAGAGGTATTCTTACCGGGATATCCACCTACATTACAAAAGAAAAGATTCTTTGTGGGGAGCTTGATGAAATGATGGATTTGGCTAAGAGATTGAATGTCTTGGAGGTATTCGTGTTTGACATCATTGCTACAGGAAGATTGAAAGATGAGCCGAATTGCATGCTCAACGAAAATGAAGTAAATGGAATAAAGGAGTTCAGGAGGAGATACAATGAGAAACCCGATTATCCTCGGATAATACACCAGACTATGTTTACCAGCATTGCCTACCCTTGTGCAGCCGAAGGTTGCCCCGGGGGTGTGGCGCAGATGCACTTGAGGGCTAATGGCGATATATCTCCCTGTGACTTCACACCACTTTCCTTTGGAAATATCCGTCAGCGTTCCATGAGAAAAATCTGGGAATCCATGAGGCAGAGTGACATTTATTCCAAACCATCACGTGGCTGTCGGCTTGCCGACCCGAATTTTCGCAATCGACTGATGGAACGTAGTACTTCCGCTTAGATGGGAGGCCGGACCCATTGGTCGGACACTAATTGGCGTACAAACAGACCCTTGGTTCCTTCTCTTGCTTATTATAGTCCGTCCGATATCTCGTCTAAAACCTTGACAAAGCCGTTTCTTAGCCATATGATACTCCTTAAGGAATCTATCGAGTCTCTTTCTAAGCAATAATTTACCCTTTTGAGAATTTGATCCAAAGAGGGAGGAAGGGGGTCCACCCCATACCAACTTAGCCGTAAATAATGAAATACGATGCAGTTAAGCTAGAATTGTATAAAAATCTTTATGCTTCTGTAGCTGACGAGATGGGAGTTGTGCTTTGCCGGACAGCTTTTTCGCCAAACATCAAGGAACGGCGGGATTTTTCATGTGCTGTCTTTGATTCATCTGGAAATATGATAGCCCAAGCGGCGCACATTCCAGTACACCTTGGTTCTATGCCCTTGTCTGTCCTCTCTGCAATTCAATCGGTAGATATTGAGGATGGGGATGCAATCATATTAAATGACCCCTTTCGCGGTGGGACGCATCTGCCGGACATCACATTGGTTTCACCCGTATTTATTGAAGGCAAAAATATACCCGTTTACTTCATTGCAAATAGGGCTCATCATGCTGATGTTGGCGGAATATCTCCTGGTTCCATGTCGCTTTCCACGGAGATAACTCAGGAGGGGATACGCATTCCGCCGGTTAGAATTGTGAAGAAGGGCGTTTTCAATCAAGAATTATTTGAGCTGATTCTGGCGAATGTGCGTACCCCCATTGAGAGACGAGGCGATTTGGAAGCGCAAATTGCCGCGAATGAGATTGGTAAACGTAGGCTCATAGAAATAACCCAGAAATATGGGTTGGAAGAATGTCTACAATATGCCCATGCGTTGTTGGATTATGCCGAACAGATGATGCGCGCCTCAATTAAGCACATCCGAGATGGAACTTACGAATTCCATGATTTCATGGATGATGACGGCATCGACAATAAGCCTGTAAAGATTGCGGTAAAAGTTATAATAAACGACGACAGTGTCACTGTAGATTTCACTGATAGCGCGCCGCAGGTACAAGGAAGTATTAATGCTGT
This sequence comes from uncultured Dehalococcoidaceae bacterium, assembly GCA_964456395.1. Lineage (GTDB taxonomy): Bacteria > Chloroflexota > Dehalococcoidia > Dehalococcoidales > RBG-16-60-22 > CAYWAU01. The sequence goes on from CAYWAU010000091.1 coordinate 4,346, forward strand.
ATATGCAATCACGTTATCTGCTGTTTTTTATGTGTTCAAATGTATAGGAGAACAGGATATTCCCTCAAATTCCGGTTGTATGCGGTCAATAACGCTCATCACAAAAAAAGGTAGTATCGTAGATGCCGTATTTCCGGCCGCCATCGCCGGCGGAAATGTTGAAACATCTCAGCGTATCGTAGATGTACTTTTGGGTGCGCTTTCAGAGGTGTTGCCTGATAAGATTCCCGCCGCCAGTTGCGGAAGTATGAATAACATTGCGATAGGCGGCTATGATTCGACAAGGAGTCGTAGTTTTGCCTACTATGAAACAATTGCCGGAGGCATGGGCGCTCGTCCAACGGCAGATGGAATAAACGGTGTCCACACACACATGACCAATACGATGAATACTCCGATTGAAGCTATAGAGCATACATATCCCATCCAACTGAACCAGTACACAACCCGACGCGGCTCCGGCGGTATGGGAAAATGGCGCGGTGGGGATGGTATCATTCGAGAAATGACGATGCTTTGTAATGCTGAGGTAACCATCCTCTCCGATAGACGTAAGTATGCTCCCTATGGCCTAAATGGTGGGTTATCAGGTAAAGAAGGCAGAAATATTCTCATTCAACATGGCGGCGTTGAAAGTGAACTTCCTTCGAAAACGAGAATATATCTGAATGCTGGGGATAGGATTCGTATTGAAACACCCGGCGGCGGAGGGTATGGCGCAAAAGGGAAAGAGGATAGGGGATAAAGGGGTAAAGTTTTCTGGAAAATTGGAAAAATGGAAGAGATGGATGAAAGAGACACTTCACCTTGGTGTTGATATTGGTGGTACCTTTACTGATTTTATCCTAATAGGTGAGAAGAAAGTGGTCATTCATAAGGTGTTATCGACACCTGAGAATCCCGCTTTATCAGTGTTATCAGGAATTGCCCAGATTTTGGAGATGACAGGCTCTGCCGCCGATTTATCCGTTGACCTAGTTCACGGTTCTACGGTGGCAACAAACGCCTTGCTTGAACATAAAGGTGCATGTACAGCTTTAATCACCACAAAAGGTTTCGAGGACATTATCGAAATAGGTCGTCAAAATCGAGCGGAACTGTATAATTTCTTCGTTAAAAAACCGCTGCCGCTGGTACCATCAGAGTTACGATTTGGAATATCAGAGAGGACACTCTATTCCGGCAAAATCGCACAACCCATTAATGAAAAAGAACTTGAGGGAATAAAAAATAGATTAAGGCAATCCAGAGTTCAATCCATCGCTGTCTGCTTCCTTTTTTCCTACGCAAATCCTGGAAATGAAGCGACAGTTTATCATAAGTTACAAGATTTGAATCTACCTATTTCAGCATCACATCTTATCGTCCCTGAGTATAGAGAATATGAGCGGTTCAGCACGACAATAGTAAATGGGTATGTCGCGCCGGTAATGCAAAAGTATATCGACATGTTGGAGAAGAACATCAACGGAAGATTGCGCATCATGCAATCTAATGGGGGGAGCATTTCGGCGAAGACTGCGTGTAAAAAACCGGTTCATACCATTCTATCAGGGCCGGCCGGTGGTGTTGTGGGTGCCTTCGAGGTCGCGAAAAATGCTGGTTTCGAGAAAATCATTACATTCGATATGGGCGGTACATCTACCGATGTCTCGCTGTGTAATAACGATATACAGATAACTACGGAAGGAGAAGTTGGCGATTATCCAATTAAAGTGCCCTTGATTGACATCCATACGATTGGAGCCGGTGGCGGCTCAATAGCATATCTGGATGAAGGCGGCGCATTGCGTGTTGGCCCCGAGAGCGCAGGTGCAGACCCCGGTCCTGTCTGCTATGGTAAAGGAAATAAATTAACTGTGACTGATGCGAATCTTCTTCTTGGAAGGTTAGATTCGAGCCGCTTTTTAGGAGGCAACATGGCGCTTGACATAAAAAGAGTCCAAGAATCGACGGCAGCTTTCGCTGCACAATGCGGCTATACATCATCTCAAGCCGCGGAGGGGATTATAGCAGTGGTGAATACCAAAATGGAGCGGGCAATCCGAACCATTTCCATTGAACGCGGCTACGATACTCGGGAATTCGCATTGATTTCGTTTGGTGGAGCAGGCGGACTGCATGCTTGCGAATTAGCTAAAAACCTTTCTATTCCTGTTGTTTTGGTGCCGAAGAATGCGGGTATTCTTTCTGCCTTTGGGATGCTTATTTCGGATGTTGTAAAAAGCTATTCGCAGACCATATTGCTAAAGATGAAGAGTGTTGTTTATCAAGAACTCCTCAAAATGTTTGAAATGATGGAGGAATGCGCGTATAGGGAAATGCAGGCAGAGGGATTTGCGCCCTCGGAGATAATTTTCCAGAGAACCGTTGATATGCGCTATGAAGGACAATCTTATGAACTGAACATCCCTTTTGATGAAATGTTCTCAGAACATTTCAATCAAATTTATACCCAAAGGTTTGGCTATTATAATATAAAAAATGTTATCGAGCTGGTAAATCTGAGGATACGTGTTATAGCTCCTCTACGGAAGCCGTCATTTCACAAAGGAAAACTTTATGGTCCTGATCCATCAGAAGCACTAATATATAGATGCCCAGCAATGATTTCGGAAGATGTGTGTGAAGTATCAGTTTATGACCGTGAATTGTTGTTTCCTGGCCATGTGATAAATGGACCAGCGATAATTGTAGAATATAGTGCTACAACGTTAATTCCACCGGAGTTCGTTTGCCAGGTAGATGAATATAGCAACCTTTTGATTAAACTAGCGAAGATTTAATGATAAGTTTTACGCAGAAGGTTTGAAATGATTTCCACTATTCTTAATATGAGTGATGATTCAAATAAAGGCGATTTGGCGATTATAGAGAGTACAATTTGGCTTGTCAAAAAGCATTTTCCCAAAACCAAAATTTGTGTATTAAATGGATATTCCGGAGGAAAGTTACCACTGATTCACCTTTCACATTTCCCTCTGGTTATCTTACCAAAAGGGGTAACTTTGTGTCAAATTATTTTGCATGTTTTTTTCTGACAGACTCTCCCTTAAGCTCAACCCGAAAGGCACTGTGCACCAGCCGGTCACAAATAGCATCAGCGATGGTTGCCTCCCCGATAATCTCA
>CAYWAU010000092.1:0-7395 GCA_964456395.1 uncultured Dehalococcoidaceae bacterium
TGGCTTGTGCCAAGACCCAGCTCTGCCGCGCAATTGCTGGCGTTGCCGTCAAGTAGAATCATCTTTTTAAATCTTTCCGCTTCTTCGGCAACATCTGATGAGACCGTCTCGACCTGAGCTCTCCCTTTCTTCACTTCAAAACGAATTGGCGACCGGAAAACGTATCCCCATCCTCGAACGGAAGCATCAATTATCACCAACCCCTCCGTGGTGCCTTCTACCGGTGAGATAGCCGCTTCTGCATAATCCTGAAGTCCCCCGAAACCCGTATCCGATAAGGGGTTGGAGCGGAACTGCTTTTCGACCTTCCAGGCTCATAGTAATATCCGTTCCCCAAGAGCTCGTCACTCTGGCGGTATTCGCCCGCGTCATCATCCCGGCAAACTTCTCAGTCTGTGTTTTTATTTTATTCAGGTCTGCGAGGGGAACCGGGGTTCTCAAGCGGTCCTCGGAAGCTTCCGTATTCAGCACAAAATGCTTGACACCTACCGCCGTTGCTTCTTTCCTGGCAGTTGAATGTGCCATATTATATCTTTCCGTGAACTCCAATATTACATCGACTGCCTTCATGGCGGCGGCAAGGCAAGGCGGTGGTTCCTGACCCACATGTGTTATCGGCTCCATCATAGCCAGAACTGCCTGCACTCCTATGGAATTAGCCACCTCGGTAACAGCGTCAGCAAAAGCCCTGGAACGGGCATAGGTATCCGTGATAACCAGTAGCTTCTGCCCGGGTTTAATTTTAACAACTTCTTCCAGCATTACCCTGGCATTGTCGGCAAACTCAAGCATTTATTTAAGCCTCCTTACCATTCTGGTTTTTCCTGGCGCTTCTCAGAAATCAACTCAAGCCCCCTGTATCGCATTCATGGAGAGCGCCTCATCTGGTTCCCGGCACTCAAAGTAAGTGTATCAACTATTCCGGGTATTTTCAATAACGGCAGACTAACGACGGAGGTCTCTGGTTCGCACCCGGATTTACATGATACATTGACAGCGAAATACCAGTAAGCTAGACTATTGGCTGTGAAACGAGCCGTTTTTGTTTTATTTAATTCGTAACATACGCCGAAGGAGTAAGAACCATGGAACATGTTGAGAGTGTAATTTTAGAGAAGGAGGACGGGGTTGCTACTATCAAGCTAAATCGTCCTGAGAAGCTAAATGCCATCAATGAAGCAATGTTACAGGGATTAAGGGAAGTATTAGCCGAGGCGGCCGGGGACGATGCCGTCAAGGTGCTGGTCATTACCGGAGCTGGCCGAGGTTTTTGCTCCGGAGCAGACGTGGGCGACGTGCTGCAGACGCAGACAGAAGAGCAGGCAGAAGAGGAATCCCCGCGTGAAATTGAGGCAGCACTTCACAGGCTCACGGACCCGGTACAAGCTGTTGATAAACCAATTATCGCGGCATTGAATGGAGTGGCCGCCGGAGCCGGAGTCTCTCTAGCCTTACTGTGTGATATAAGGATTGCATCCGAAAACGCCAGATTTGGCCTGGCATTCGTGAAAAGAGGACTCATACCTGATGCCGGCGCCACCTATTCTCTGCCGAGGACAATCGGCCTGAGCAAGGCACTGTGGTTAATGTTCACAGGGGACTTAATTGACGCCAGACAGGCGGAGCAGCTGGGACTGGTTGACCAGGTTGTGCCTCCGGAAACACTGGAAGAGACCGTTGCCACATTAGCCAAACGTATCGCCTCGGGGCCATCCGTGGCTATTAGCCTGATGAAGCGCGCCGCATATAGAGGTATCCACAGTGATTTTGATTCACAGCTGGAATTTGAGGCTTGCTGCCAGGCGCTTTGCAACAAGACGGAAGACCGTCAGGAGGGGGTCAGGGCTTTCCTAGAAAAGCGTGAGCCAAGGTTTAAAGGCCGTTGACTCAGCGTGTGACGCCTCCAAAATAACACATGCCTTATTTATCAGATTTATCAGGGGATAGTTCGGCATAAATATCTCTACCTCTGGATGGCAGGATGACAACGGCGCTACCGGTTACCGTCTTCTCCTTCTTGGGATTCTCTGCCCAAATGTCGCACTCTACATAGTGGTCCGCACCGTCAACATATTTATTGATTACCTTTCCATTGCAGGTAATATCTTCGTCGGGGAAGTTCATTCTCCTGTAATTGCAGGCTAAATTTCTAAGTACTCCGTTTTCTCCTATCCAATCGGTTATCAGCTGTCCCAGGAAACAGCCTATCAGCTGACCGTGGACAATAATGCCGGGCAATCCCATGCTCCGAGCAGAGTCTTTATCATAATGAATTGGATTGTAATCGCCCGATACCCCGGCCCACATCACCGCCCGGCGAATGTCAGGGTGCTTGATAAGGGGGGCGATTTCGGTACCAACCTCCACATCTTCAAAACAGAGTTCTACAGCCATACTCAGACTCCTCAGCCTAGTATAAAATGCCTATATTGCGGCAAATAGCCACCAGCCCCTCTCCCTTTTTTCTATAGGTCGTTTCAAAAGTCGTGAAGGTCGCTTTGCCCGTCCTGGTATCCCGCTCATAGACATCAATCAATCTGGTAATTATCGTTAATTTATCTCCTGGCCTGACTGGCTGGAAACATTCCAGCTCAGTCCCACCGTTAAGGTTAGATGAGAACAGGGAAAATATTTCTGATGAATACTGGTGAAATTGCTCGAAACCTACCGCCAGTAGCATGGTTGGAGGAGTGATTATGCCGCCGTATTTTGTTCTCCCCGCGTATTCCTCATCCTGCCAGAGAGGGTTATGGTCGTCTATGGCCTGGACAAATCTTTTCAGGAGTCCCTTTTCAATCTCGCATGTCACCGGCTCCGACTCTACGCCGATTTTTTCTTTTATTGCCTTTGCCTTCATGGGATATTCCATAATTTATCTCAAGGGAGCGCCTTCACTTTAAATTACATTGTTGTCCCTGAATTAATCTTAGAGTATCTCGCAGTTATTTCACCAGGGGTACTTACGGTAATACTCTTCAACCTTCTTCCGACGATTTTGCCATAGAGGTGTTTTCTGAGAAAAGGAGGTGGAGCTATCCTTCATTGCCTGGGTCGTGGTATTCAGTGCGCCGGCGACAACTTCAAAGCCGAGCCCGGTGTGCAGGTCAGCCTCCATGCCCTTCTGGATGATGAATTTGCCCAGAGTCAATATCTCCTGCGGCTTGGTAAGCAACACTTCGATTAAATCATCTACCGCCTGCTGAAGCTTATCCGCAGGCACAATCCTGTTCACCAGATGAACCTCTTTAGCCTGATGGGCATTAAGAAGTGTGCCGAGAAGAATCATTTCTCTGATTTTTCTTCTCCCTACAAAGCGCCCCATGCGCTGTGTGCCTCCCCAGCCCGGCGTCATTCCTATGTCTATTTCCGGTATGCCGAACCTGGAACCTTCAGCCGCGATGACGAAGTCGCAAACCATGGTTATCTCCAAGCCGCCTCCAACAGTAGCCCCCTCCACGGCGGCGATGGTAATTTTATTAAGGCTCTCAATCTCATCAGCCGTATGCTGGTAAAGCTTTCCTCTTTCGAATATATTGAATGTTGTTCCCCACTGCGGGAATTCATTAATATCGTCGCCACCCGAGAAATTTCCGCCTGCCCCCCGAAAAACAAGAATCTTGAGTTCATCATCAAGTTTTACATTGTTAACGGCATCAGCGAGTTCTGCGGAGAGTTTTATGCTTAAGGCATTCATCTTTTCGGGGCGATTTAAGGTTATAGTGGCAACGGGGCCCTTTTTGTCCAGAATGATTTGAGTGTAAGACATTTATCCTCCTTTATTGTTTCTTAGCTTTGTACTGCGTTTTACGCCGACGGCATTTCACCTCCCTTCTTTTCGCAAACTAATTTCTAAGCGGCCTCTTTCACGTTACTTTTGGTGTTTCTTCCCTTTTTTTTCTTCTTCTACCAGGATTCTCCTCAGAATTTTGCCAGCGCCGCTCTTGGGCAGCTCATTGCGAAACTCCACTACCCGAGGGCGCTTATAGGGCGCCATATTATCCTTAGCCCACTCTATTAAATCTGCTTCTCCGACCTTCCCCCGGTACTCCGGCTTTAACACAACAAATGCTTTGGGCGTCTCTCCCCGATAAGGGTCAGGGATACCGATTACCGACACCTCGGCTATTGCCTGATGCTGGTAAAGTAAATCTTCGACTTCGCTGGGAAATACACTGTAACCGGAACACTTTATCAGCTCCTTCTTACGGCTGACAATAGCTAAGTAGCCCTCTTCATCCATTTTACCTATGTCGCCGGTATAGAGCCATCCCCCCTTCAACTGCTGTTTAGTGTCTTCGGGTTTATTCCAGTAGCCCTTCATCACACAGGGACCTTTTATTACCACCTCTCCCTCTTCACCCAGATTAACCTCCTTCGAGCCTGTCTCCAAATCCACAATCTTCACATCGGTTGAAAGAAAAGGTATGCCGATGAACCCCTGTTTGCGGTGAGGAATGGGCGTATTAACCCCCCCGGTTAGTGTCTCGGTTAGACCGTAGCCCTCGCCTACGAACGCCTGTGGAAGCAGCCGATTAAGTCTCTCTTCAGCGGCGGCAAGCATTGGTGCTCCTCCTTCCCAGACTATACGAAGACTAGTAAGGTCGTACTGGCTCGTTTCCGGCCAGTCAAGAATGGCTGTGTACATTGTTGTAATGGTGTTCAGTACCGTGCATTTGTATTGTTCAATTGCCCCGGCTAATATCCGGGGTGAAAACCTGGACAGGATAACGAGGTGCCCTCCGGAGACCAGCGCGGCACACATGGAATGAACCATCCCAGCAACGTGGAAAAAGGGCATTATGCCCGTATGTACATCATCTCTGGTGTAACCGAACCACAGGGGCACTGCGGCAGCATTGTGAGCCAGGGTATAGTGGGTAATGATAGCCCCCTTGGGAAGTCCCGTAGTCCCGCCAGTATATTGCAGCAAAGCTATATCCTTTTTCAGGTCGGTTACCTTTGGCACAGGCTCCGCCGGAGATTTACGCAAAAACTCCAGGAAATCCATTGCTCCTGGAAACATCACCTTTGGTTGTTCCATCTCTGAAGTTAGAGGCAGACCTGGATTCTCCGGCAGGTAGTCCCTGAGAGAGGTTATAAGGACATTCCTCAGCTTTATCCGACCTTCCGCCCGCTTAACCTCAGGGTAAAGGTAGTCCAGAGCCACCAGGGTCTCAGCTCCAGAATCGTTGATTTCATGGTCCAATTCGGCACTTTTGAACATCGGGTTTAGCGATACCACAATCGCCCCGGCCTGAAGGGCGCCAAAATAGCTTATGACAAACTGGGGACAATTCTGCATAAAGAGGGCTACCCTGTCACCCTTCTCCAGGCCAAGACTGGTTAAGCCCCCGGCAAACCGGTCAATCGCCCGGCTCAGCTCTTCATAGGTCATGTCATATCCATAAAAACTCAAGGCGACCCTGCCCGGCGCCGCCTTAACGTTGTCTTTTAAATACTGAAGTATGGATTTTTTTGGTTCAAAAACTGTCGGGATATCGGGGTCCCACACAGATGACCATAATTTCCGCATACTTTTAGCCTCCAACTCGCCGGCGCTCGCAGGGTACCGGGGGATAATCCCACTCGGTAGTAGCACTTATCAGCTGAGCTGAAGCTCCAGAAGGTGAAGCAGGTTGCTCGTATAAACTATTCAGAAATGCCAACTCTGTTGTAATCCAATCATTGAACCTCGATATCGGGCCGCATTTCCCGCAGGGCTGGGCTACTCCACAGAGTTCACATCAATTGCCCGGTCTTATTTTTAAGGCGAGTATAGCACTTTCTATCTGAAAAAGTCAAAGCCAGGCAAATGATGCTTTGAGCAACTGGCTATCCTTGACAAGATTCAGTGAGCTAGTTAAAGTATCAATAGTTACATTTTACAGCTACCGGCTGAGTCACATATTTCAATATATTATCTATCACCTACCAACGAGCGGAACCGGGGAATTAAGGCACCGGCAATTACGGCAGGGCTTTAGCTAAAAGCAATGGTCGTTACCGGATAAAGCGCTACAGGTATATCAGTTAAATTTTGATTTATGCTGGAGGAAAACATGAAATTTTCAAATATCAAATTTCGAATACTACTTTTTGCCACTGCGTATTTGCTGAAGCGAACAGCCAGAAAGCACCCATCATTCAAAGAGCGTCTGAAAGCAAAAAATTTCACGGCGCAAATAAAAGTTGTGGACAATTCGGTGGGCAGATATTTTACCTTCAGCAACGGCCAAATTATTTCCAAAAGCGGAATTCACTCCGGTCCCGATGTTTGTATGGCTTTTAGCGATGCCGCTTTAGCCAGCCGACTTTTGATGCCATGGCGCAACCAGCTGGAACAACTAAATGCCATAAAAAATTTTCGTTTAACGCTGGAAGGCCCTGATGAGTTAACATCGTGGTTTATGGAGACACTCAGTCAGATGTTTTCAGTGGGCATAGAATACGGAGTAGACGCAGGAAACAACACCAGAAAGTATGTAAATAATTCAAATGCCGGGCCACTCTTTGTTTATGTAAAGGATGGCAAGATAATACGTATGACGCCCATAGAATTTGATGACAGTGACGCACCACCTTACACTATTGAGGCCAGAGGCAGAAAGTTCACTCCTCCGCGGAAATGTACTATCTCTCCATTTGGATATGCCATGAAATCGACGATATATTCACCCGACCGGATTTTACATCCCATGAAACGGGTCGATTTCGACCCAAACGGTGAGCGCCACTGCGAGAACAGAGGGATATCAGGCTACGAGCGAATCAGCTGGGACGAGGCATTGGATATCGTCGCCAGCGAGATTAAGCGTGTTAAAAAGGACTATGGTCCGGGGGCTATTCTGAGCAGCACAGCGTCTCACCATTTATGGGGAAATATTGGCTACTACTTAAGTTCCCACCGCAGGTTTATGAACGCCATCGGGTATACTCAGGTCGTGGCGAATCCAGATAGCTGGGAGGGTTGGTTCTGGGGAGCCATACATCACTGGGGAAATAGCATGCGCCTGGGCAGCGGAGAGATTTACGGCACGGTTGAAGATGCGCTCAAGGAATGTGAAATGATGGTATTCTGGGGAAGCGACCCGGAGTCAGTACCGGGAGCCTACAGCGGCTTCGAAAGCACCGTTCGCCGTCAATGGCTGAAAGAACTGGGCATTAAAATGGTACATATTAACCCGTACTATGACCATACAGCCGCGCTGATGGGCGGCAAATGGCTTGTCCCCAGACCAGATACGGGTAATGCCATGTCTCTGGCCATCGCCTACGTCTGGATAACCGAAGACCTTTACGACAAAGAGTACGTCGCTACCCGTACTACAGGGTTTGACAAGTGGAAAGACTACATCATGGGCAAGGAAGACGGAATACCCAAAACCCCCGAATGGC
>CAYWAU010000093.1:0-7354 GCA_964456395.1 uncultured Dehalococcoidaceae bacterium
CAGGGTAAGCGCTTAGCAGGCGCCCGCACTAGGCCACTATGCGACCCCTCCCCAGCCTGACAAAATGAGTAATTATTATAATATTGTAATTATATTACAATCAGGCAATATGCTCAATGCTTTTGAGTTCCGAATTTAGTAGGCTTATGTTGCACAACATTGTAATCTGGATTAATCTATCATTATCTATTAAATGATAAGGGGGACGAGATGAAGTATCCGAGCAGAGAATTAACATATGAATGGGGGCGGATTGCACCGGAACAACTTGCCAAAGAAGCTGATATTTTGGACACAAAAATATTAGCCATATTTTCCTCAGCTTCAATAATAATAGGGGTTATTAGTGCACTTGTAGGGAGAATACTATTTGATGCTACTATAATTCCGTTTGGTATCGCAGTTGTTAGCTATATTGCAATACTAATAAAAAGCTTGAGTGTGATTAGCCCTCAATGGATGTTTGTCGCTGATTCGCCGCGAATATTAAGAGAAAAGTATTGGGAACTTGAGCCAGACGAAGCAATGAGTAAATATTGGGACTATGTAGAAAAAGATTTTGATGCTAATCATAAGATTGTTAAGAAAAAAGGACAAACGCTATCGTGGATTGTTCGATTATTGGGTGTAGAGACAATCTTACTGATAATATGGCTATTTCTTTGATGGTTTGATGTCTCTTTGTACAGCTACTTTAGGGTTGGGCGGTTGCTTCGGAGGCTTTACTTTTGTCGTTTGCTTATTGCTCATAGTAGGTAATATTTTATATCTAATTATACCCAAATGCAATAACGTTTGGACTAGCGCCGGGCAGCGCCGATAATCTCTTTCAGGCTTTTTATCCCCTCATTCCGCAGGAACTGCTCAATCCCCTCCAGAACATCAAGCGAAGCATGCGGATTGCTGTAGGTAGCCGAGCCTACCTGCACGGCACTGGCTCCCGCCATGATAAACTCAATGGCGTCACCGGCGCTGGTGATGCCGCCACAGCCGATAACGGGCAGCTCCACAGTACCAGCCACCTCATATACCATGGCCAGCGCCAGAGGTTTTATAGCCGGTCCGGACAGGCCGCCGATTACATTACCTAATGCGGGGCGTCGCCCGGCAATATCTATCGCCATGCCTTTCACGCTGTTGATGAGGGATATGGCATCGGCACCGGCTTCAGCCACCGCTAAAGCCACCCGGCTGATATCACCGGTGTTTGGGGTTAATTTGACCAGTATCGGCAGGGATGTGGCTGCTTTAACGGCGGCGGTTACTTCAGAGGCTGACTCCGGGTTGGCACCAAAGTCGGCGCCACCCGACTTAATATTGGGGCAGCTGATGTTTACCTCAATACCGCTGACACCCGCTACCCCATCCAGTTCTCCAGCCAGTCTGGCGTAATCATCAACAGTTTCGCCGGCAATATTAACGATGACCGGCACCTGCCAGCTTGCCCAGATAGGTGCTTTTTCCTTGATGAGGGCTTTGACCCCGATATTCTGCAGTCCGATTGAGTTGAGTATGCCGGAGGCTGTTTCCAGAAGGCGCGGCTGTGGATTCCCCTCTCTCGGGTCAAGGGTGGTTCCCTTGCAGACGATAGCCCCCAGTCTATGGATATCAAACACATTACTGTATTCCGTTCCGTAGCCAAAGGTGCCGGAGGCCGTCATCACCGGGTTGGCCAGAAGCAAACCCGGCTTGTGTTTGGGGGCTAATTGGACTGATAGGTCTAAGGACACTTCATCTTCCTGCGTCTGGCTTCTGGCTGAAAGCTTACCAGACTACTTGCTGTTATTGCAAGTTATATGGAACGGACACCTATCATTATCCGTCGAATTGAAGCGTCCAAAATTCATGTGGTTCTATGCGCGTTTCGGTACATCTCTCTGACGATGATAACACCTAGAATTAGCTCAAAGATAGCCGTCGCCATAGCCAGGCCGACGCCTATGCCGCTCGTCACCATGGCGCCAATCGTGCAGACGGCCAGTCCCTCAAACAATAGCATCGTCAAAGCTATAAGCCACATCATTGCCTGTTCCCCCTTTTTCCTGTGAGCAAGGTATCCCTCCTAACCTACCATTCGTTGTTCTCATCGTGCTACTGTGTTTCCACCGATTTTAACTGGGTGTTCTCTCCAATTTTTATATTTGTAAGCAATGTTACCTTTCCCTCGGTAGTCGTGATTTTAGTCCGCGTAGAACTGGGTGTTCGCACCCAGTTACAAAGGGTAGACACATGCTTGTGTGTCCGGTTCAGAACTTATATCCTTGCTGGTAGGGCTGAAATAATGACAACGGTTGTTACTTTTGCACGACAATCCTCCATTGGCTTTAAGGCTAGGAGGCTTCGCATCTCTCAACTCTTGACCCAACAGGCACTGGCTGACATGGCTGGCGTTTCCCAGGAAGAAGTGGACCTGTTTGAGCACAATCTGCCTTTACCGCTGGACGCCAAGCGCAGGATACTCAAGGAATTGTGGGCTAGAAAAGCCAAGAAGTGATGCACTGTTCATCACTTCTTGTACTAAAATCAAAACTGGTTTCTACCGGGATATTCATCAATCGTCAGTTGTTATTCTTACTTGCAGTTAATTACACCAAATTAATCGGTTTCCCTTTCCCCGTATAACCATATCAGTGAAGGTTTACGTACTGGCTCACCCTGCCCGGGACAGTCCGTTCAATAGGCAGTACGGGGCCATTGGGGGGCTTGACTTCAAGAGCAAAACTATCGTAGGCTCCGATACTGACATTGCCGGTGCTCGGTATGGTTACCGTGACCTGGAAAAGTTCATTCGGGTCCAGGAGATTGTCACTGTTAATGGTAGCCAGCTTCTGAATTGTCCAGTTCACCGAGGGAAGCAGATTATCGGCATCACTGTATGAGATAATAAGGGTACTGGTGTTACCTGACGCAGGGGTGAAATCAACCGGGCTGCCGGCGGCGGGGATACCCACGCAGAAATAAAGCTCCGTCACCACGCCGCTTTCCATCTTGGCGACCATATTGCCCTTAGGCTCTACCGTGCTCATTGTTGCCTGTACTCCGGCGTTGACCGCTTCCTTGGCTTTCTGTGAGGAAAACAAACCCGCCGAAAGAACCACATAAGCAAAGACCGAAGCAACAATGACAAAGGCGATTAGTATAATCGCTGTCTCCAATCCGGTGATACCCTCTTGGTGCTGACGTATTCTTTGCAGTAATCTTTTCATCACTATAACCTCCCCTTTTAACTAATAAATAGCTGGACTATTTGTTAGTTTTACTAACCCTCTTGCCTTATTTCTGGCATTACCTATCAGGGTACTTTTAATTGACAACGTACCTAGAATAACAATTAGGCAGTAACTAAAGCATAAATTTCACCCTGTGCCTTATAAATATTTCGTTACAGTTTGATGGATGGTTTTACCTCACCCCTGACCACCACTCCAATCATACTTATCTGCGGGCTCTTTCCATCTGGCTGATTGGAGGGGGACGAAGGGGGGTGGGGTTAAGATGGGGAGGAGTAAATGTGCTTTTGGAGACTAGCTCTGTAGCCTTTTAATGGCTGAACAGGGAAACTGAAGGCTCGAAGGGTCTGAAACGGTTATGTCCGCGACGTTGAGGCAGCATTGCTGGCAGAAGGGACGGGGCTGACAGACATCCTTAGCCAGACGAACGAGCAGGGCGTGGTATTCGTTGAATAGCTCGGCGTCAGACGGCAGATTGGTCATGAAGAGGGCCTGATAGGCGGCATAGCGGTTACTGTGGGGGGGCAGTCCTATGCGGCTGACGATACGGCGGGTGTAAGCATCAATAACGAAGGTCGGCTTGTTGGCGGCATATAGTATTATGGAATCAGCGGTTTCCTCGCCGATGCCATAGATGACCAGGAGTTGCTGGCGGAGGCGTTCAATATTGCTGTCGAATAGTATATCAAGGTTGTCATTGTATTGGTCTCCTAACCAGTGCGTAAAGGCCTTGAGTTTGTGTGCTTTGGCGTTGTAATAGCCGCAGGGGTGGATTAGTCGGGCAATTTCAGAGTGGGGCAGCCGGCGTAATGCTCCGGGTGATAGCGCCCCGGCGGCTTTGAGATTGGCGATAGCCTTCTCTACATTAATCCAGGCGGCTGACTGGGTAAGTATGGCACCAACTATTACCTCAAAGGGCTCCTGGGCTGGCCACCAGTGTTGGGGTCCATAGTGAGCCATGAGCCTCTGGTAAATATTCAGCAATATCTGATTTACGGCTTGACCACCCATGACGGCGCTTTAGCGTTATCTACCGAGTCATACCCTGGGATGTAAGGCTTGATATCAATGACCGGTGTGCCATCAATGGCATCCAGTCCTTCCACGGTCAGTATATTGTCCCGGCGTTGCCGCAATCTGACGGTGCTTTTTCCTATCGGATTTGGTCTGTCCGGGGAACGGGTGGCGAAAACTCCCATCAGGGCATGCTCCGGATTACCCATAGGGTGTACTTTCTTGGGTGACGAACGGCGGGAACGGTGTATCCAGTAGATAATGATAATGTGGGAAAATTCGTCCAGGTTATCCAGGGCTTCGGTGAGGCTGCTGTCAACCACAATTTCAGAGACTACGCCCTTGTGTTTGCGCCGGGGTGGTTGCTTTATCTGGCTCCTGACAGTGCCGATTGCTTTCAGGGTTATGCTCGGTAATTTACCGCCCATTTTAACACCGCGAAAATATATTCAAATAAGGAGAGGCGTCTTTAAAAACAGCTTCTTCTCGTCACTTGTGGAGTGGCTATGCCAGAGGCGCGAGAGTTAGGAGCTTTTTGGCAATCCCCGGGTATTTGGCAATAAACAGCAGTTGGTCCTCAACCAGAGGTCTCTGTGATTCAACGTTGGCGTACCTGACCAGTTCCAGAATCTCGTTAGCCCTTTTTCTATTCTGGAACTTGACTGGTACTTCTAACTGGCTCATCACGTGGCTGAATCCGGATATACCACTGTACTGCCCGGTAATGATTTCTCTGCCGGTCTCTACGAACTCCGGGTCACCCCGGCCTAATTCTTCGTAGTTATATAGCTCATAGTTCTCGGGGTCCTTCAAGACACCGTCGGCGTGTATACCTGAGGCGTGGGCAAAGGCATTGGCACCGACACCAGGCTGGTTCATCGGGATAGGCACATCAAAAGCGTAGCTGGTAAACTTGGATATTTTCCACGCCTTGGATAAATCGATTGACCCCGCCAGTTTGTATTTCTCGGCAAACTCTTTGGATTTGGTAGCGGCCAGAATTACGGCTATCAGGTCAGCGTTTCCGGCTCTTTCTCCAATGCCGTTAATTGTGGTATTGATATAGGCGTCCTGACCGCCGTCGATAACTCCCTGAGCCCCGGCGATAGAATTGGCTACGGCCATGCCCAGGTCGTTGTGGCAGTGTAGCTCAATCGGCATGCCTGTTTTCTCCGCAAGTGCCCTGGTAGTTTGATAGATGTTAAAGGGATTATCGTAACCAAGGGTATCGCAGTATCTGAATCTATCTGCTCCGCATTCTTTACCTGCCAGCGCGAATCTAGTCAGGTAGTCCAGGTCAGTCCTTGAGGCATCCTCGGCGTTAACGCCTATGCTCTCAGCCCCATGAGCCCGGGCAGCCGTGATTGCCTCGGTCATGTCTTTAATAATATCATGTCTCTTCTTTTTACCCCGGAACTTGCCGTTAATCATCTGTTCTGATGTGGATATGGACAGATTGAGGTGCTTAATATTGGGTACCCGCTGGAAGGTAATCTCCACATCCTCAACGATGGCTCTTATCCATCCTTCCAGCCGGATGGGTTTAAGGACACCTATCTCGGCAAGCTCCAGGTTAGCCTGCAGGTAATTAGTTTCGTGCCTGGTCGTGGGGAAGCCAAACTCAGACTGAAAGACCCCCATCTCGTTCAGGTATAAATTTATTATTGTCTTCTCGAGCTTGGACAAGCCGAGGTTGGCTGTCTGCACGCCATCCCGATTGGTCACATCAATAAGGTATATCTTGGGCATCTCATCCTCCTCCCAGCTGGATAACCACATTATCCAGAAACACAAGGAATACCAAGTTAATATTAGCACACGGCAGGTGTCTGGGGCAAACAAGTATCGGAAAAAATACGGAAAAACAGATGTCTTTTTCTCCTGTTTGACTATCAATTGATGGGGTGGTAGATTAGAGGTAGAATCTATTCGCAGGCAAAGCACCGGAATTTTCAATAACCATAATACGCTATGAATGTTGGTGTATGTAAAGTCGGTCTTCGCCTGCCGGAAAACATGTCTCTCAAGGGTAAGCGGCAGGTGTTGAAGTCTATTACCAGCCGGGTTCGCAATAAGTTTAGTGTTTCCGTGGCTGAGGTTGATGATAATGATGCGTGGCAACTGGCTACCATCGGGATTTGTTGCGTAAGCAATAACAGGCGGCACACCAATCAGGTTCTTTCCAGGGTGGTTGATTTCATTGTCAACAGTCGCTTTGAGGTAGAGATACTTGATTATGAAATTGAGATTATAAGCGTTTAGTTAAAAGTACTGTCATGGATATTACCGCCGTCCTCAATCATCTTGAATCCCAGCCCACTTATAACGGTCAGATTGCCCACGTTGAGCACATACCTTACCGCGAAGCGAGCCATGCTGAACTTGACGAGCTTCTGGTGGGAGAGCTTCAGGACTGCCTTAATGAGCACGGGTTGTCACCTCTTTACAGGCATCAGGCGGAGGCGGTGAACATGGCCCGTCGTGGGAAGAATGTAATAATAGCGACCTCAAGTGCCAGCGGCAAGACTCTGTGCTATAACATCGCCGTTTTGCAGAACATTTTAACGGAGTCAGGCAGTCGTGCCCTGTATTTGTTTCCGACCAAGGCTCTGGCTC
The DNA here is from genome assembly GCA_964456395.1 of uncultured Dehalococcoidaceae bacterium. Classification (GTDB taxonomy): domain Bacteria; phylum Chloroflexota; class Dehalococcoidia; order Dehalococcoidales; family RBG-16-60-22; genus CAYWAU01. The sequence goes on from CAYWAU010000093.1 coordinate 6,861, forward strand.
AGGACCAGTTGCGCAGTTTGCATCAGTTATTCTGTCCCAGTCTCTTGCCGGTTGAAGACGTGGCTACTTTTGATGGGGATACGCCGCGGATGGAGCGGGCTGAGATAAAGAAGCATGGAAGGATAATCCTCACCAATCCGGACATGCTCCATGTTGGTATATTGCCCAATCATCAGTCATGGGCAGGGTTGCTGCGTCACCTGCGGTACGTGGTGTTAGACGAAGCCCACATCTACCGTGGCGTGTTCGGCTCCCATGTAGCCTGTGTGATGCGCCGACTGCGCCGAATATGTGGTGTTTATGGCTCCAATCCCCAGTTTATTTGCTGTTCGGCGACCATAGCCAATCCCGGTGAGCATGCCGTTGGGTTGACCGGATTGCCCTGTGAGGTGGTTGATGGTGATGGTTCTCCCCGCGGCCGGAAGGACTTTGTCTTCTGGAATCCGCCGCTTATAGATGAAGCCGGGAGCGCCCGGCGCAGTGCCAATAGCGAA
>CAYWAU010000094.1:0-7351 GCA_964456395.1 uncultured Dehalococcoidaceae bacterium
CAACACCGGGAGATGTAGAACTGGAGGAAGTGGCGGTACCTGTCAACTGAAAGGGAGGGGGTATGGTTAGCAAGCTTACGGCAATAATCACTATGGAAGAAAACTGGTACGTTGCCCATTGTATGGAACTGGACTAGGACACCATGCGAGCCATCCTTCGCACAGATGACATCAGCAATAAAGACTTTATTAAATTATTGTAAGCCTCAAACTAGTCTAAGCCTATATTTCATCTATGCTTGCAGGGCACATTTTGGCTTGATTGTTCAGTAACTTTTAGATGGTGGAGCGAATAGGGAATCGGGAAACAAGCGGACTAGACAATGCAATCCAAAAGAATATGATAAAGACGTATTGGGCGGCCTTGACTATACCTATCATGTTCACTAACCCATTCCAGCGGAAAAATTCCGTCAACAGTTTCATCTACTTGGGGAGGTCTTAGACACAGTAATTTTACATTGCTCTCAATGGCTTTCTTGATCAAGTTCTGCCAGTGACTTAATGAATCACTTTGAACATATCCAAGCATTGCGGCCTCATCATATTCAGCAGCATATAGGCCACTTATGAAGCAACCCATACCATCCGTATCTATGTATTTGTCTTGTCCATGGCTGTTCTTTCGCAGTCGTTTAGCTTCAAATATGTATTCAGGACGACTACCTGTACTTGTCTCAATAATAATATCGGGCCTAGGTCTAGACCGCCCGACCCGATTGATTGCCTCGATTGGCGTATCTTCACTTACAAAATAATATACACACCATGGTGGGTCGTTTGTTATTAGGCGATTTCGGATAGCGACCTTAATGAAGCCGGTGATGTTTGGTTCCTCTTCGTTAGTAGATCCTATTATATGACGAGCACCATCGTACCCCCAGGCAATCAATTGGTGTACATGCAGCCTAAACAAAGTGCGGTATACTCCGAAGTATGTTTCACTGGGCTTTGTCGTCATTTTGGTATTAGTATTCATGTGCTTGTTACCACTTGTCCTATAATATCTGCTGCATCATCCATCGCTTGGGTTCTTGTCCAATCAATCAAACGTGGCGATTTGAAAATATATACCCAAGGTCCATCATAAAAGCGCAGACCGCGTTGTACATAAATCCACTGGCTTACTCGTTGTTTCAAATTCTGACTAAGTCTATCTAACAGGTGAGCTGTACTTAAATTTTCAACTCTCCTAATATTGTTTTTATTTACCTTTGGGACACTTTCTTTCGTAATTTCAACTACACATTGGATTAGTTTATCAGAATGAGTTATCTCAATATGATGAAAAGCTCTGTTCATGGCGAAAGTGTCAAGTTCGGTTTGCAACTGCTGTGCGTAGGATAGAAGTTCCTCTTCGGCAGGCTCGTGAAGCGCTGGAGGAGATTACGCAGGGCCTCTATCGGACTATCAGAGATTATGATAAAGATAAGCCCTTTATATCGTCGTACGATCAAGACCGGGCACAACGTGACTATGAAGACTTCCAACGGGCGCTTAGAGCAGACGGGCTGGACCTCATTGAGGGACGTGTTTCGTCGTTTCTCTCTGGAACCATATCACCTGCCCAAGAACAGGGGGTCTTGGAGCTTAACCTCAATGAGCTGGGATTCACCACTCCGTTGAATCATCTGAACCAAGCAACGGATAACGCAGCGCGAGGCAACTGGGAGGCTGCAAACAGTCAGGTGGGTTCCTTTTTGGAAAGCCTTTGTGAGGAAATAGCTGCCAGACTTTCCCCTGATCCTAGCAAGCCGCCGAGTCGCGGTGAGGCCCGCAAATTCCTCGAAGAATCTGGCTTCTTAGAGAAGAGTGAAACAGACTTGTTGAGAAGCCTCTTCCAAGTATTGCACTCAGCCGGCGGTCGCCATGCAGGTACGTCCAGTGAGAATGACTGTCACCGAAGGAGACTAATGGCTATCGCCTTGGCAAATTACTACTTAGAGAGGCTGGAGTCTTTCGCAAAGAAGTGAGGCGTTTTGATGGACTGCACCCCTGGGTTAGACAGGTAGGGTTAGGAGGATTCGGCAGGTCACTCCCGGTTCCGGCAGACTAGCGCCGGTGTTTCAAAGTTGACCGGTTACAGGTATCCCAGTGCCGAATGTAATCTTTTTCGATTATACACCTCCTCGATGAAGTTGTCAGGCAAGGAGTTGGTACAGTGAGTGAACAAGATGCGATCTTGTCATCACTTGTGAAGGCAGTAGCTGCTCAAGAGATCCTCCTTCATGATGATCGACAAAACTTAGTATCAAGAGAAGAACTCATGCGCGCGATTTCTTTGAACCGACTCCTCATTGAAGTTGAACCTGCTGCCCTCTTCAAAGACAAGCTAGTTCTCCCCGTTGACCAAGCCGACGAGAATATGTTCCACGTAGCCATCACTCTTGATTTCCTCAATTTTAACCGTAAGCTGGTGATTTTAGGATTTCCACTTCACAGTCGTCAGAAGATAGCGGAAATGTACTATCCGCTTTTCTGGGCTCTATCCAGCGATATCGATTATGAAATGGCACGTTATAAAGAAGAGGTGGGGCATGAACCATCGCCCCATGAATTAGCGTATCTAAGGGTGATTAACGAATGGGCCGTGGCTAATAGCATCGGAGGAATCGAAGACCGGATTCTCAGGTTTGAGCCTGAAGGTAATCATCAGCTTCAACAGCTCTTGGTGGAGGTTGCAAGAAGAAGGGGGAAAATCAAAAATCAGGCTGGGTTCGGGTTCCAAGAGAACGAGATTGAAAAAATCATAAAGGAAATATGGCTGCCTCCTTTCCGCTACTTCCAAGGACGCGAAATCAAAGCCTTCATAGATATTAACGCTTTAGAGTGGACGCGCGAAGAAGCCCGCCTTCTTTGGGGAGGTCACTTCGATTTTGCTCTCTGCGACAGCAATGCTGTCCTGCAATTGGTCGTCGAATATGACGGGACTGGGCACTACGGCCAAAGCGACAAAGACAAGCGAGAGGTTCACTTCAGGGACGAAGCAAAGAGAAGAATTTGTGAGAAATCTGGGGTGCCACTCTTCAGGCTGACCTCTGAGTTTCTATTCGTTAATGAATACAAGGAAATGCTAAGGGCGCTCCTGTTCATATTCAGGATGTCACCCAACAAGATTGATGCTCAATTCTTACATGACCATGCAATCGAACTATTGCGTGCTGTGGGTCAGGAACAAATTGAGGCCTCAAGACTTGATGTACGTCATATATCTGATATTTTGAGTAAGCTGGATGTCTACCTGGTCCAGAGCCGGGTGGACATGCTATTAGCCTTGCTGTGGGAAGTCAACCTTGCCTTCGGCAAGAATACCGATATGGTTAGCATTTTGAACGATGTAAAAGGTCAGATTCGCCGCGGTAAGGCTGCTGCTTGAGACAGGAACAATCGGTCTCTTAATCCACAATACCATTCGAAGTTATCTCTTAAGTAGGTTCCCCGAAATTAGGGAACAAGCGAATTGTCACTATAGAATCCGCACACCTAAGGATTCATCTCCTATCAGATGTGTTGACAAAGCCTCAAGGAAGGATTAAACTCAGGTCGTAACATGCGAAATAGCTTTAAGACAATAGACGCTGGGGTGGGGAATACAATTGATGTATAACAAGGGCACTGGAACCGCTAGGTAATACGGCGGTGTGGTGCCCTTTTTATATGGTTGGAACTTATCGAAACTGACCGTCAAAGGGATAAAGTGGCGATTGTTGTTGCTAACTGAAGCTAAGTAAGTAGTGGAGAGAGATTAATGGTCAGAATAAGGAGAAAACTAGGCACAACAATTACTGTGTTACTGCTTGTGAGCATTGGCGCCCTTGTTGTGCTCCCAGTAGCCTGCACTTCGGGTGGGGGGTACAATAAATCTTCCTCCTTCTGACTCACCTGATAAAGGAAACCCGAAGCTGGATTCCCAGCTAAATCAGTTAGTCAGTGCCGAAAGGCGCGGGGAAGCTGCCTCATTCGCTAAGCAAAGCAACATTGGGGAGTGTCAGGGTAATCATTGAGTGCGTGCCCGGTCAGCTTGAGGCAGCCAGCGAGGCAGCCACTAATGCTGGCGCTAAGCTAGAGGCAAGCTACGAAAATCTGTTACAGGTGGTAGTACCTGTAGCCAGTCTGAGTACTCTTGCTGATGCAGTAAGTATCCATTTCATCCGGCTACCACAGCAACCGTTGCCCGCTCCAAACAACTAGGATAAAGAGCCCCTTCGAGTTTGGGGGCAAATATAGACATAGCATTTCCATTACCAGAAAAGGAGATGTCATGCTAAACCAAATTAAAGCAATCTTCAGTGTAATAATCATTATAGCTTTGGTTCTCGGTAGTGGTCTTCCCCTCGGGGGGCAGCCGGCCTCCGCTGCTGATGGCGAAGAATCTGAAGGTTTCAGCCCGGAACTTGCCGGACAGCTGGCCGATACCTACCAGCAAAAACAGGCCCTTACACCGGTGCAGCGGAAGATTGATTCCAGGCTCATGGATGTAGTCCGAAAGGTTGAGGAACGGATTACGGCAGCGCGTCGTGGAGAAACGCCAAAGTTCCGCGATTTATCTACACCCCTGCTAAAATTGGATGACACCGGTAATATTGAGGTTAAGCTAACTGTCACCAGCCTGACTGCTGAGCAACAGAAGCAGCTTGAAGACCTGGGGATGAATATAAGGCTTACGCTATCAAAATACGGGGTGGTTGAAGGTAATCTACCGTTTGGCCAGGTCGAGGCGGTGGCCGGGCTTGATTTTGTGGTAAGTGTGGGGACGCCCGGCTATGTGCTGCATAATGTGACCTCTGAGGGAGATGCGGTACTAAGAGCAAATGAGGCGAGGACAGGGTATGGGGTTGACGGCAGTGGTATAAAGGTTGGGGTGATTTCGGACGGGGTTACTAATTTATCCAATTCGGTGGCTACAGGTGACTTGCCATCTTCACCGGCCGTAGACGTGCTAAAAGCTGGCAGTGGTGACGAAGGGACGGCGATGCTGGAGATTGTCCATGACCTGGCCCCAGGGGCAGCACTGGCTTTCTATTCCCCATCTACCAGTTCGGATATGGTTGCCGGTATCGGTGCCCTGGAGGCCGCCGGTTGTAAGGTTATCGTTGATGACCTTGGATGGTCTGACGAACCAAAGTTTGAAGATGGACCGATTGCCCAGGAGGCTCGCCAATTTGTCACCGACGGTGGCGTATATGCCACTGCAGCCGGGAATAGTGCCCAGAGACATTATATGGCTACATATGTGCGGACAACGGGCCCGGGCGGCGACTACCCCTATTCCCATGACTATGGGGGCGGAGATGTCGGGAACACCTTTACCGTCCCTAATGGCGGGACAATCATACCCCTCCTCCAGTGGAACAACCAGTGGGGTCTGTCCGGGGACGACTTTGACCTGTTTCTAGTTCGCTCCTCTGATGGGGTTGCTTTACAATGGAGTACTACCGCTCAGAACGGTAACGATAACCCGTGGGAAGGGTTCAGTTGGACTAACACGACTGGGAACAGCGTCAGTGTCTTCATCGCTGTTCTTGAGTATAGCCTGGTTAGCTCGCCCTCGTCGCTCGTATTGGATTACCATGTTTGGTACGGTTCCGGGTTACAGTATGTTGTGTCTGCAAATAGCGTAATCGGGCATTCGGCGGTTGAGGAAATCCTGTCAACGGCAGCAGCTTATTGGAGTACACCGGACACAATTGAGAGCTTTAGCTCTCGCGGCCCGGGCACGGTCTATTTTCCGACATATGAGGAACGCGAAGTGCCGAATATTACCGGAGTGGATGGCGTGCAGACCAAGACCGGGCAGCTGGGTTATTTTTCTTCCAACCCGTTCTACGGTACATCAGCGTCAGCACCTCATGTGGCGGCAATAGCTGCCCTGGTATGGGACGTCGATCCAACGCTTACCCCGAGTGAGGTGTTTAATGCGGTAAGCTCAACGGCAGTGGATTTAGGTTCAACCGGGTGGGACAGCACTTGGGGCTTTGGTCGTGTTGACGCCTATAACGCAGTAGATAGCGTTTTTGTGCCACTTTTGGTAACCACCAATGCTGCCACCGATGTTACCACCAATTCTTCTACCTTGCATGGTAACCTGACCAGCCTGGGTGAATACAGTTCTGCGAACGTTTCCTTTGAGTGGGGGACTACATCTGGCAGCCTTACCCAGGAGACAACGCCTCAGGCAATGGGTTCAACAGGCAACTTCAGTGCCAACTTAAGCAGTCTATCCTCCGCTACTACCCACTACTTCCGGGCAAAGGCAAGCGGTAACGTAACCGTCTATGGGAATGAACTCAGCTTTACTACGTCGGAGGTGGTGTCTGTACTAGCCGTCTCCTCCAAGACACCGCCTGTCAATGCCCTGGACGTTATCAAGACCTCGAACATCGTAGTTCAGTTCAACACCTCCATCAACGGCACCAGCGTTAACGAAAACACCTTCAACGTGGATGGGTCAATTTCGGGTAAGGTTGTCGGCAGTTACTCCGGCGGTGGTAGCAGCAACATCACCTTCGATGCCACCTCGGATTTCAAAGCCGGCGAGACGGTAACGGTAACCCTTACCACCGGCATTCGGGGTGAAAACGGCGCCACAATGGTAAACCCGGTCACCTGGCAGTTCGTGGTTGATGCCCCGCAGGGTTACGCCCGTTTCATCGACAGCGGGCAGTCCCTGGGCAGTTCAAATAGCCGAAGCGTCTCCCTGGGGGATGTTGACGGCGACGGCGACCTCGATGCTTTCGTAGCCAATGAGAATCAAGCCAACAAGGTGTGGCTGAACGATGGCAGCGGCAGTTTCACCGACAGTGGGCAGTCCCTGGGTAGTTTATTAAGCTTGGGCGTTGCCCTGGGGGACCTTGACGGAGACGGCGACCTCGATGCTTTTGTGGCCAATGCCTTTAATCACGCCAACAAGGTGTGGCTGAACGATGGCAGCGGCAGTTTCACCGACAGCGGTCAGTCCCTGGGTAGTTCATATAGCCGAAGCGTCGCCCTGGGAGACATTGACGGCGACGGTGACCTCGATGCTTTCGTCGCCAATTCTTCTAGTCAAGCCAACAGGGTGTGGCTGAACGATGGCAGCGGCAGTTTTAGCGATAGCGGACTCTCCCTGGGTAGTTTAACTAGCCTTGGCGTTGCCTTGGGGGATGTTGACGGCGACGGCGACCTCGACGCTTTCGTCACTAATTATAATGGTCAAGCCAACAGGGTGTGGCTTAATAACGGCAGCGGCAATTTTAGCGATAGCGGGCAGTCCCTGGGCAGTTCTTGGAGCTTTGGACTCTCCCTGGGGGATGTTGACGGCGACGGTGACCTGGATGCTTTTGTTGCCAATAGCGGTCAAGCCAACAGGGTG
>CAYWAU010000095.1:0-7293 GCA_964456395.1 uncultured Dehalococcoidaceae bacterium
CCTCGTCTTTAATTTCTTCTATAGAGTATAGCACAGGGTGTAACTGGGCAAAAGACAGAGCTAATCTTCATGGAATCATATTGTCATTGCGAGCAAAGCGAAGCAATCTCGTTGGCGTTTTGGGGGATTGCCTCGTCGCCTGTGGCTCCTCGCAATGACGGGCCGGCGATAGGCCCAAGGAATCCGCGGATAAATAAGTCTCTTATCAGGATTCTACCCGTCTCAGTTCAAAGGTTACCGGGTTACCCGCGTCGGGACAGGCAACCGTAGTCCTGTCCGGGTCTTTCTCCCAGGGGAAGGAGCCGCCGAACTGCAAAACTTCGGCGGGGGTAAAAAGTGCCTGGAATGCCCAGGAACACATTCCCGGCGGCGTCGTTTGTCCGATGACAAACTCATCCCCCACCTTATGCCCGGCTTCGCAGGTCCCTTTTTGTGATGTGACCCTGGCGACTATTTCCGTCATGCTGTCCTCCAGAAAGGTTTCAGTATTATTTAGCTGATAATTCCGTGCTCAAAATCTCCAGAAAACGGGTGCCACTTCTCAATACTTTTCTGGTTTCTAAAATCTCCAGGCGTTTTTGAAATACGGGACCATCAATGACCAGGGTATGGTATTCCCCACTTTCACCGCATGGGGTTATCTTCTTTGTCTTGCCCAGTTCCTCTAAATGCCTGACGAAATCTCTATCTACCTTCTGTCCCGGCACTTCTTCGCCAAAGAGGTCAGCCTTGGCCGCCACCACAATGGCGACAAAACCCGAATCTATAAACTCGCTTAACAGCTTATCCTGGTTCTCTAACCACAGGGGTAAATAGGGAGTAATATCAGATTCCCGGCACACCCTTTCAATCCACTGGCGGTGCTCATTGAAGTCAATATCGCCGAAGACGCCCCCCTCAATTCCTTCCTGTTTGAAGGCGCGGAGCATGTTAATAAATTCAGCTTCATACGTCTCCCGGGTGGTAGGCCGTTGTGCCAGAGGAATGCCGATGGCTTGCGCTTGCGCCCGTATTACTTCAGCCGATATGCCATGGCTGAATGAGCGCTGGCCATCCTCGGTTATGGTATTGGCCAGGTAACGGACGTCCAGCCCGTCGGCTATCGCCCGGTGAAGGGCGAGGCAGCAGTCCTTCCCGCCGCTCCATGAAGCAAAAGCTTTCATATTACCTCCTGCGATTTTAGATGAGAGACATCGTTCAGCAGGCTTAGTATGGCTCCCTCGGGATAGGTCTCTATAATGCTGAGCGAAGCCAGGTCAAGCCGAATATGTCGCCAGTGCTCCAGACCGATTGCCAGCAGGTTGCAGATTATCAGCCGTAGCGTGCCGGCATGGGATACGATAAGTATTGTTTCTTTTGGCTTGTGCTTTCGCAGTTGTTCCAGAAACTTTTGCACCCGGTCGTTAAGGTCATCAAGGCTTTCGCCGCCGGGGAATTTGGGCTTGACGCTCCATTTGCTCAATACCTCAGCCAGCTCTGGATGCAGCTTGCCTATTTCCTCGAATGTCAGTCCCTCGAGCCAGCCGAAACTAATCTCGTTGAGTTCAGCGTGGGAATTGATTTTCACATTATGTCTAGAGGCAATGATTTCGGCGGTCAAGCGGGCACGGCTCAGGTTGCTGGCGTAGGTAGCGTTAATCTTCTCCGTTGCCAGGCGGTCGCGCAGCTTCTCCGCCTCTTGAATGCCTTTGTCGCTTAGCGCAACATCAGTCTTTCCCCAGAACCTTTGACCGCTATTCAGCTTGGTGTGACCGTGTCTTACCAGTAATAATCTGGACAATTGTCCCTCCTGACTAGGTCAGCCGTGATGGCTGACAAAATATCACAGATTTGGTGAAGAGTGCCTATTTCTCCTCCTCAGTGCGTTTTTTAAGCCACAACTGGGGATAGGTACTGATAACCTGTCGCAGGGATTCCAGGTTGTCTCTAATGTTTTTGGGCACTTCCTTGTCGGCGAGAAGCTGCTTGAGGCGGGACTGGTCAAGGCTCAGTACCCTTTCCCACATTCCCTGCGGTTCCAGTATGGCTCTGACCTCATCTTCGCTGAAGCCTGTCCTCTCCATGAGTTTATAGGTAATCTCATGCTCGCTGCCAAAAACCCGATTCAATTCCTCAGCCTGGCAGAATTTAATAATTGTCTGTTTTGCCTCTTCAAGCTGCGTTTGCAGTTCTTTAATCTGCGCTTGAAGCGAGGCGTATCGCTCAGCGGCATCAACGGCGGCAATCCCGGGCAGGAGGTCCTGACGGGGCTCAGGTACGGCGGCCATATACTGGTGGCGGTAGTAGGGGCAGTGCTCCGGGAAATCGCAGGGGCAGTACTGGTTCTCAATAGCCGGGAATCTCTCCTGGGTAATATTTTCGGCTACCTCCAGGACCAGCCGTCTGACCTGCTCCAGTCGAGCCTCGTCGCGCGGCGGGCAGCTGCAGGCGGTGTTTGACCTGAGGTGGTAGAGGGTGAGCCTCTCTACGGGAAGCTGCCAGGTCTGCATGGCTGCCAGTTGATATATTGTCAGCTGCAGGTCTTCCTCCAGATAATCGGCGGTAAAAAGCTCTTTGTTTGTCTTGTAATCAATTATGGATAGGCCGCCGCTCTCCAGTTTGTCCACTCGGTCAATAAAGCCCATCAGCTTGATGCCGTCAATATCAATATGAAACATCCTCTCCACGGCTACCGGCATGCGGAAATCGGCACTGTGTATCTCCCAGAATCTGGTCAGTATTTCTCTTCCGTAATCCCTGTATCCGGCTTCTTCTTCGGGCGATTCGTACCCCTCGGAAAGCCAGTTCTGCTCATAATGCTTTAATAACTCTTCCAGGGAGGGGGGTGGGGGCGTACTGACCTTAAAAAAGTGCTCAACACAGCTGTGCATGGTTGTGCCAAAGCTGAAATACCACTTGTCCTTTGGCTTGAGACCGTCAATGTACTGCAATTTGTAGCACAAGGGACAGGACTGATAAAGAGAAATCTGGGTGAAGCTCAGAGGTCTAATTGTTATCCTCCCGTTATTTTAAGTAGCCAGGGGCAGCCTGGGAGCAGTAAAAGGGCACCAGTTTTGTAGAGAAGCTTAAGTTTACTTTTTCAGGCTACTGATATAATCATCAAGCGTCATAGCGGCCAGGGTACTGGTCTGCAGTGTTCCCCGGGAACCCAGTTCTGTGGCTACCTTGACTATAGTCTCGTTGCTGTCGGCTTCCAGGATATTGATGAAATCATACTGACCCAGAACAACATACTGAGACAGTATTTTCACGCCCATCGCTTCTACTTCTTTATTAACCTCTTTAATCCTCTGCGGGTTTGCTTTTACCGTTTTCCTGCCCTCATCAGTCAGATTAGTCATCATAACATAAATAGCCATCATCCCCTCCTCTTAATAATAATTTTTACCATAACCGCTGGTGCCCTTTACCTGCCCGGCGGCACTCATATCATGAGACCCATCTTGACGTTAACAGGATATGCATATAAAATTATAAAGCGTAATACATTGTCTTGTCCATAGTAAATATTTTTGGTGTTATTTGAATTTGGTTGCTTCCTTGTTATAATGCTTTTAGAATGCACCCTAAACGGCAAAAAGCTTTTAATATTTCTATTTCTATCTTCATAGCAACATTGATTTTTGCCATTGTCGCTATTATTACTAATACCCTTGTACCTGATGAAGTTTTTTATCACCCTTCTTATGAAGCCCACACAGGCGTAAAGGAATTGATAGGTATTATCAAAATACTTGATACAGCAGATTTCTATGCCACTGTCCTCTCTGGGATTGCTTCTGGCTTCACTTACTTTATAAAAAGTCTGCCTTAACCTATCTGAGATAATTTCCAATGAATTGATGTAGCAACACACTAAAATGAAGGTTTTATTTGCATTTGGTTTCAGCCCTGTATTATTCTTCAATCAAAAAGATTGGTGGGGGTTTTCCTATGATTAGGCATTTGTTACCTCTGCTAATGCGATTAGAAGGGGGTATATAGAAATGTCTCAAACTGAGAAAAAACATGGATGTATCATAGTCCGTATTAGGTCACTTAGGTCTGGGGTACGCTGGGCAATTACTGGCGTAATATTAGCCGTGGTGCTCTGTTTTGTGGGAAGTGCGCTTTCAAGTTTGTCGTTATACTTAGCTTTGGGAGAAGAGGGTGCCGTGTTGAGTTTAGTCGTGGTGAGTTTAAACAATGCTTTCTTTTTCAATTTTGCTATCGTACTTTTTGCTATAGCGATTGTATTGTTTATAATACTAATTTGTTTTGGGATAATATGTTTGATAAATCCTACCAAAGATACAACACCTACTGATGTAGGTTGGATTAAAGAAAAAGTGGGGGAAATACTGAAAATACTAGTGGGATAGTAAACAAATACATATAAAACCATAATCTTTATTCATTTTTAAACGAGTCATATCAGCTCTGGAAAATTCTACCAGATAAATTGTAAAATATATTATAGTGGCTGGAAATATATCGCTTATTGTTGCTTTCAGTGGCGGACTATTGTCTTTTCTCTCACCGTGCGTGCTGCCCATGGTACCGGTGTATCTGGCCAGTCTGTACGGGCCGGAGATATTTGAATCCAGGGGTATGCGATTGCCCCTGTTCCTTCATTCCCTCAGTTTTGTCATCGGCTTTTCGGTAATTTTTATTTCCCTGGGAGCAATTGTCGGACTAACCGGATACGCGGTTAACCCCAATTATGCCCTGCTCAGTAAAATAGCCGGGAGCCTGCTGATAGCCTTTGGCCTGTTCATACTGGTGGCTATGAGGGTGCCTTGGTTGAACTATGAAAAACGCCTGACCCCGTCTCTGGGCAATACTACCGGTTACTTTCGCTCCTTGCTCATCGGGGCTGTCTTTTCCGTGAGCTGGACGGCCTGTGTCGGGCCGATACTGGGTGGTATCCTGGCGATAGCTTCGGTTGGTGCCACCGCCTGGCAGGGAGCTTATCTGCTGGCGGTATATTCCCTGGGACTGGGTCTCCCGTTTCTGATTATCGGGGTGGCCTTTGATTCCATCCTGCCAGTATTGAGGCGCATTAATCGCTATTCCGGTTTGATACATATTGTAAGCGGATTGCTGCTCATAGCCGTGGGCATACTTATCCTGACCAATAAGCTGGGCTGGGTTTCCTCGCTTGCGGCGTAAGAATTGACCTCAGGGGGTGTTATGGTAAGGATAATAGAAATAATAGTGCTGGTCTCAATATTGCTCTCGGGTTTAGCCGTGGCTGGTTGCTCTTCAGGTCCTGATTCCGAGCAAATTCCCGCAACAAGCGTCCTGGCACCGGATTTCCAGCTTCAGAGTCTTGACGGTCAGACTGTTTCACTTGGTAGCCTGCGGGGCAGGCCGGTAATGTTCAACTTCTGGGCAACCTGGTGCGGGCCGTGCCGGGTAGAAATGCCCTTCATCCAGGGGGTATTTGAAGATAGTGACTGGGCGGCGCAGGGGCTGGTGATACTGGGTATTAATGTGGGTGACTCTCCTTCCAGCGCCAGGAAATTCATGGAAGACAACGGACTTTCCTTCACGGTGCTGATGGATACAGACCAGAGCGTAGCTCAGGATTATAACGTTCGTGGTATCCCGGCCACCTACTTCATTGATAAAAATGGTATAATAAAGGACATAAAAGTCGGGACTTTTCGGAATAAGGCGGAGATAGACTGGAGGCTGTTAAATTCGATAATGGAAGACGTGTAGGAAGGTAGCCAGATATGGATGATGTTCTCAATGAAGCCTACGGTATAGTCCAGTGCAAGGAGTGCCCTTGGTATAAGAGCTGTGTTACGCCGATGAGGTTCACTGCCGAGGATATCCGTCGCCAGCTGGAATCATCAGCACCGGGCATGAATATTTCTCAGCAGGCGGACCTCGGTATGCAAAACCTGCTGTCCAGTATGGCGACAGCGGCGCAGAATTCACTGCTGGAAGGGTGCCCCATCTTCATTGAACGCCTGCGTACAAATCCCGGTCTTGCCCAGCGTCTGAAGGAGATGATGCAGGGCTGGGGCAGTGAGGAAAAGGTAGAATAATAGAGTATAACTTATGACAGGGCATTTTCCTCGGCCATTGCCAGGAGGCGGCGGTAACTTTCGCCTGGCTCGGGCTGCAGGAAGATGGCACTGCCTATGTAGATAATATCAACGCCAGTCCGGGCAATCTGGGCAATATTGCCTTCCTTTATGCCACCGTCTATACCTATCTCCAGGTTGGGTTGAGCGCTGTGGAATGCCGCTATCTTTTCCAGGACTTCGGGTATGAACTTGGCGCCGTAGAAGCCCGGGTTAACTGACAGAAAAAGCACACTGTCCACCTCGCTGGTCAGGGGAGTGATGGTGGAGATGGGGGTTTCTGGATTGACGGCCAGTCCCGCCCTCATACCGAGATTTCTAATCTGAGAAATAACCTCCTGTGGTGAGGAGGTGGCTTCATAGTGAAAGACTATTTTTTGCGCCCCCGCCCGCTGGAAATCTTTCAGGTGGGTCTCCGGGTGCAGCACCATGAGGTGTGCCTCCCAGTTTAGCTTCGTGGCGAGCCTGGCTATATGTTCACAGGTTATGCTTCGCGAAGGTACGAATTGGCCATCCATAATGTCGAACTGGGCATAGCTGGTGAAGGTCTCTGTCTGACGTACCATAGTCTCCAGTGCTTTGGGGTCATCGGTGAGGATAGCCGGCACCGTCTGGATATTTTTACTCATGCTGCCTCCTGAAAGAACGCTTGGGTAAGGATATAAAAATTGGGAGTATCTCTGCTGCCGACATTGTAGGTGCGGGCTGGGTACGATGTCAAGCCAATTCTTTATGGAAAATTAACCTGACCTTTATGTAATTTTTATAGTCTTTATATCGGCATTTATAATTGCATGTCAGAATTAACTTATAAGTTGGGATTGGACGGTTGCTAATATTGGGGGAAAACTACAGTGAAGATGGCTTTCAGTTTTATCTCTGGACTAATGGTCTGTGGCTTGCTTCTTTTTGGGGTCAATACGGTTTTACCAATACGAGCTGAAACTGATAATTTAAGCTCACTATCGGAAAATGTAACTCAGAGCTTTATCAATCTTCTGCCGGACATTGAGAAGATTTACCGCGAGTCTCTTACCATGCCGTTCCGGAAGGCTGAGAGTAAAATCTACGACGAAGATATAGCCGAGTTCTATCAAGAGCTATTAGATAGCAGCGTGCTTGATGAGTCGGAAGGCGGGACGAATTAGGGCAATCCTTTATAAAAAAGCGGAGGCCGCTTTCTCAAGCAACCTCCACTCACAAGACTATCTGGTTT
>CAYWAU010000096.1:0-7261 GCA_964456395.1 uncultured Dehalococcoidaceae bacterium
TGAAAGCATCAGCCATCATGTCCTTGGCTTCCTGGGCAGAGGAAGGTTCCAGGACCGGTATGTAACCCTGCCTGGCAATATAGCGGTTGTCCTGCTCGTTCTGCGAACTCCACTGCCCAGGGTCATCAGCCGAAACCAGCACCAGACCACCCCGGGCACCCATATAACTGACCGACATCAGCGGGTCGTGGGCAACATTCACACCCACATGCTTCATTATCGCCAGCGCTCTTAACCCGCTTGCCGAAGCCGCCACGGCAACTTCCAGAGCCACCTTCTCGTTGATTGACCACTCGGCATAAATATCAAGCTCTCTGGCAACATTGACCAGAGCCTCGGTAATCTCGCTTGAGGGTGTGCCGGGATAAGACGCCACCACCTGAACCCCGGCTTCTATAGCTCCCCTGGCTATCGCCTCGTTACCAAGTAGAAAAAGCCTGGCACCGGGAGCATCAGAACTGATGGTTAACTCAGCTAATTCTTTCAAGACAATCCCTCCTATCGGCGCTTACCCTGTCCTATTTTATACATTACTTGCCGCCATTGGCAAACACATTAGAAACCGGAAACGCGGTAAAGCGGGCAGCGACTGACGATAGACAGTAACTTAGGCAAACCCGCATTTGCAGTTCTACCCGTGAACATATATGATATTAAGATAGAAAGAAGGAGGACACAGACAATGGCAAAATCAAAGTTCGAACAATACATAGTAACCGACCTCTTACGTAAATCGCAGCATGAGAAAATTATAGTTCCGACGGTAAATTTCAATGGCGAAACCTGCGGAGCCAATTTCAGCTTCAGGTGGTCATACTTAAACGCACCCTTTCAAATGATAAATGAACCTCATGAACACGACTTTGACCAGGTTCTGGGTTTCCTTGGAGGCAACCCCCAGGATATAGGCGATTTCAGGGCCGAGGTCGAGTTCTGGATGGACGGTGAAAAACAGGTGATAACATCTCCTACGTTTATCCGCGTTCCCAAAGGGGTATCTCATGGTCCGCTTAACTTCAAGAGAATTGACTTACCTATCATGTTTCTGGATATGCCTCTGGCACCCGGTTACACAAGAGTGGGACAGCCCGAAATAACCAGTATCCCATAGTGTTTACGGGCTCCTTGATATGCTGAGAGCCCTCATAATGCGAAACGTAAAGGAGTAAGGCAATGGAGACTTCACTAACCGAGAAATGGGCTGATTTCCTGGCTGCGGCTACCTTTAACGATATGCCACCGGAGGTCGTGCAACAGACAAAGATGTATGTTCTGGACGGTATCGGCTGTGCCTTAGGAGGTTACGCTATCGATTGGGGTAAGAAGCTGGCGGCCATTGGCCAGGACCTCGGGGGAAAGCCGGAAGCGACCATGGTGGGAAGTAGAGACAAGCTGCATTGTGCCAATGCCGCCTATGTAAACGGGAAAATGGCAAACCTACTTGATATGGACGAGACCCTGTACAATAACAGGCACATCGGCGGCACCGCCCTGTTTCCTGCCTTAAGTGTTGGCGAAAGGGTCAGGGCAACAGGGAAAGATATTATTCTGGCAACTGCCCTGGCTTATGATTTTGGCGCCAGAAGCGGGATGTGTGGTTCCGCATTCCGTCCCGACCCCGAGAAGGGGGTAGTGGTGAGTGGTAACGCGGCAATGGGTTTCAATACCTTTGCTTCCGTCATAGCTGCGGCAAAGGTATGCAAGTTTGATAAATGGCAAATGAGCAATGTCATGGGCATCGTGGGCTACTTCGCCCCCGGCGCCATAGAAAGCAAGTTTGTCTTCACCCCCCCCAGCAATATCAATAAGTACGCAGACATGGGGTGGTTCTGCCTCAGCGGGGTTATGGCCGTGCTGTTTGCTCAAAATGGCTATGTCGGAGACCCTTCAGTTCTGGATGGCCCAAGGGGATTGGCATCACTTCTGGGAGCACCTCAATTTGATTATGATACTTTCATGGCGGAGATGGGTAAACGCTGGTATATTATGGATGCAGGATTTAAACCATACCCTTACTGCCGCTGGTTTCATACCGGTATAAAGTTGCTTGAAGATATTATTGAAGAACACGACCTGAAACCCGAGGACATCGATAGAATAACAGTCAATACTCACCCCCTGGCGAACACGCTGCCCATTTTCGCGGCGGCTGATAAATGGTCTGAGTGCACAAATAAGGTACTGTGGGTTGCCGTCAATAGTTTCTCATTCGCCCTCGCTTGCACCGTATATAGAATAACACCGGGTCCTGAGTGGGCAAAAGACGAAACTTATAATGACCCCAAGATTATAGAGATGAGCAAGAAGGTAACCCACGGGGAACATCCGGATGCGATGAGGCAGACGGCGGTATGGTCCGGGCACCCGGGGAGAATCTTCAGTCAACCACCTACCTCCATTGAGGTAACATCAAAAAAGGGAAATTTCACCGCCGAGTCGAGTGATATTCCCGGCGACAGCTGGAATCCCAAGAGTAAGTTGACCGATGACGAAATAATCACCAAGTTCAAGAACAATGCCTCGGACGTGCTTAATGATGCACAAATCAACAGGATTATTGAGGCAGTTGGCAGATTGGACAAGATAAATGACATTTGTGAGCTGACGGGATTACTGGCACCATAGATACCCCGCAACAGGACTCAATTGACTGGCAAGGTGACAACTTCTTTGCTAGCAGGAGGTATAAAATGCCCAAGTTTCAGCGGATTGATGGGGAAGACCCTATGCGCACTCTCTGCCGGATGGTGGTAAGTACCAATTACGAGGATTTACCCGCTGATGTAGCGGACAACAGCAAAGCGTCTATCCTGGATACAATGGCAATCACCATCGGTGGCTCAGCCATGGAAGGCATTAAGACAATGGTTGACCTGGTTAAGGATAAAGGGGGAAAGCCGGAAAGCTTTATTCCGTTCTACGGCGGCAAGGTGCCAGCTTCAGAAGCGGCGCTAGCTATAGCTCCCATAACACGAGCTATGGACTTCGGTGATGTCCATGATGAAGCCTGCCATGCCAGCGAATATATCTTACCGCCGCTGCTGGCAGCCACCGGATTAAAAGACAGGGTAACGGGCAAAGAACTGATTACCAGCTTCACGGTCGGTAAAGAAGTACTGATTCGTATTGGCATCGCCATCAGGTCACTCTCCGGGAGCGTATCCATCGGTGTCGGTGACGGGCACTTCATATTTGGTAGTGTGGCAGCTGCGGGTAAATTGCTTGACTTAAGCCTGGATGAGCTGGAACATGCTATGGGTATCGCCCGTTCTATGACACAGCCGTGGGATGCGGCAATGTATCGTACTGCTACACTCATGGTGCGCCTTCATCATGGCTTTGTCTGCCAGGACGCCATAAATGCCTGCCTTCTGGCTAAGAGAGGCATCACCGCGGCTCATGGGGAGCTATTGCTTCCCCCCAAGGGTTTTCTGGGAATGGCCCATTGGGAAACTGACCCGGATGCCCTGACCCGGGAATTGGGTGAGAAATGGGAGGCGGTGAATGCCATGATGAAGCCCTACCCTTCCTGCAAGTGTACGCACACTTCAATTGACGGGGTACTTGACCTGATGAAGGAGCATAACTTCAAGGCTGAGGATATCGCCAGTATTGATTTTGACCAGTCAAACATAAACTGGTTGACCGCGTGTGAACCTAAAGAGGCTAAGTGGAATCCGCAGACGATTCCCGACTGCCAGTTCAGCATACCCTATCTTGTAGCTCTGGCTGCTCTTGGTGAGAAAATCATGCTCAATGCCTACACACCAGAGACGCGGGCAAGACAGGACGTCCACAAATTTATGACCAGAATATCAGCCAGGGAAGACCCGAGCCTGCCGATATATGCCGCCAGAGTGCATATCACACTCAAGGATGGCAGGAAGTATTCAAAAGACTGCATATATGTCAGGGGACACCCGAAAAACCCGTTTACGGTGTCGGAGCTTGTTGACAAGTTAAGGGGGTGTGTCCCTTACTCCGCTTACGAATTAAGCGATTCAGCGGTTAACTCGTTAATCGACTCTCTTCTAAACCTGGAGAAAGTCGACAACGTGGTAAATGACCTAATCCTCCCGCTGACACCGGGGCAGTCGTAACCCTGTTTCGCTCGGCCGACGACCTCAGCAATTCAGGCGAAAGCGGCGACCTGAAATAAATCAGATAGTCAGCCTATTCCACTATTGGAGGAATAATCTCGCCAAGTTCCTCTATGGTCCATTTGCCCGTCGTCTTGCGAATTATAGTATGTGGTCTTCCTCTTACATCAAATGGTTTAGAGTAGATACAGATGTCTCCACCACAAACGTACATATACTGCCCGGTTATATCCTTGGCTTCATCTGTAGCCAGATAGACGATAGTTGGCGCCACAAATCCCGGGTCCATGAAAATAGGTAGAGGCAAACCACCCATCATAGCCTTTGGTCTCGGCCCCGAAAAGAGCTTGGTTTCGGCACTGGGTAATATGGCATTGACGGTTATGCCATATTCCTTAAGTTCCGCGGCCAGCCCCGAAGTCATCCCTACAACCCCTGCCTTGGCAGCATTGTAGGCTATATTGCCGGGGCCACCGGCAGCCGCACGAGAGGATATATTGATTATCCGGCCACTTTTCTGCTTCATCATCTCCGGGAGAGCCGCTTTGATGCAGGCGAAATGTCCCTTCATATGCACGGACATAATTGAATCAAACTGCTCTTCCGTGATGTCCCAGCACATCGCTATCATATGATTGCCGGCACAATTTACCAATATGTCTACCCGCCCGAAGTTGCTGGTGGCAGTCTTGATGATATTCGCCCCACCCTGCATGGAGGCTACACTGTCATAATTAGCAACGGCAGTGCCCTTGGCTTTGGTGATTTCCTCAACCACTTTATCGGCAACACTCTTGCCGTTAGCGTCATGGTCGATATCGTTTACTACTACCTTAGCCCCTTCCGCAGCCATGGCCATAACTATCCCTCTGCCAACGCCATCTCCACTGCCGGTTACCACAGCTACCTTACCCTGTAATCTCTCGGCCATTTTCTTAGCTTCCTCCTTTTAGTGTGTAAATCTTTTCCAAACGCGCCTTGATTGGATACCCAATCTATCACTTCAGTTGTGGAATAACAAAATCAAGTCCCAGGCTCTTTAATGTCTCAGGAAGGGGGCGTCCATCCTCGCCCCAACCCATTAGATTATAATAGTTACGCAACATCTTATCCCAGTGAGGCATGATGCCTTTACCGGCAGCTACCCCGTCAGTTGGTGTGGAACCGTATCTTGTTGACGGAGCATCCAGTTCCGCACCAATCCCGCTGCGCAAATTAAACACCCTCGCCAGATTTACGCCTCTCCTGCCCACATTCATGGCTTCCTGGACATCAAAATTCCAGCCCGTAGCGGCATTTACCGCCTCGCTGAGGAGGTCCAGGGCGGTTCCCGTATTGTAGCGACACGTCGCCATAGAGTCCTCAAATATCATGGCGCCCTTAACCTTGGCTTCCAGAGTTGATACCACCATAGGGTCGAACATATCGTTTACCTCGGGAAGACCCAGCAACTTGTACGGGGCGGCAAAATGGGTCTCCAGAGTACCGGTATTAGAGACGCAGGTATCAAACATTTCAAACCATATAGCCCGGTGGTCATGAGTCCGCGGAGTATTGCCCTTCCGGGTATGGATAGCCATATCCGGCGCTTCCCCGCCAATATGCTGTGCCGCCCGCATCACTCCCTCTGCCAGAACGTCGCCAAGACCTTCGCGCCTGGCAATCTTGTTCAGCATAGCCATTATCGCCTCGCCGTTACCCCAGGTCATCTCCAGGCCGTCGGTATCTTTCTTGGTAAGGATGCCCTTTTCATAACATTCCATAACAAAGGAGATAACCCAGCCAGCCTCATTGGTATCAATACCGAGGCGGTCCACTTCGCTGGCCAATACAACTGTTGTCGTTACATCATCTATACCCACCAGCGAGCTGAAGGTAGCCATTCCTTCATACTCCGGTTCCTCAAATATTCGACCTGCGTATTTACCTTCCGTTATCTCCATCATATGGCAATGCTTTGCCTGACAGGCCCAGCAAGGGTCAGGTTTGGCTTTAAATTTATCCCTGACGCTCTGGAAGTAGTATGTGTCCAGCTTCTCCTCGGTAATCTCGTGAACACTGGTTGTATAATTCTTTACCGGGATGACCCCTGCCTTGGTAAGATCAACAACTCCACCCACAGTCCCCGCGGATTGAGCCCCAGCGGTGTACTTATTTCCGAGCGCCCAGGTTAGTATATCCTTGGCGAGACGCGACACTGCCTGCCCGTCTTTAAGCGGGATAGCACCCTTACCCCGCTCAACAGCGATGGCCTTCACCTTCTTGGAACCCATTACCGCACCCATACCATTGTGAGCCGCTACGTGCCCACCATCCACAACAATACAGGTAAACTTAACCAGGTTCTCCCCAGCCGGGCCAATACACAGGACGCTCATCTCTCTCTCTTTTTTCCCCAATTCCTTTTTAATCGCAGAGCCAACTTCGACGGTATTTTTACCTAAAAGATGAGCGGCATCTCTGATTTCAACAATGCCATCGTGTACGTAAAGATAGACCCACTTGGGCGCTGCCCCCTGCAGGATAATGGCATCAAAACCGGAAAACCTGAGGAATGCCCCGAAGAAACCGTTGGCTTGCGAACTGGCAATCCCGTTCGTCAGAGGACCCTTGGTGACAACTGCGGTGGTTCCCGAGCCCCCTATTCTTGTTCCTCCTAATGGCCCCGTCCCCAGAAAGATTCGATTCTCAGGGTCAGACCACTCTACCCCGGGAGGCACCTCATCATACATCAATTTAATCCCCATGACCGCGCCGCCAACATATTTCCTCAAAGTAGCTTCATCGGGCATCTCATTGGCGCTCTGCCCTTTAGTCAAATCGACCCTGACCATCTTACCGACATAGCCATAAATCTGCTGGCTATCTGTAGAGGTTTGCTTTTCCATATTTGTGTCAGTCATCTTAGTATTAACCATCCTTTCAACTATAATAAATATAATAAATTAGTATTTTTGCCAGTGTTGTTGTAACATTATAGTTACAACAATAATTATAATAACACTCTAAATATTGACTGTCAAAGTCCTTGACACATCCTGGAAGAACAGCCAGACTGTGCCAAGGGTCGTTTCAAGGAGAGACCCCGGAGAAAGGTGAGCAGTTTCTGCTGAGAGAAAGGAGCCATATGGAAGTTAAGAAGGTAGGTGTCGTCGGTTGCG
>CAYWAU010000097.1:0-7256 GCA_964456395.1 uncultured Dehalococcoidaceae bacterium
ACACGGCTCTTCAGACCTGAGCCTGCCGCGTGACAGCTTGCTTTTGACGGCATGGAGAGAGAAGCTTTCTTCTCTCTCCTCGGCCATCTGGCGAATATGAAGCTGCTCGATCACGAAATTACCAGTCTTGCGTCAGTATTGTCTACTAACCTTAACCCCTATTATCCCACTCCAAGTATTCAGGAAGTGAGGATGACTAAATAATTAATAGGACAGACTTTAATATCATGGGGAGTCCAGAAGCTCATCATGGTGCCCAACTGCTCTCAGGGTTATAATATCGTGCTCCCAATTGAAGGTAAAACGCAAATCGCGAGATGCACGTGCCTCCCAGACTTCTTTGTAACCCTTAAGTTTCTTTAGACGAAGGCTAGGGTATCTTGGGTTTTCGGCCAAGAATTCCAGAGCTTTGTCTACTAGGGCTTGTTCATCTGGCTGGAGCCTCTTGTAGTCTTCCTTGAATCCGTCTAGTCGGCGGAACCTCATACACTATGAGTGTAGGTCCGAGAGGAGGTCTTTTATATCGCCGAATTCAACGAAACGGCCATGATTTTCCTCCCAGTCCGCGCGTCTTTCTGCCGCATCCCAATTGAACGCGATAAGATTAATAGGAGTTAAGGCCGGTATCATCAGTGTGTCTTCGATCAGGCCTCCGACTACTTTTAAGTGTTTAATCTCCAAGACTGTGCGTAAGAAATCTTCATTTAAATCTCGTGTGGCCGTTTCGCGTGGTGACCATATAGGCATACTATCTGTAGTCATTTGTTTCATTGGAATAATTTACTCCTATACCGGAGATTCTAAGAAGCTCCTTACTTCGTTGAATAGATAATCATAAGCGGTCTGCATGTTAGAGCCAATTTCTTTCAATCCTTTGAATGATGTGGGATATTGTATATCAAGTTCAATCCATAGCCTTGATAAGTTTTGTAACTGTGGTTCAATGCGTAAATTATATAAACTATTACCCCGGTTGAAGTGGAATCTCATACCTAAGGCATCCCTTCCGGGGCCAAGTATAGCAAATGATGTCTCAGATATTTTAAAGTATTTTTCCTCAAGAAACATAGACGCTTGATTATCTCCTGAAACTGGCCACGCTGCTATGAGTTTTACTCCTAGATGATGGAAAGTATCCAGTTGAAAATGTTTGGTAATAATTTCAAATATGTCTAGTACTTTTTCCTTGCTAGCGTTGAAGTGCACTTCGATTGCCTCATTAACCTGAACCAGGAGCTCTTGAAGCTGCACGTGACTCTGTGTTGCGGGCCTTAGCATTACTGCTCCATTTTGAAGCAGGTTAAAGTTAGAATAATCGTATTTTTGTGTAATTTTACTATATACTATTGCCAACTGGCTCCGTTCAAAAGGCCCCGGCGGATATTTCTGTGGCTGAACAAAAAAACCAGTAATCAGACGTTCTTCACGAAGTAGTTTATGATCTAATACCATCTTCTCCCCATACCACCAGTGATATTTATTATTCTCTAAAATCAGTATATACCATTTTATTTAACAATGTATACAAGGAATTGACAATTTGTCAATCCCATTAAAGTATATCATACTTTTGGTCACTTGATGCCCAGTTTTGCTTCTGCCTTGGCGATGATATCTCGGGTGACATCAATCATATCGGGGCTGACGGAAACCGAGGTAATACCCCATTCCACCAGCTTTTCGGTAATCTCGGGATAGACTGAAGGTGCCTGTCCGCAGATAGAGCAGGTAACACCCGCAGCCTTACAGCCTTTGACGACTTTTTCTATTGACACGAGAACAGCTTCATTGCGCTCGTCGAAGGTTTCCGCCAGTTTGGAGCTGTCGCGGTCAATTCCCAGTGTCAGCTGGGTAAGGTCGTTGGAACCGATAGAAACGCCGTCAACACCGAGGGCCAGGAATTTTTCCAGCAGGATGACGTTGGATGGCACCTCAACCATCATCCAGATTTTGAATTTATCCGAGCGCTTGAGTCCATCTTCTTCCATAATTTTTATCGTGCTCTCAAGCTCCGGAACCGTGCGGACGAAGGGAATCATCACCCACAGGTTGTCGTATTGCTCTCTGACCTTCTTGATGGCGGCCAGTTCGAGCTTGTAGGTCTCTATATCCGTGATGTACCGCGAGGCGCCCCGGTAGCCTATCATGGGGTTCTCTTCTTCCTCTTCGTACTTCTCACCACCCTTGAGTGCCTTGTATTCATTTGATTTGAAATCGTTGGTCCGGTAAACCACCTGGCGCGGGTGGAAAGCCTTGGCGAACTTCGTCAGCCCGGCGGCGAGTTTTTCCACAAACTCGTTACCGCGACCCTGCTCAATCAGATAACTCGGGTGCTCGCCAATCTCAGCCACCATGAACTCGGCCCGAAGCAGGCCGATACCGTCGACATCACGCTTAGCCACCCTCTCCACCAGGTCCGGCTGTGCCAGGTTTACCAGGAGCTTGGTTCTCGTTTTTATCTCTCCCCTGTCTCGTTCCCGGGCGGCAACAGCAACTTCTATCTTACCGGCATAGACCTTGCCGTTGCTGCCGTCTACCGTTATCACCTGCCCGTCTTTCAGGATGGCGGTGGCTTTTTCACTGCCGACGATGCAGGGGATGCCTAATTCGCGGCTGACGATAGCGGCGTGGGCGGTTCTGCCGCCGCGGTCGGTGACAATAGCGGCCGCCCGCTTCATCGCCGGGACAAAGTCCGGGGTGGTCATTTCCGCCACCAGAATGTCGCCTTCCAGTACCTTGTCTATCTGTGATGGGTCAGGCACTATTTTGACCGGTCCTGAGGCTATACCCGGACTGGCTGGTGCCCCGGACAGAAGCACGGGAGCATCAATTTCCTGAGTAACCTCAGACACTTCCTTGATAGTGGTTACCGGGCGGGTCTGTACAATGAAGATTTCTCCCTTCTCTGTGGCCCACTCAACATCTTGAGGGAACTGATAATGGTCCTCCAGACGTTTGCCTATTTTAGCCAGGAAAATTATGTCGGCATCGGTTATCTTCTGTCGCGCCTGCTCTTCGGGAGTGAGGTCCACCTTGATATTATCTTCCTTGCCGGTGGTGCCTTCCTTCTTTATCAGCTTCCATTCCTGTTTCTTGATTTCCTTTGTCAGGATTTTCATATCAGCTTTACTGACAGTGTAATGGTCGGGGGTGACGTCTCCGGAGACAATCATCTCACCAAGCCCCAGGACGGCTTCAATGGTAATCTCTTCCTTGTTGCTGGTGGACGGTTCTATGGTGAACATAACTCCGGCAGCCTCGGACTGGACCATTTTTTGCACGGGGACGGCGATGCCAACCTTAAAGTGTTCAAAGCCCTGTTCCTGCCGGTAGAAGATAGCCCGCGCGCCGAAGAGAGATGCCCAGCATCTCTGGACGGCATTTACCACCTCTTTCTCGCCCTGTACATTAAGGAAGGTGGCCTGCTGGCCGGCAAAGGAAGCCTCCGGCAGGTCTTCGGCGGTGGCTGAGGAGCGTACGGCAACAAGTCCTTTGCCCATCTTAATATAGGCCTGCTCAATATCTCTGGCTATCTCGGGAGGCATATCGGCGTCTTCTATTAATTTCTGGACTTTAGCGGCGATTTCCTGAAGCTGTTTGCTATCGTGAACGTTCAGCGGCTCTAGCAGAGTCCTGATTTTATCGGCGAGCCTTGACTTTTCTATGAAGTCAAAGTAAGTGGCGGCGGTGACAATAAAGCCCGAGGGAACGGGTATACCGGCATTGGTCATTTCCCCCAGGTTAGCTCCTTTGCCACCCACAAGTGGTATGTCCTTTTTGGTAACTTCGTCAAACCATACGACGGATTTTTGACCCTCTTTCATACTTTTGCCTCCGTTCCTGTTGGTACTTGCTGATTTTAATTATTATTAATTATACACATTCGGGAAAAATTAAAAAAGGGTGTCAACCCTTGAATTACAGGTAGGGTGACAGGTAAAAGGAGAACCCCGCAAATTTGGATATTGACAATTATTTCAAATCGTCATTTTATTTGACATGAATATTGATGTGGAGTTAGAATTATAGACACGGCTGAGAAAAGGTGAGGGAGGACTGGCTATGATAGAGATGACTATTGACAGCATTCGGGTTAGCCTGATGAACTACCAGCGTGTGGTGATTCTGAAAGAGAAGGTGTCTGAACGTTATCTGCCTATCTGGATTGGCCCGGCGGAGGCGGATGCCATCGCGGTCAAGCTGCAGGGTGTGGCGGTACCCAGACCGCTTACTCATGACCTGCTAAACTCGGTTATTGATACCCTGGGGGCTGCCGTCAATTCTATCATTGTCAATGACCTTAAAAATGATACCTTTTTTGCCAAGGTTATTCTTGATGTAGATGGGAAGCAGGTGGAAGTTGACTCGCGCCCCAGTGATGCGCTGGCAATAGCGGTGAGAACCGGGGTGCCCATTTACGCCGATGAATCGGTTCTGGATAAGGCTGGCATCTTGCTGGATGGGGAGACGGGCAAACCTATCTTTGAAGAAGGGGAGGAGGTTGGCGGTAAAGAAGGCGGGGTCACTGATGAGGAAATGAAGAAAAAGATGTCGGCTTTCTATGATTTCATCAACACTCTTGATCTGGATGATTTTGATAAGCGTAAATCTTAGGCAATGACGTCGCTTTTTGAGGGCAGGGTGATGGAAGAGAGTGTGATAAAAAGGTTGATAGCTTCAATAAAGTGTGGTGCCTGCGGCCAGCACTACGAGGAAGACAATATTGAGGTCATTGAGCACAGTGAAGAGCTGTGGTTTCTGAGGGTCTTCTGTTCATACTGTCATGTCAAAAGTCTGGTGGCGGCCATCATCAGGGAAGATGATAAGGCCGAGGTTATTACTGACCTCACCGCGGCGGAACTGGATAGATTCAAGGATTTGGATGGGGTCAGGGTGGATGACGTACTGGATATGCATAATTTTTTGCAGGGTTTTGATGGTGACTTTCCCCGTCTTTTCCGGAAGGGATGAAATCGGCGTATTAAAGTACGGTTTTATTAATTAAAATAACTGAAGAGCCCTGGGGCTGAGAAAATCAGGGCTCTTTTTATGTGCGGAAGAAATAATACTTTGCGCATTATCTCTAAAGACTGGCTTGACCAGAGGTAACTGATTCTGGTATCATGCTCATGGTCAGGTATGTTGAGGCTGGCATGAGTAGGTGGGTAGCAGCTCTGAGGCTGACGGGTGTGGGTTTTTTTATTGGTGCCTGTATTTTGTTGGGTACGTTTGCCGGCCTTTGGCTGGATGGTAAACTGGATACCAAGCCCCTTTTCATGATAGGTGGACTGGTGGTCGGGTTGGTGGTAGCCGTTTACGGTGTTTATCAGATGATTCGACCTCTTATGAACAACAAGCAAGGCAAGGAGAATGGTTAGTGGCTGAGCCTAAACGCCGCGGTTGCCTTGGCTGTTCTTTTCCTATCTTAATCGGCATTGTTATTGTCTTCCTGGCATTATTTGTCATCGGTTTCCTGGCCGGCCCCATCGGGAAAAGCATGATTGGCGACGTGGGCTTGCCAAGCTGGCTCAGTGTTCCCCGCCCCGAGCCCCATCTTCCCGCCCCCGAAATCTTTAACCTCTTTGGTCTGCCCATTACCAATACCATTCTCGCCGGCTGGTTCACCGTGGTTGTCCTGGTGGTTATCAGCTACGTGGTTACCCGCCGGATGAAGATTGTTCCGGGCAGACTGCAGGCCGCCTTTGAATTTCTGCTCGGCTGGGTCTATGACCTCTGCCAGAGCATTGCCGGTGAGGAAAACGGGCGCCGTTTCTTCCCTATGATTGTCACTATTTTCCTCTTTATTCTTTTTAATGCTTGGCTCAGTTTAATTCCAGGGTTTGGTTCGATAACAATCGGGCATCATGAATTAATCAGGGGTGCCAATACCGATGTCAACACACCCCTGGCTATCGCCCTGGTTTCCTTTGTGTTCGTTATATTCTATGGATTAAAGGATGCCCGCATGAGCTTCGTTCGCCAGTATATTAACTTCGGCCAGTTTTTCCGCAGTATCGGCCAGATATTTAAGGGCAAGTTCAACCTGATGGGCATTTTCTCCGGTGCTGTAGATATCTTCGTCGGCGGGCTGGAATTTCTCAGCTTACTCATCCGTAATGTCAGTTTTACCTTCCGTCTCTTCGGCAATATGACGGCGGGCGAGATATTACTGCTTATCGCCGCCTTTCTCGTTCCCTGGGTACTGGCCTTGCCGTTCTACGGACTTGAGATGCTGGTCGGCTTTGTGCAGGCACTAATCTTTAGCGGATTAACACTTGTGTTTGTCACCATGGCCGTGACTCCTCATGAAGCCGAGTCACATTAAATAAATATTTAAATATATATTTAGGAGGGTGCAGAATGGATGCTGAAGCAGTTAGAATGTTAGCGGCTGGGTTAGCTATTGGGCTGGGTGCCCTGGGGCCTGGAATCGGTATAGGCATTCTGGGCTACGGGGCGATGCAGGGACTGGCACGTAATCCCGAAGCCAGAGGCCCCATAATGACCAACATGATACTGGCCATTGCCATGGCGGAAGCAATTGGTATCTATGCCTTGATTATAGCCATTATCCTGGCTATGCTTGGTTAATAGTAATAAGGGGGCGATTATGGATCAGGAAGGAATACCCAACTTTATAGCGGCAATCATTGCTGCGGTAGTGCTGGGAGTAATGGTCATAGCAGGCCTAATAATACATGCGGTCTTGACTATCTAGTAAATCCTTGTGTACTGCGGAAATGATGGGTTGTGATAATATATTTTGAAAATTGTCGTTGGATGATTGTTTGTTAAGCAGTCTAGGGGGTAAAAATGGGCGGTATTTCCGAGCTAGGAATAAATTTGCCGACATTATTAACGCAGATTGTAACTTTCATCATCCTGCTGCTTATTCTGCGCTTTGTTGCCTACAAGCCGCTGATGCGGATGCTTGACGAGCGCTCGCGGCGGGTCAGGGAAAGCATGGAGCAGGCTGAGTCCATCAAGGAGCAGTCAGCCCGTGCCGAGGAAGAAGTCAGGAAGCAACTTGGGGAGGCCAGCCGGGAAGGGCAGGAAAGAATAGCCCGGGCGGTGCGAGCCGGGGAAGATGTCAAGCAGAAGGCGCAGGCGGAAGCCAGGCAGGAAGCTGAAGCCCTTATCGGCAGGGCGCGTACCGAGATACAGCGGGAACGCGACGAGGCTGTTGGCGAAGTGCGCCGCGAGTTTGCCGACCTGACCATACTGGCGGCGGGCAAGGTTATTGACCGCTCTCTGGA
>CAYWAU010000098.1:0-7166 GCA_964456395.1 uncultured Dehalococcoidaceae bacterium
ATGCACCCAGGCGCATTGCTCACGGATGTTCGCCATCTCAAAGAGATACGGATTTAAATCAGCACTGGCCAGAGTTCGCCTGAAGGTAGGTTCGTGTAATCGCGGTGAACATGAGGCCACCACCACGCGGTTCAGTCCCATTTCCCTAATATCTTTCTTGATTAAGTCCTGGCCCGGGTCTGAGCACATGAATTTATAATCGCGTGCCACCACCACGGAGGGGAGACCTTTGGCGTATTCGGCGACCTGTGCCACGTCAACTATGCTGGCAATGTTGGCTCCACAGTGACAAACATAGACACCAATTTTTGGCTCCATTTTCCGCTCCTTAAATATATTTTGCTAAAACCCTTCCTGCCGGTACGATGCCGGCCTTCAAACCAAGTTCCTCTTCACCAAGTCCGAAAGCAACGCCCATCAGCTGGGTGAAGAAGAGGACAGGGAGGTTAAATTTCGTTTTGAATTTCTTGTTTACCTGGCTCTGATAAGCATCCAGGTTCGTCTGGCACAACGGACATACCGTAACCAGACATTCTGCCCCGTTGTTTGAGGCAGACTCCAGAAGCCGTCGAATCAAGTCCAGAGCCAGGTCTTCTTCAGAAATAATTAAGGAGCCCCCGCAACAGCGAGCCTTAAGGGGGAAGAAAGTGGGCTCCGCCCCCAGACTGGCTATCAGTTTATCCAGGGATTGGGGAGATTCGGGGTGGTCAAAACCGAACCCGGGGCGCACTACCTGGCAGCCATAGTAGGGTGCTACCCTCAGCCCGCTCAGGGGGTTTTTCACCTTAGACTCGATGGCATCGTAGCCAATATCACTGGTCACAATATCAAGCAGGTGCCTGACTTTTACCGTGCCGTGGTATTCCAGGCCTCCGGCGGCCAGAGCCTCGTCTACCTTAGCCTTGATGAGGGGATACCCCTTAAGGTAAGCATTAGTATGGTTCAAAACAACGTAGCAGGCACTACATGGTGTTACCATGTCAAGTCCTCTCTTTTCGGCAAGGGCAAGGTCACGTGCCGCCATGCAAAGGGCACCGAGTTCATCAACGGAGATGGATGGCGTCGAGCCGCAGCAGTTCCAGTCTTCCAGCTCAACGAGGTCGATATCCAGGACTTTACTCACAGCCTGGGCTGACCAGTTGTATGCCTTGGCACCTCCCTCAGAAGCAGAACAGCCCGGAAAATATGTATAATATCTCAACTGACACCTCCCAGAGATTCAGCCCTGTCCAGGATAGCCCTTAGCTGATTAGTCCCTTCCGGGGTAAGCCTTCTTGCCCTGATAGACAGGCGCCCATGCCTTAACAGATTCAGTGCTACCGGAATCATCCGCCAGGCACGCAGTGGATTACTCAATATGTAGAACCAGGTCATAAACCCGAATTCAGGCAGACTTCCCAGGGCGCAGGCGAAGTGGTTGAAGCTTCGGTACATGGTAGGCGTGAAAGTTCCAGCGTAGCTCAAACCTTCCCGCACTGCCAAGCTTTCTAGCGCGTGCATCAGGTCAGTCTGTTTTATCCCTCTCGGGCAACGCACCGTGCATAGATAACAAGATAGGCAGTACCACATGGCATTGCTGGAGAGGACTTCACGCCGCATACCCGCCCGCGCCATAGCTATGAGCTGTGATGGTGTATGCTGCATCTTATCGGCACTAGGACAGGAAGCGGTGCAGGTACCACACTGGATGCACAGTCGAATACCTTCACCGCCGGGG
The DNA here is from genome assembly GCA_964456395.1 of uncultured Dehalococcoidaceae bacterium. Lineage (GTDB taxonomy): Bacteria > Chloroflexota > Dehalococcoidia > Dehalococcoidales > RBG-16-60-22 > CAYWAU01. The sequence goes on from CAYWAU010000098.1 coordinate 1,718, forward strand.
ATAGCACAAATCTCGTCTATGAAAGTACCAGCTTTTGTTTTTATTTCCATAGAACCTCCACTCATTTTACTTGATAGGTTTATACTGATTCAATTGAGGCCTATTAATAAACTAATTCAAAGAAAGTGGAGTATTAATATTCCCCTTCAGATAACATCACGAGCTACCGGTTCTTCAGCCATTTTTACGGCTCTCCTTCGGGTGACAGCGGCCCTCCGCCGCATCCTGTCGCGAACGACGTGATACAGACCGCTAATGACTGCCAGCCAAACCAGTGCCGGTACGAAAATAACGATTGGGAAGGCTACGGCTACAGCTACAGCTACCTGCCAACCAAAATGGCCGTAGAAGAACCAGAGAAGGACAGCATAAATAGCCACAGGCACGACAACAGCCAGTGTGATTCGTATTGTCCTGATAGCTTTTTCCGCAACCTTGAATCTGCCCCTTTCTCGGAGAGCAGCATATATGCCGCCGATATTAAGGTACCAGATAAACATAGCTGGGAACAGTATAATGGTCACCGCCAGTACTATAACCAGTATGACTTGCCACTCCATCTTCTACTTAGTCCTCCTTTCCAAACTGGTATTTCTGGTTAATTCTCTCGGTATCATGGCTACTTCGTTTTAGCTGTTACCTTGACACCCTTCTCACGGGTAACCCGCCTCGCTCTGGCTTCCCTAATGGCAGCATAAATGCCGCCAATGTTAAGGTACCAGACGAACGCTGCCGGGAAAAGGATGATAGGTATCGCTATCACCAACGCTACAACAAACTCCCATTGCATCGTTCACACCTCCTCTCCCCAAGGATTTCTACCCTCTGGTAGCATCTTACAACACCGCTTCTTCGGCCTCCTTTCAAACCGAGATTGGTCGGAGGCAAGAGTATGATTATGGAGCTAAGCCGAAGAAACTTCCCTCTATTCTCACCTTCCCTCTTACCTCCAGTTTCAGGCTATCACTTTATTGATAAAACTGGCTTCCGTATTAATGCTCGTTTACCACGTGCAAAACAACTAAACCACTCGCGCTCAACTTGCGCTTTATACTTATCCACGACTGCTAAAATTAGGTATAAATGCTTATTCATATGAAGTATTTATGCTTAAAGTGTGGGTCTGTTACAAGTTGAGCCACCAGCCAAAAAGGGGTATGATAGAGATAGCCAAGCAAGAAGGAGCACCACTTGGGTAAGATTAAAATTCTAATCGCTGATGACCATGCGGTAGTGCGGGAAGGCACCCGCCAGATTCTAGAGCAGGAGACAGACATGACCGTAGTTGCCGAGGCTGGCGACGGTGAGGAAGCGGTGCGATTGGCGGGCAGCTTCAAGCCGGATGTTGCCATAATTGATATCGCCATGCCCAAGCTTGATGGCATCCAAGCCACCAGGCAGATAAAGGCACTTTATCCCACCATAGTCGTGCTGATACTTACTGCCTATGATGATGACCAATTCGTCTTCAGTTTCCTGGAAGCCGGGGCGGCTGGCTACCTGTTAAAAAGTGTACGAGGTCGCGAACTCGTTGATGCTGTGCGAGCGGTATATGCTGGGGAGTCGGTGCTTCATCCGGCAATTGCCCGCAAGGTGCTGAACCGTTTTGTGCCCACCTCCGGTAAGCCGACACGGCCAGAGCCGCTAGAGCTGCTGAGCGCCAGAGAGGTGGATGTTCTCAAGCTGGCAACCAAAGGCCTGCGCAATGAGGATATCGCCAAAAAGCTTTGTCTCAGCTTACGCACGGTCCAGAGTCACCTGAGCCACATCTTTAACAAACTGCAGGTCAGCTCGCGGACCGAAGCCGTGGTACGCGCCTTGAAGGAGGGCTGGATTACTCTTGACGATGTACCCTGAAAATTAACACTTCAGGGGTACCTGGAGTATGGATGTGGTACGCTACCCGTCAATAAGCTGGCTAACAAAGGTTGTGCGTAAGCCTGATTTCTGGCTTATCGTGGCTTTACTGGTGCTCATTACACTGCCCCACTATGAGGAAGCTCTGGAGCACCCGGCTTTCCTCAGTCACCTAACTGCCAACCTTGGCCTGGACCGACACGCCTTTGAGAGAATCCTGTATCTGGCACCCATAGTCTGGGCTGGCTTCATATTCAGCTGGAGAGGAGCCTTTGTCACTTCGCTGGTGGCTCTTGCCTGCATGTTGCCTCGCGCTATCTTTATTTCATCGTACCCCATGGATGCCATATTTGAAACCAGTGCCGTTTTTATCATTGGCAATGTGCTGGCTTTCAGCTTCCACGCGCTCCGTAAGGAGAGGGAGCAGCGTATCCAGATACAAGTAGCTCATCAGGAACTGCGGACATCTGAAGAAAGATACCGGGAGTTATTTGAGAATGCCCTTGATGCTATATGGCTCCACGACCTGGATGGCAATATTATAACCGTTAATATGGCGACTGAGAGACTAACTGGATACAGTATGGAAGAGCTGTGCAAAATGAATGTAAAAAGCTTCCTGTCTGACGAAAGCCTTGATTTAGCTCGCCAGATTAGAAGCAAGATACTGAATAACGAGCCAGTGGAGCAACCCTACGAGCAGCGCATATTCAGGAGGGACGGAAGCGAGGCATTCGTCCAGCTGGCAACAAGTTTAATTCTCAATAATGGCGTACCGGTGGCGTTTCAGCACATTGCCAGAGATGTTACGGCACAGAAACGGATGCAGGAGAACCTGCGTTTCTATTTGCGGCAGGCCACTATAGCCCAGGAAGAGGAGAGAAAGCGCATCTCCCGTGAACTACATGACGTAACTGTCCAGGCTTTAGTTGCGCACGCTCGTCAATTAGACGACCTGGCTTCCGACAGTAAGGGGTTGTCAAAGGGAAAACGCCTCCGCCTGGAGGAGCTATACCAGCAGATTAACAATATTATGAAAGAGTTGCGCCGATTGGGTCAAGACCTGCGGCCTTCTTCGCTGGACCATCTTGGCCTGTTGCCAGCACTGGAATGGCTGGCCTCGGATGCAGCGGAATACTCAGGAATAGCGACAAAGGTCAATGTGGTGGGTGAAGAACGCCGCTTTCCCGAAGAGGTAGAGATAGCGCTCTTCCGCATCACTCAGGAAGCACTGAGAAATGTCTGGCGACACTCCGGTGCCACCAGTGCTGAAATCAGGGTTGAGCTCGACCAGAGTAAAACAAGAATAACCGTCAGCGATAATGGCAAAGGATTTAAGCTTCCCGATAAAATGGGCGACCTGGCCAAGGACGGTAAACTTGGCCTGGCTGGAATGCAGGAGCGAGCTGAGCTAATCGGCGGTAATCTAACGGTGCAATCTCAACCAAATAAAGGTACAAGTGTAACCGTGGAGCTACCGGCATAACTGGACACAGCTAAATTTATCATAGATACAAAATGGAGTGAGAAATATGAAGGTTATCGGATTGCTCGGGGGAATGAGCTGGAACTCCTCACTGGAGTACTACCGGATTATTAACGAACTGGTGGCTGCCAAGCTGGGCGGTTTCCATTCAGCTCATATAGTCCTCTACAGTTTGGACTTTGCCGAGATTGAGCACGCTCAACGCGAGGCGCGCTGGGACGATGCGGCTACTATTCTGGTCAAAGCAGGCACAGCACTTAAGCAGGCGGGCGCCGACTTCCTGGTAATATGCACCAATACCATGCACAAGGTTGCCGACATCGTAGCGGAAAGGACTGACTTGCCAATACTTCATATCGGTGATGCAGTCGGTAGTGCCATAACAGAGCGGGGCCTGCACAAGGTAGGACTACTAGGAACAAGGTTCGTAATGGAGGAGCAGTTCTATCGGGACAGACTCCAAAGGCGCTTCGGTATTACGGTGCTTGTGCCAGGAGAAGAAGAACAAGCAATGGTTCATCGGATAATCTATGATGAGCTATGCCATGGGGAAATAAGAGGTTCTTCGCGTCAAACCTGCCTTGAGATTATTGAAAGGCTGACGGGACGGAGTGCTGAGGGGATTGTTCTCGGGTGTACCGAATTGCCGTTACTTATCCGACCGGCAGACGTACGTGTTCCGGTGTTTGATACCACACGAATCCATGCTGAAGCTGCCGTCAAAATGGCGCTGGCCGAATAAGGATGGACTTGACAACTCGAAGTATAACGCGCTATAATAATTATGGGCATAAGTTCATAATATAGTCTCAAGTAATGAATAAATTGTAGACATAAGCTCATAATACATTGGGGAGAACTGAAATATCATGGGCAGACCACCACTATGGCGGAGAGTAGACTCCATACCAGAAATTACCTACTTTAAACCGGCGGGCATACCACTGGCTCAATTGCAGGAAGTACGCCTTTCCGTCGAGGAGGCAGAAGCGATTCGCCTTAAGGACATCGAGAAGCTGGAGCAGGAGGAATGCGCCCAAAAGATGAACATCTCCCGGACTACTTTTGCCCGCGTATTGACTTCGTCCCGGCAGAAGGTGGCTGATGCCCTGCTTAATGGCAAGGGCCTAAGAATCGAGGGAGGCAATTTTGAGATGACGGCGCGCCGCTTCAGGTGCGTTAACGGTCACGAATGGGATGTGCCGTTTGAAATAATGACAAACGCGCCTACCCAGTCCTGCCCTAGCTGTAACACACCAAATATTTTGCCTATCTGGCCCCGGGGAGCCGACGGGGGTAGAGGTGCGCACGGAGGACAACATAGAAGAGGACGTAATTGGTAAGAAGGCTCTATCCGATTGTGTTGATAAATAAGAACAACAATTACTGCAAGGGAGGTGATAAATATGCCGTTTGGAATGGGACCTGCTGGCTGGGCCTATGTTGACCCATATGCTTATTCTTACGCTGGTCTTCCCTACCCGGTATGGCCACGGTGGGGTGGCCGGGGAGGCGGCCGGGGCCGCGGCAGAGGCCGTGGGTTCGGCTGGCGCTGGTTTACGCCCTACTGGTATCCCCGGTGGCAGGACTATCAGGACTATAACGTAAATTTCTTCAGGAGGTGAAAAATGCCTAACGGATTTGGTAGAGGATTCGGTTCAAGAGGTGGTATGGGCTTTGGCTTTAGAGGAAGCTCTCCCCCCTGGCCCTACGTGGGTCTGGGTAGGGGTGGGCTGCCGAGGTGCGGCTACTTCCTCAGCGGTGCTGGGGCACCCGCAGCCTGGCCATATCAACAGCCTTACTACCCCCTCTACGCAGGAGCGCCATCCGCTTCTGGTTACGCGCCCTCTGCCCCGCAAATGACCAGGGAGCAAGAGCTTGGTTTCTTGCAAGAACAGGCGGAGGCAATAAAGGGACAGCTAGACCAGATTGAGGCCAGGATGCGTGACCTTGAGAGTAAAGAGTGAGAGGCAATCATCGCTAGAGTAAAGGAGGTAAATTATGCCAGGATTTAATGGTACTGGCCCTCGTGGAATGGGCCCAATGACAGGCGGCGGTAGAGGTTTTTGTACTGTTCCGCTACCAGCGGCTTGGCCAACATACAGT
>CAYWAU010000099.1:0-7157 GCA_964456395.1 uncultured Dehalococcoidaceae bacterium
GGATACATATATACGTCAAGTATTTTGAATTGCTGTTGCTATTCATATAAACATTAATATAGATGACTATATGGAGTCACATTTCAAGCAAATGTGATGCATCAAGCTGCTATATCATATGCATCCTATAGGTATTGTTCGGTTTAGTATTATCTATTAATGTTCCCTGTTACTGTGTCAGAACATTCAGTCCTGCACCAGTTTTATCAGGACATCGCCGCCGTCTTTGCGAGTATCGAATAGAGCAAAGGCGCCATCGTCTTGAGGTTTACCTCTGAAGATTACCGGTACACCTTTGTCCACCAGCATGGTCGTCTCTTTTTCAAGGTCATTCACAGCGAAGGTAAGGTCCATTATACCTTCGCCCCTCCGATACAGGGTCTCCCTGTAGATAAAGTCTCCCTCGAGGGGCTGGACTAGTTCCAGGGACAGCCTATCACCTACCCTGCAAGTCCTGGTCCTGGCTCTAAAGGTTGCCTTGGAAGGTTTACCATATACCTGGTCATCCGATAACGTGCTGCTATCGAACAGTGTCTCGGACTGAAATTCGGCAATTTCCAGATACCGGTAGAACTCCACTATCCTGTCCAAGTCTTTTACTATCGCGGTATGGCCGAGGAATTTCCAGTTAACTATTCCAGCTCCGGCTTTCCTCTTTTTCATATCGTCTGTCATCGGTGTCCTCAGGGAGAGGAGAAGATGGCCGGGTTCACGGGTGTCGAGGTAGTCCTCAAGACGGACACCGTTCAGATGGAAGTCCTGGATAATCCGCATGCCTTTGCCGACAAGTTTCTTAGTTTCACTGTCAATATCGGGTACACTCATGCAGAAATGGTTGACTCCCTCGCGGTAAGACAGGGCTTCCCCGTAAGGAATATCCTGAGGAGCATGCAACACTTCAAGCTCCAGGTCTCCGATATATAACAGGTAAAGAAAAGGATCTCCGTCAGGCACGGAAAGATTTGGAACTTCATCGAATTCAATTGTGAAGACTTCATCCTCCGGATTCCGCGAAGGCCCTGTCCGGGGGAGATCGGCTGCAATGCCAAGTTCCTTGTAATAAGCAATGGTCCGGTTAAAATCATTGGTAAATACCCCGGAGTGATTAAATTCCCAGCTGCTATCCAAATTATTCCTTCTTTATTTGCTGCCGGAACATGGGCTGATAGCAAAATCAGTATTGATGGGTAATAGTACCCGTATTGATATTATACCTGGCTTTCCGTGATGGCGAATCAGTGAAAGTCAGGAATTTTATACATTTTACTCCCTTTGACATGAATATCTCAATTATGTCTAGTTATAATCTATTTGGTACTATTCGGTTTTGGTTGTTTTTCATCCTCACCCCTTTAATCCCCCTCTCACGCAGCACCTTATTATGCTATGTAAATATTATCTTGCGTGAGAGGGGGAGAGAATTTACGAGAGGGGGCGGAGCCCCCTCTCTCCTTAACTCCCCTTTCCTGCCAGGAAAGGCTCTCAGCAAATACCGGTGGTTCTGGCAGGAAAGGGGATACAGGGGATAGGTAATAATAAACCACCAAATGCAAACAGAACCATCTATTTTCCATAGTCATTTTTTGACTTTTACCTGGTACAGGTAATAGAATTCTTACAAATTACCCTTAAGATCTATGTTCACACCAGGGTTTTAACAGGGGAGAAGTACAGGATACCGTGGAAAGTGAGTAGCCTAAGAGCGAAAGAAAATTACGGATTTTCTCTCATACCCCTTGAAGAAGCAGTATTAATTCATATCAATGATGCCAGCACGAAAGCGGGACTGAACCCGCTTCGAGGTTAGCCTGCCTTTCATGCCGGTTTTAGTAGATTTACGAGGAGTGAATGAATGGAAACTGACAAGAACGAACTCATAAAGCTTTTTCGGACGATGTTGACCATCCGCCGCTTTGAGGAGAGAGTATCGAAGGAATATGCAGCCGGTAATGTACTGGGGTATGTCCATCTCTATATTGGCCAAGAAGCGATAGCTACCGGTGTCTGTAATAATCTCAGGATTGACGATAGAATCGTCAGCAGCCATCGGGGGCACGGGCACTCGATAGCCAAGGGGGCAGATATTAAGCGGATGATGGCGGAAATATTCGGAAAAAAGACCGGCTACTGTAAGGGCAAAGGCGGTTCGATGCATATTGCCGATTTCAGTATAGGAATGCTGGGCGCCAACGGGATTGTCGGAGCGGGACTTCCCATAGCCGTAGGGGCAGCATATGCCGCCCAGCTTGAAAAGGATGGTAGGATTGCAGCGGTGTTTTTTGGTGACGGCGCTTCACAGGAAGGCGAGTTTCACGAAGCAATGAGCCTGGCTTCGGTCTGGAAAGTCCCCCTCATCTTTGTCTGTGAAAATAACCTGTATGCCGCCGGCACACCAGCACGGTTTGCCCTCCCGATACAGGACATCTACAAGAAAGCTGAGTCCTATGGTATGCCGGGAGTGGTCGTGGACGGGAATGACGTTGTTGCGGTCAATGAAGTTGCCAGAGAACTGGTGGCGAAAACCCGTGAAGGCGGAGGCCCGGTACTGCTGGAATGTAAGACCTACCGCTGGCACGAGCATTTTGAAGCGACACCGCTGCCGGATCCGCGCCCGAAAGAAGAACTGGAAGGATGGAAAAGTAAGTGTCCGATAGCCTCAATGGAAAAGCGGCTGCTGGATATGGAAATACTGACGGAGCAGGAAATAAGGGATATAGATGACGGCATACTGGCACGGATAGAAGAAGCTGTGAAATATGCCGAGGAAAGCCCTTTCCCTGAGCCCGAGGAAGCTCTGGAAGATGTCTATTCCACTTAGATACGAAAATAACCGGAGGAAGTAACAGATGAGAAAGATAACCTATAATGAGGCATCTGTAGAAGCCTTGCTGGAAGAATTCCGCAGGAATGATAAAACAATCCACATAGCGGAGGATATCCACCCGGAGCTGTTCGATGAATTCGGCGGCGAACGGGTACGGATGACACCGATTGCAGAATCAGGCTTCGTCGGAGCGGCAATAGGGCTGGCGGGTTCCGGGTTCAGGACGGTAGCTGACCTGAGAATGGCAACCTTTGCCTTTTGTTCTTTCGACCAGCTCGTCAATCAGGCAGCCAAGATTACCTACATGTTCGGTGCCCAGGCGAAGTTCCCCATTCTTTACCGGCAGCGGAACGGACTCGGCGCATCTGCCGCCGCACAACACTCGGTGAATCCGTATTCCATGTATATGAATGCAGCCGGCCTGAAGATAATCATCCCTTCGACTCCCTACGATGTCAAGGGATTGCTGAAGACGGCTCTCAGGGATAATAACCCGGTGATATCGTTCGAGCATATGGAACTGGGCATGGTGGAAGGAGAAGTGCCGGAAGAGGAATATCTGATTCCGTTCGGTCAGGCGGCGATTAAGAAAGAAGGAATCGATGTGACGGTGGTTGCCTTTTCATTGATGGTTTACGAAGCCCTGGCGGCCGCCGAAGAGGCGGAGAAGCAGGGGATTTCGGTTGAATTAATCGACCCGCGGACTCTGGTACCAATGGACGTGGAGACAATAAGGAATTCCGTGGCGAAAACAGGCAGGCTGGTGGTGGTAGACGAAGCTTGCCGGACCGCCAGTGCGGCGGCTGAAATCCTTTCGGTAGTAGTGGAGGATCCGGATACATTCAGGGTACTGAAAGCTCCTGTAAGTCGTGTCTGCGGTCTTGACGTGCCCGTGCCGTTCAGCCCGCCGCTGGAAAAATATGCCATTCCCGATAAAGAGAAAATCGGTAAAGCGATTAGAGAGGTGGTGGAGTACAGGAGTTAAAGCAGAATCCTGATTTATACTAAACAAAGTGCTGCTTTGTTTCAGGGAGAGTCCGACTCACCCGCACCTCAACCGGAAACTCAAATAGTAACCGGGCTTAAGTCGTGTTGTTTATATATCAGAATTAAACTTATGAAAAAACCGAAATTGCTTATTGAAGGCTGTTTCGAAAAAAGATTTTCCGAAGCAGTTTTCTCACTCCATATTTTGAATCATTAATACAGGAGATAACAAAATGAAACTGAATGGGAAAATGGCTTTAGTCACAGGTGGAGGTACCGGCATCGGAGCAGCTATTACCAGAAGATTCGTGCAGGACGGGGCGAAAGTTTGTATCGCAGGACGCCGGCGTGAAAAACTGGAAGAAACGGCTGCATCATTACCGAAAGATTCGGTTATATTATGCCCTGGTGATGTAAGGAAATACGAAGACATTAAACGAATAGTAACCGCTGCGCTGGAATTCGGTGGAAAACTGGATATCCTGGTAAACGACGCCGCTATCGAAGCAATGGGAAGTGTAACCGAACTCGACCCGGATGAGTGGCGGAATGCACTTGATACCAATCTTACCGCGCCTTTCCTTCTGATGAAGGAAATTATCCCTCATATGATAGATAACGGCGGCGGCTCGATAATAAACATCTCTTCTCTGGGTGGAATACGTTGCCTGCCGGGTATGCCTGCGTACTGTACCACGAAAGCTGCTATCATTATGCTGACAAAACAGGTTGCGATGGACTATGGGCCTCAGAAGATACGCTGCAATGCCGTCTGCCCCGGCGGCACCAGAACAGATATGAATAAAACGCTGGTATCCCCGATTGCTGAAAAGCTTGGTACTGATATTGAAGGCGGCTACAAATATTTTACCAGAAACGTACCTTTACGGCGGGCAGCCGAGCCTGATGAAATTGCCGGACTATGTAGTTACCTGGCCAGTGATGACTCATCTTTTATGACTGGTTCTGAAGTGGTTATAGACGGTGGAGCAGCAATTGTTGACTTACAGGGAGCTACTCTGGCTGAAATATTATCGTAACGTTGTGCGAATTACCTAAGAAGGCTTATACAGCTTTCACTTTACCCGTTGGGAATATTTTCCAAATTGGATGATAAAAATAGTGGGAGTGAAATCCAGTAATTCTTTGTCCGGTTCTTCTTTATCCGTGGTTTCGTTAAAGAAGTCAAAGTTAATGCAAAAGAAGTCGTTAAGAGTTACTCAATACCGTGGGCATCAGATAGGAGTTCCTGAGAATATGTGGAAAAGGTACAACATATCGCACATTATGGTGGAGCTGAAGTGTACAATAGACAGAACCTTCTCTATTCTTCAGCAACCTGCCTCCCGCCGTATGTACTGTAACTTTTGGCCTCGGGGATTATCGGCACCAGAAGATAAGAGTCATATTTACCCCCGGTATAGATTGTGTGCCTGCCTTTATTTATAAGGTCATTGTAACCTCTCAGCAAGTCATCCTTAACTCCGTATTTCCCGGATATATCTAAAACTAATTTCTCACCGACGTGAAACAATGTACAAGAAGGCCATATCGCTATTTCGCACGGGACTATCTCACCAGGCTTCACCTTTTGTTCGGGTTCACCCGGTATGACAGACTCCTGGACCGGCAGCCATGGTTGGGATAGCTCTTCATTCAGTTGTCTTTTAGATAGCCGCAGCCATCCCAGAGCCACAGGCATTCGCCCCGGAGCGCCATCAGCGTCAAAACATACCTGATGCCCGTCAGCATTATATTTTCTCACGGTAATAAAAATGTCCATGTCATCGGCATCCTCGGGGGAAACCCAGAGCTTGAGTTTCATGAAGCCGGTTATTTCCGTTTCCTCATCAAAGATAATCTGGAACGACGCTTTACCCTCAGGTCCTATCCTGTATTCCTGGCGAATAATCTGGCTCACGGGAGATACGGCAGAATCATACGTGGTTTTCGCCGTAACTTCCGTTTTATTAAGACTCAGAGTGCCATCACGGGCGTCAAGATAATAGGTTTTATAATCCGTCCGATGGAGGGGAAAATCCCTCTCGTAGCGGACTTTGAAATCCAGCAGCTTGTCTTGGACTGACAGGCGGACTCTGGGTATCTCCATTATGCCGCTGCCAATGCCTTTAAGGAAATGGTCGAAGAATTTCCGTTGCATGTCCCTGGCCTCAATAGGGGTATATAGTCCTTGCCACTTTCGCAGGCTATAGGTATAAAGCCACTTGTATTGCGAAGAAGCTCTTAGCCAGCCGCGGAAATTCCCCTGAAGGTGGACATAATAGTCTATCCAGCTGGAGCCGATAAGCATCGGCACCTTGATATTTTCCAGTTTCGGAGGGTTCTGTAATACAGCAGGTAATAGTTGCTGATACTGCCTCAGGGGTGGTCTTTCCTCTGGTTGGAAATCTTTCTGCCATAATGGTATGTTCTCTCCACGACCGGGGTTGAATTCCGTTTCAGGGATACCTCCGGGAAAATTGTTATCTCTGGCCGTGTCATTAAATCCTCCCCAAGGAATAATGGCTTTCAGGTGTGGTGGCGGCTCCTCCATGGAGGCTACTTCCCATTGACGCATCGCCAGTGCAGAATGCCCCAACATACCGACGTTTCCGTTGCTCCACTCCTGCTTGGCGGCCCATTCTACTCCATCATAGAGGTCATACGTGCCACCCGTTCCTACACCCGGCGACCTGCCGTTCCCCCTATCGTCAATATGAATCATCACATAGCCGTTAGGTACCCAGTAACCCGGGTCTGGAGCCTCAAAAGGAGTCATTTCCGAGCAACCAAAATCATCGTGTTGACCATAATAGTCTTTGCTATAGGGAGTAAAAGCCATGATTACGGGAAATCTACCCGGCTTATCAGGACGGAAAACATTGGCGGCCAGTTTAACGCCGTCACTCATCTCGACAGGAACATCTCTTTCGACAAGGATGCCTTCGGGAAGACTGCATCCAGGCAGGTCATCAAAATGCTTCTCAGGGTATAGCCTTTTCTCCAGATCGGTCTGTCTTCGTTTGGTAAACCACCATCTTGCTTTGTATGGTCCGGCATAAGCCCTCTCTTCAAATTCTGCCAGCCTGGTTCTGTTGGCTTGAAGCTCGGCTATAATCTTGTCGTATTCATCTTGAGACATGGCTCCCATCCAGCCCCTCCTTGTACATAATCGTCTTGTGGTACGTTTGTAATGTTTTCAAAGCTCTTGTTGATTATGGTTTAGCCTCATCAAAGTAAATTTGGATTTAATCATATCACGATTTCAGGACATATCATAATGATAACAGGAATCTCTCCCTACCCAACATCGCAACTACAAACAGTCACAATCCGCCCTTTTGTT
>CAYWAU010000100.1:0-7147 GCA_964456395.1 uncultured Dehalococcoidaceae bacterium
TTACCTCGTGTCCCCTCAACGCCGCCACTCGGGCCGCCTCCATGCCGGCCGGTCCGCCGCCAACCACCAGCACCCTTTTCTTCTTATCTGCTTTTTTGATTACGTATTGTTGCTCCGTTCCTAAAGCAGCGTTCACCCGGCATCGTACAATCTGATTGTAGGCTCTCATGCATTCCTTGCAGGCCAGGCATGGTCTGATATCGTCCAGTCTTCCCGAGGCGAGCTTATTGGGCAGTTCCGGGTCAGCCATGATACGCCGGCACAAACCAATAAAGTCGACCTTGCCCTCTCGCAGGGCTTTCTCCCCGAGCGCGGGGTCGAGCCTGCCTACGGTGATAACCGGTATAGAGACCGCCTTTTTGATGGCGGCGGCTAAGGGCAGATTAACTCCCGTCCCTCTATGGCTCCAATCAAGTAGCTTGGGGAATGACTTCAAAGGGATAAGAGATTCGGGATAGAAAAGTGACTCAGGGTGTATCGAGGCAAGGTCGAGTCCGTGCCAGTAAAACCTCACATGGATGGCAGCAGCGCCGGCTTCTTCCAGCATTCGAGCCAGTTTTTGACCCTCTTCATAATTCAGGCTCTCGTTTTCTCCTCCAACTTCAACGCCACCAATAAGGACACTGACCGGAAAGTCTGTCCCCACGCGCTTTTTTGTTTCCCGCAGGATTTCTAACAGGAGCCGGGCTCTGCTTTCCAGGTTTCCGGGACCATAGGCATCCTGGCGTTTATTCCAGAAGGGAGACAGGAAGGAAGCGATTAGGTGACTGGAACTGCCGTTTATCTCTACGCCGTCAAATCCAGCCTTCTGAGCCCGCTCAGCGGCACTGGCGAACTTATCCACTATCCCTTCAATTTCAGGGATGGTTAACGCCCTGGGCGGGTCCTTGGGTCTATCCAGTTCTGAACTCATATCGACGGCTGAAGCGGCTACCGGCTGAAGACCAAAAAGGTCCTTTTTATGCCAGGGTCCAGAATGGTACAGCTGTAGAAATGTGGGGCAGCCATGTTTGTGGATAACCTGAGTCAGTTCACTGAAGAGGGGAATGTATCTGTCATCGTCAATGCGAAACCGCCGGATGTTAGTTACGCCCAAAGGAAAATCAATGGCCGGGGATTCCACTACCAGCATGCCTACCCCACCTCTGGCCAATGCTTCGTAGAAGGCCCTGGCTGTCTCGCTCAAATGAATATCATCATTATGGGTGTAGCGCGTCCCGGCAGCCGTCTTTACTATCCGGTTCCTGGTCTGTACCCTCCCGATGTGATAAGGTTCCAGTAGTCTGTCAAATCTTGCCCTGCCGAACATTCGCCTCCTTCTTTCCTTTGTTTACATTCCTTACGGGGTAAGTTGCTTCATGAGTTCCGAGACATTCGCCAGTTTCTCCAGATTCAACATTGCATTTACCGCGCTATCGGTTTTTGGCCGGGTTAGAATCCTGGACGCATTGTGTCGGAACTTGTCTACCAGTTCCTCGCGGGTCATGGCATACTCCGTGCCGGGAGTGCCGCGGACTTTGGTGCTCTCTTCAGTGAATGTCTTTCCTCTGGCGACAACCTCAACCTTATTGAGAGAGATGGTCGGGTCTTTTAGAAACTGTTTCCCGTGTTCGGGATGAGCCACGCAGGTGACCTTCTTCATGAATTCAAGTATCTTCGGGTCTTTCATGGTCTCGGTGTCCTGCCATTCCACGCCTATTTTGACCCTGTTAGCGACGACGGACAGGACGTATTTTGAGTTGAACTGGGCACCAACGACATTTTCTACTCCCGGGTTGGTAAAGCAGGGCTGCTCTACAGTCGGGTGACAGTAAGCCTTAATGCTTTCTATCTCCTTGGGCATGATGTTGTTGCCGTCAATAATGCTGTAGAGGCAGTCTATAGCACCGTGGAGCATTCGGCAGCAGGGGTACGGTTTATACATAACGCTGGTGAAAATCCATTTCTTACCCAGGTCCGCCGTTATGCCGTCCGGATTCCAGTAGTCATAGCCGCAGAGCTTCCAGAACCCGTGTTCTGAATCAAATATGGTTGTATCTCCCATATAGCCCATTTCGGCAAGCAGCACCGCATTGATGGCTCCGGTGTTCTGCCATCCCGGTACGCCGTATTTGGTCATAGGCCGCTGGTCACCGAATGTATATCTCACAAGAGTCAGTACCTGACACAGGTGACCGGCTATGCCCAGGGCGTGTGTCATTTTATCCCGGTCAAGCTTGAGGAGCCTGCCGGCTCCGGCGGCGGAACCAAAATTGGTGTAGGCATGTCCCTCACGCTCTCCCCAGTCAAAGTTTTGACCTTCAGGACCGGAAAAGCCGCCTCCTGGCCCTCTCAGGGTATCGGAGAGCCTGCCCGCAATTTCGAACCCCAGTGCCATAGCCAGAATCAGGTTATTACCGGATGCCCCGATGCTCTCGGCGACAGCCAGCGGTGGCGGGATGATATACGGTGGTGAATGCCTGCCCGGTGGGAGAGCATCATAATCCGTGGTATTAATCAACTCGCCGTTGACGAAGGCAGCGTTAGAACAGGAGACCTTATCGCTGGTGCCGATTATTGACGACTCCGGCGGTCCGCCCAGTCTTCTGGCCAGCGCTATGGACATCTTGCCTCTGTCCGTTGTGATTGAAGAAAGGGCGCATCCCATAGAGTCCAGAAGAAGATACCTGGTCTCGTCCACCACGTATGCTGGCAGGTCCTCGTATCTGGTATCAACCGCAAAACTAGCTAACTCCTGAGATATACTGCTCATTATCGTTGACCCCCTTTGTTAGCTAGAAAGTTCTATGGTAGATACATATAAAACCCACGGCCTCGGCAGGCTGGAAAAAGTTACTCCTGCCAGCGTTTATTGTGACAGGAGTAATGTTTTCAACGGCTTAGATGAAGCTCCCTGTTTCCTCAGTACGGGAACAGTTCACCTTACCTAAACAGCTGTCACCAAGCCAGGCAGTATTACCTAGCCTACTCAATGCCAAGCTCTGCCACCTTTTCTGGTAGGGGTACTCCCTGGGCATCCCATCCCATCAAGGCATAGTAATAGCTCTTAGCCTTCTCCATGTCCGCCCTGTCAAACGGAACCTTTTTGGCCAGAACGCCATCGGTCTTGGGCTGGAAGAAGCGCTCTGGTAATGCATCATCAGCCGCGGAAAAACCTTCCCGGATATTGAACAACTTTGCTATCGTCATAACTCTCTCGGCTACCCTTATTAGCTCTATGGCACCCGTTTCCCATCCCGTAGCCGCTTTTATCAGTTCGGCCTGCTTATCTAAGCTGTACTCCAGGAACATACATACAGCTGAGCAATCATCAAATATCTTCTTAAGCTGTACCAACCTGAAGGCGGCTACTTTGCGTGGGCTAATTTCATCAGATGGTATAGTTTCAAAAATTCCCAGGTGATGCAGATTCTTAATCACTGGCTCAGCCATAAACATCACGTCCAGCAAGTTGGCGCAGTGGTCGGCGCCAGCAGGATTGGTCATGAAACCAAGGCCAAGTCCTGCCGATAATCGCGGTTCGTGCATCCCGCATTCCAGTCCTTTGACCTGCATGGCAAAATCGGCTGAGCCCTTGCCGATTTTCTCAGCCATGCGGGCGCTTCCCTCAGCCAGCAGGTTGCCAAAACCCTGGCGTCTGGCAATCAAATCAATGACTTTAAGCACAGCTTCGTCATTGCCGAATCTCAGTTCGATGCCGTCGGTGTCCTTGGTGGTCAATAACCCTTTCTCAAAGCACTCCATGGCGAAGGCAATTGTACCGCCTGTTGAAATCGTATCCAGTGAATAGGCGCCGCACCGCTCGTTAGCTCTGATGATGGCTTTGATATTGACTATCCCGCAGTCGGAACCCAGTGCCGCGATGGATTCATATTCCGGTCCGCCGTAGGCGGCATCCACACGGTATGGTTCATCAAATTGAAACATTTTCTTACAGCGCACCGGACAGGCATAGCAGCCCTCCATGCCGACACCGAAATTATCTTTCATCACGCCGGCGTGTATCTGCTCTACCTCGGGGAATAGCCCATCGCGGAAATTGCGTACCGGTAGATTCCCTATCGCCTCCAGAGGTGGCAAGTCGGGACCGCCCGTGCCGAATTCTGAAAGCCAGTGTCCGTGTAATTGGCCCAACACCTGCTGCCTTATTTCCTTGATTCGCTCGTTGTCAGCTAATTTCGGCAGCTTGTGCCCTCTGACAGCGATTGCCTTGAGGTTTTTCGAGCCCATTACGGCTCCAACCCCACCTCTGGCTGCGGCGTCATGGAGGCCGTGCATAATACAGGCATAACGTACCTTATTCTCTCCCCCGGGTCCGATTAGCGCCACCTGTACGCGGTTGTCACCCAGTTCGGCTCTTATGGCTTCCTGCGTCTCCTTGGTTTCCTTACCCCAGAGGTGACTGGCATCCCTGATACTGGCTTCCCCGTCCTGTATCCACAGGTAGGCCGGTTTCTCAGCCTTGCCCTCGACGATAATAGCGTCATAGCCGGCACGCTTGAGTTCGGCCGACCAGAAACCGCCAGACTCTGCTTTGGCGATACCCCCGGTCAGGGGTGATTTAGCACCAACGCTGTGGCGAGCGGCGCCAGGTAATTGCAGTCCTGTTATCGGTCCCAGAGCAAAGACCAGCTTGTTATCGGGGGATAAGGGGTCGATTCCCGGCTTCAATTCCTCCCACAGGTAGTAGGTGATAAATCCCGCGCCACCGATGTATCGTCGGCAAAACAGGGCATCAATTGCTTCTGCCTTGGCAGTTTTGTTGGAGAGGTTCACTCTCAGAATTTTACCGTTATAACCATGGGGTAACTCTTTGGACATTTCTTATTACCTCCTTTTACTTTTTATGTTGTAGTTTGATGCTATTTGAATATTTCCGCTTTCTCGTATTTTTTTCAGCCATTTTCTTTCTTCCTTTTTGTCTGGTAGCGTTTACATGTACAATAGGCTATTTCCTCACATAATGTCAATTTTCAGTATTGGCAGGTATCTCGGACTTTATCCAGACTGGTTGGATACTCTATTGTACAGGCTTCTGATGGTCTGCTCGGCTTCGGCGACCGTCCGCTCTATAAGTTCGCGGCAGGTAGGAATATCTTCAATTAAGCCAACCACCTGTCCCGCAGGAGAAAAAGCTTTGGTAATATCGCCGGTTTCGGCTGCCTTGCGAAACATTGCCATTCCGGTGGCAAATTGAGCGGCTGAACAGCGCATTTGCCTGATGTATTTGGCATTTTCCATCATCTCTTTCCAGCTTGCATTGAACTCCTTTTTGGTGGCAAGTACGTTGGGTATAACGTCCCAGGGGTGTGTCCACCATCCGCGGTACCGCCGCATCTGGCTGATAGCCCTCAGGGGCATGCCGTCCCAGATAGCACTAAGGGCAGCATCTGTATCTTTTGCTTCAATGTACTTCAATTTAAGCTCGTCGGGTAACGGGCTCTCCTGTGTAATAGCGAATCTTGTGCCCATAGCGATGCCTTCAGCTCCCAGGGCTAGAGCCGCTACCAGACCTTTGCCATCACAGAAGCCGCCGGCCACGACTATCGGAATCTTGACGGCTTTAGCTACTTCGGGAATCAAAACTGAAGACGCTATCAGGCTGGGATGCCCTCCAGATTCCCAGCTCTGCACTATTACGGCATCCGCCCCGTGCCTCTCCACACTCAACGCTTGCCTGGCATTACCTACCGCAGGTATAAAAGTCACATTATCGGGTTTCTTAATATTGAAAAAGGTAAGTGGGTTCCTGAAGGCGGAAGTCCATACCGGCACTTCTTCCTCTATTATCACCTGTATAAGGTCCCTGACCTTGGGCATAAGGGGCATTATATTAACGCCGAAGGGCTTGCCATTGGTCTTTTCTTTTATCTCGCGGATTTGTTGCCGTGCCTGCTCCGGGGTTAATCCCGGAGGTGCAAAAAGCCCCAGTCCTCCAGCATTACAGGTGGCTATAACCAGAGGCGCGCGACCCACCGTTGCCATCGGAGATTGGATAATAGGGTGTTGAATCCCAAACAATTCCGTTATTCTTGTTTTCATAAAACCCTCTTCAAGACATTTATTCTTCTTATTTTATGCCTGCCGCGACATATCTGGCGGCATTTTCGCCGGCAATGCGGCCCGAGTTAATGGCAAAGCCCATCGTACTTCCCGCAAGATTGATATTATAGGTATCCGGTTCCCAACCCCCGGTATCACTGCCGCCGGAAAAAAGCCCGGGGATGGGGTTATCGTGTTTATCAATTACCTCCATGTGCTCGTTTATTTTGAGACCGCCCATCGTGGTCAGCATGCCGGGGAAGCTTCTCACGGCATAATAGGGAGGGGTGCGCAGGGGCTTTAGATACACCCGGTCCTTGCCGAAGATTGGGTCATAACCGTGTTTACAAACCTCAT
Organism: uncultured Dehalococcoidaceae bacterium; assembly: GCA_964456395.1. Classification (GTDB taxonomy): domain Bacteria; phylum Chloroflexota; class Dehalococcoidia; order Dehalococcoidales; family RBG-16-60-22; genus CAYWAU01. The sequence goes on from CAYWAU010000100.1 coordinate 6,400, forward strand.
TGTACTCTTCTACAGTGCCCTTTAGCACCCTGGCGGCGACTCCCATCCAGCTGGCAATCTCATCCCAGGAATCAGATATCTTTACCGTCCCCTTCTCGGCTTCTAGCTCTAGTTCCTTCAGCCAGTCACCTGCCTTAACCTTGTGGGCCCGATACAGTGAGCCCATGCCTTTGGTAAATCCGTTGTCAACCAGGAACTGCTTTATTCCGGTATCAAAGAGAGTAAAGGACATCATATCCGGCTGCCGCATTTGTGCATTAACGGCTTCAAATGATTTAATACCGGTGCCTTCGTCGCTGAACCGTTTCCCTTTCTTGTTTACCCAGACCGTGTTAGGCTCAAGGGTCAGGCCGGATAAAATACGAGAGTAGGGGAAGCCCGGCCCGGTCATGTGCAGTGTTCCCAGTCCATCCGTATCGGCTCCGGCTTCAATGGCCATCAGAATGCCATCTCCCATATGAGGTAAGCCGATGCGGTATATATTTTCCGTATACGATGGGCTGTATTTTTTCAATAGTTGTTTGTTTCCGGCAAATCCACCACTGGCGATAATAACGCTCCTAGCCATAACTTGAAGCTGCTTCCTTTTCCTTTTTGCCAGAACCCCGTTCACGTTTCCCTTCTCATTGAGCAAGATTTTCGTTGCCCTGGCCTGGGAAACTAACTGGATACCCAGGGCTTTACAACGCTTGGCCAGCACGTTAATAATCGCCCTGCCACCTGCCTTGGGACAATGCCAGGTGACCAT
>CAYWAU010000101.1:0-7013 GCA_964456395.1 uncultured Dehalococcoidaceae bacterium
ATATCATGGTGCGGATTTCCTCGGCGCTGGCTAATGACCTGGGCACCGGTGCCCCGCCGATAATCCTGGCGAACCCCGAGGCTATCCAGCTCAGCGCCAGCACGAAGGGAGTGAGCAGCCAGGCGATTAATCCCAGCGGTCGGGCAAATAGCAGCGCCAGCCTCTCGGCATGCCGGGTGGCTACTGTCTTGGGGGTAGTCTCGGCAAATATCAGGAGCACAACGGTAACGCATATGGTGGCAATGAGGACTCCCTGCTCGCCCCAGATTGAGACAGCCAGTACGGTGCCCAGGGCGGCGGCGGAGGTATTCACGAAATTATTACCCAGCAGGATAGTGGACAGGAGCTTCTCCGGGCGCTCAAGCATCCGGGCTACCCGGTTAGCTCCCTTCACTTTGGTGCTGAGCAGGTGCTCCAGCCTTATCCTCTGCAGGGCGGTAAAGGATGTCTCCGAGCTGGAGAAGAAGGCGGACAGCAACAGACAAACTATAAAAAGTATCAGGTACACAGCGGTCATTGACATAGACCATCACCCCACTAACACGAAACTACTCCAATGGAATAATGATAGCATTGGCGTGTGGGGGTGTCAAAGGTGTTATCTTTTATTTTTGGTGATTAACCCCCTGTGTGCTTTGTGGAATGTCCCCATCCCCCTTTATCCCCCTTCCCCTCCTAGGGGAAGGGGGAAGAAAAAGAAAGAGGGGCTGGCGCCCCTCTCAGACTCCCTGCTTTGGGGGTGGGGAGGTATCTGTTGAGGGATAAGCCTTAGATGCTGCGAGGGCGGCTAGGGTGGGAAAAGATTACAAGGGAAGGGAGGGGGTGGGGGGATAGGTCACCAATTAATCCATATGAAAATTAAGGTCAGTATTTGAACAATTGGTATTTCTGTTATTGTTAAATAAAATTTTTTGGTTTTTACATTGATCTTCACTATAATTTTCAATTCATTTTTCGGCTACCCAACGGCGGTTTTAGCTTACCTTTATAAAATTATATCACATTTCCTCCTAGCACTTCGTATACCCGCAAGCCAGGCAGTGGTAGCAGCCTTCCTGGTAGATGAGCATATTGCTGCACTCGGGGCACTGCCCCGCCAGGTTCTTGGCCAGGCCGTAGTCCTCCAGCCTGGGCTTGTCGTCACTGCTGACGTGTTTCTCTAGGACGCTGGCGATGGCATCGGCGCAGGAGAGGATGGACTTGCCCTGCTCCCAGGCGATTGACGGACAGCGGATGCCTCTTAGCTGCTTCACCACCGAGGCAACGTCCACGCCAGACCTGAGCGCCAGTGATATGAGACGGCAGGTAGCCTCAAGCTGGGCGGAGGCGCAGCCCCCGGCTTTGCCCAGATTTGAGAAGACTTCGCAAATCCCGTACTCATCAGAGTTCACCGATATATAGAGAGCGCCACAGCCGGTGTTTACTCTTTCCGTAATACCCGTGGTTACTTTCGCCCTCTTGCGGGGGGTACGTGTCGCGCTTTCTTCCGTTTTTGGCTCTTTATTGCCGGTGGTCAGAACCTGCATGTCGCGGCTCCGGTCACGGTAGATGGTAATCCCTTTCAGCCCCTCCTCGTAAGCGAGCCGGTAAGCTCGGGCAACATCGTCCCGGGTGGCCGCATGCGGGAAGTTGATTGTTTTGGATACGGCGTTATGAGTAGACTTCTGGAAGGCAGCCTGCATTTTAACATGCCATTCCGGTGTTATTTCATGAGCGGTAACGAAAAGCCGCTTGATTTCTTCAGGCACACCGTCAATATCACCGAGGTGAGTTCCGTCAGCCAGCTTCTTCATCAACTCTTCGGAGTAGAAGCCTCCATTCCTGGCCGCCTCTTCAAAATAGGGATTTACCTCGACGAACGGGGTGCCGTCGAGGACGGTCTTGGTATAGCTCAGGGCAAAGAGAGGCTCAATACCGCTGGAGCAGCCGGCTATCATGCTCAGCGTGCCGGTGGGGGCGATGGTGGTGCGGGTGGCGTTCCTTACCCTGAGATTCTCATCAGCATACTTGCTCCCCTCAAAGGCGGGGAAGACACCTCTTTCTTTTGCCAGTTCTATAGAGGCTTCGTTTGCCTCATTAGATATGTCAGCCATCACTTGCTCGGCCACTTTCAGCGCCTCTTCGGAATCGTAGGGAATTCCGAGACTGACCAGCATATCGGCAAAGCCCATCACACCAAGCCCTATTTTCCGGGTCAACTTGGTCTTTTCTTCAATCTGCTTCAGGGGGAACTTGTTGACATCAATAACATTATCCAGGAATCTGACGGCACTCCTCACCGTTCGTGCCAGCCTGGGGTAGTCAATCTCGGCAGCCCCGTTGGTGTCCCGCACCATCTTGGCTAGATTTATAGAAGCCAGGTTGCACGATTCGTAGGGGAGCAGGGGCTGCTCGCCGCAGGGATTGGTGCTCTCAATCCTGCCGAGGTGCGGCGTGGGGTTATCATCGTTGATGCGGTCGATAAAGACAATACCGGGTTCACCTGTCTTCCAGGCCATGTCCCCTATTTGGTCAAAGACCTCCTTGGCATTAAGCCTGCCGACGCTCTCCTTGGTGCGCGGATTCACCAGGTCATAATCGGTGCCTGCGTTAACCGCTTCCATAAACTTGGCGGTCAGCGCCACGGAGATATTAAAGTTGTTCAGGGCTTTCATGTCCTCTTTGGCGGTAATGAACTTCAATATGTCCGGGTGGTCAACGTTGAGAATGCCCATATTGGCGCCGCGGCGCGTCCCCCCCTGCTTGATAACATCGGTAGCGGTATCAAATGCTTTGATGAAGGAGACGGGGCCGCTGGCGATGCCCCCGGTAGAGCCGACCCTGTCCCGTTCGGGTCTCAGTTGTGAGAAGGAGAAACCGGTACCGCCGCCGCTCTTGTGGATGAGAGCGGTGTATTTGACGGCATCAAAGATGGACTCCATGGAATCCTTAATGGGGAGGACAAAGCAGGCTGACAGCTGACCCAGCTCCCTGCCGGCATTCATCAGCGTCGGGGAGTTTGGCAGGAAATCCAGATTAGCCATCAACCGGTAGAATTCATCTTCCGTAGCCTTGGTGTCGGCTTTAGAGTCGTAGATAAGCTCTGCCGAGGCGATAGCCCGTGCCACCCGGCGGAACATCTGCTCTGGGGTCTCGACGACATTTCCCTGCTTGTCTTTTTTCAGGTACCTTCTTTCCAGTACATGAAGAGCCGTCTCGGTAAGGTTTATGCCAGGTGTGGTTTCTTCTTTTGGCTTCAGGTTGATATTTGCTTCCATTTCTGCTATACCCTCCTCTTTCTGTACTGGTTTTTCGGCATCCAGGACTTCTCTCACCATAGCCTCAATTTCAGCCTCGGTCGGCAGTCGCTGCAGGCGGCTGGGGCGCTTTGCCACGAGGTCTTCCATACCCGGTAAAGTCTGTGTGTATTTCGTCTGAGCTTTTTCCAGGCGCTCAATAACCTGGGTGGTCAGCCGTTCCACCAGCTTCCGGTCCCGTATGCCCATGGACTCGGCATTGGCAAAGACAACCCGGGCGACCTGGCTGCGGTTGAGAGGATTGGATTTGCGACTTCCCGGTTTGTTTTCGGTATTCATCGCCGCCTCCTCCGCTGATTCTTCACCGCCGCCATCTCTTCAGGCGGGAGCAGTGGCAACTGGTCGGCAGGGTGAACTGCCGTCGTGGTGGCTAGGGAATCTATCTCCTCTTTCAGTGTCGTAATGTCGGCAAACTCGCGGTAAACGCTGGCAAAGCGGAGATAGGCAATATGGTCCAGGTTTTTCAGGTTTGCCATCACCATGTCACCGATAACGGCGCTGGGCATCTCGGTTTTGCCCAGCTGGTAAAGCTCGGCTTCTATGTCATCCACGAGTTTATCCGCCGTGCCGCTGGGTAGCGGCCTTTTTTCACAGGCTTTGCGGATGCCCGTCAGCAGTTTTTCCCGCCTGAACTCCTCGCGCCTCTGGTCTTTCTTAATCACAAACAGACTGGCTGGCTGCAGTCGCTCATAGGTGGTGAAGCGGGAGTTGCATTTCAGGCACTGACGCCGCCGGCGTATGCCGTCATTGACATCCCGAGAGTCTATTACCTTGGAGTCATAGTGCCCGCAATAGGGACAATTCACAAGCATCCTCCACATTATATGGTGCAGAGGTTTATACCATACCACAATATATAGTATTTGTCAATACTTTATAAAGATAATTTTAAAGAATTTTCGGTTATGATGGTCTTTACCTGATGCGCTTTAGAGGGTAAGATATGATAGGTAGAAAGGCGCTAAAAAATGAATTACCAGGAAGCTCTGGACTATATTTTAAGCTTTGCCGACTATGAGAGGTTGCCGCGTTCGGCGCTTGTCTGGGACTTGAGGCGTATTGAGAGGCTTCTGGAAAGGCTGGGCAATCCCCAGAATGCCGCCAGGTCGGTGCATGTCGCCGGCACCAAGGGGAAAGGGAGCACCGCCGCCATGATTGCCTCAATCCTGAAACAGGCTGGCTACCGGGTGGGACTTTATACCTCGCCGCACCTGTTTTCCTTCACCGAGAGGATTCAGGCTGATGGGCAACCAATTGCCGAGGACGCCTTCGCCAGCCTGATTGAGTCCCTGAAGCCTGAAGTTGAGGCTGTAAACCTCGGTGACATCGGGGAGCTCACTACCTTTGAGATACTGACGGCGCTGGCATTTGCCTATTTCCGGGAGATAGGGGCGGATTATCAGGTTCTGGAGACGGGACTGGGGGGACGCCTTGACGCCACCAATGTGGTGAAGCCGGATGTCTGTGTCATCACCTCCATCAGCTTTGACCATATGGACGTACTGGGTGATACCCTGGCGAAGATAGCCGCCGAGAAAGCCGGCATCATCAAACCGGGTAGCACCGTAGTGTGCTCGCCCCAGTTTCCCGAGGCAATGGCGGTCATAGAGAGGACCTGCCGGGAGAGTGGGGTGAGGCTGGTAAGGGTCGGTACCGAGGTTACCTGGCATAAGGGCGACGCCAGTCCTGATGGGCAGTCTTTCCGTTTAGAAGGACTGGAGCGAGAATATGGTTTAAAAATTCCTCTACTCGGCGAGCATCAACTGGAGAATGCGGCTGCGGCTGTGGCGGCAGTTGAGGTTCTGGCTGCTATGGGAGCAAAGGTATCAACTGAAAATATTGCCGCCGGACTGGAGCAGGTGCACTGGCCGGGACGACTCCAGGTTCTGCGGCGGGAGCCCGGGGTTATCGTTGACAGCGCCCACAATGCTTATTCGGTTAAAAAGCTGGGTGAAGCACTGAAGCAGTATTTCAGTTATGACCGTATAATCCTCGTTCTTGGCGTTTCCTCGGACAAGGATGTAGCCGGGATAGTCGCCGAGGCATCGTCTCTGACCGGTGAGGTTATTGTTTGCAGGTCCCGTCATCCTCGTTCGGTAGCCCCCGAGATGCTGCGGGATGAATTCTCAAAGCATGGCGTAACCCCGCAGGTGGCGGAAAGTGTCGCCTCAGCCATGAGCCTGGCGCTGGCTCAAGCCAAATCCGGCGACCTCATCTGCGCCGCCGGCTCGGTATTTGTGATTGCGGAGGTAATGGAGGAGATGGGGGGAGATACTCTAGTGTCATAATGTGAAAAATAGATAATTTACTCCTTTTCTATTGACTAGTTGAAAAATTGGGTTTAGCATAGTACCAAAATGATGAGTGTGATTGATAATTATATAAAGAGTTATCGCCTTAAGTTAAACTTGTATCAAGAAGCTTCTCAAATATGTGCCCGCCAATGTGAGGCTGGTCTAGACTCTTTAGGTATAAAATCAATCGTAACATATAGAGCAAAACGCACTGATAGACTACGGGAGAAGCTTTTAAAGAGAATAGCAGAAAAAGTAAAATATAATTCTGTTGAGGAAATTCACAAAGATATTGCAGATTTAGCAGGTGTCAGAATAGCACTCTATTTCCCAGGTAACCAAAAAGAAGTGGGAAGATTCATTGAATCGCAGTTTGATTTAACTAGGCCTCCCAAGGTATTCCCAAGAGATTCGAAGACTTATAGACCAATTCCCGAGAAGAAATTCAGAGGATATTCAGCCATTCACTACATTGTTAATTTAAAGAAAAGTATTCTTCCAAAATCACAACACCGGTACTTGAACACACCGATAGAGATTCAAGTAGCATCGGTATTAATGCATGCTTGGGCGGAAGTAGAACACGACCTGATATATAAACCAATACACGGTGAGCTTTCTGATGATGAGTACGCGATTCTCGACGAATTGAATGGTCTTGTACTGACAGGTGAGATCTCATTACAAAGACTACAAAAGGCGGTTGAAACCAGGGTCGGGGAGAAAACAAGGAAATTCAGAAATCATTATGAGCTGGCGTCATATCTACTTGAAGCCGTCAAACCGATTGTAATAGATATGCCGGACGAACCACCGATGGGTCGTGTTGACCTTCTATTTAGACTGTTAAAAGAAGCAAATTTAGATACACCTGTAAATGTAGCTCCACTAATTAAAGCTCTTCAACAAGTAACCGAACAGAGACCGATTGCAGAACAGATAACAGATGAAATATTAGCTGCAAATCCTAATTTATATGAAACATATGATCAAATACGTAGTGAGCAAGATAAGAAAAAACCTTACAGTCTGGTAAAAGTAGGAGCAAAAGCGACTAAAAAAGAAGAGGCGATAGGATTCTTTCTTAATCAGTGGATAGAATTAGAGAGGATTCTGGGTGCTTTGGTAAGACTGAGGGACCCAAAGACACCTTTATATAGAATAATATCCCCATCATTCATGAAAGAATTAGGAATCTTTGATGATGAAATATTTAAAGATATTTATAGAATCCGAAGGTTTCGCAACCTATTGATACATGGTATTGAAATACCAAACGTGGAATCTTTGATAAATGAAGGAGAAGTTATTGAAAAAATAGTAAAAAAGTTAAAACCGATTTATCTCTCTAAATCTGATAAGAAATCAAAGTCATAGTATTGATGGTATTCTGTTTTTATAAAAACTTTTGAATTAATTATTC
>CAYWAU010000102.1:0-6884 GCA_964456395.1 uncultured Dehalococcoidaceae bacterium
GATAACGTTTCATAGCCCTTACAAGAAGTATAGGAAACTGTCAGCTTTTTCTCAAATAGGAGGCTACTTTTCGCTAACCCATAAGAGAGGATACACGATGTCGCTGACGCAGCAGGGCAGCCAGACAGATAGGAACAGGAACAGGAAGATAAAGGGGAGTAGAGGCATCCAGTTGGCTATCCCGAAGGCAGTGAAGCTAAACAATGATGCCCATGTGCTCAGCAGCACGTGCCCCATGTGGGGGAACCTGGTAGTAGGCTTCCAGTAAGCGATGGCTATCCCGATAACGGCCGCGGCATTGACAATAATCCATTTGGCGATGCCGATAAAAGGCATCTCCTCGGTCTCAATAAAGGGTAAATGAAATTCCATGGGTATGTTCAGAATGCTCCCACCCAGGTAGGGGATAATAATGTCGCTCAATGTCGCTATGCCGACAGAGCCCGTGTAGCCAATGAGAATGACCGCCCAGAGCTTGCCCCTTTTATGGTGCAGTCGGTACATGGCTGCTGTTGCCAGCGCACTCAAGACAACATGGAGGGGATGAAGGGTGTAGAAAAGGGATTCGGAAATCTCCCTGGGAGCATTAGCAAAGTAGATTATGACCATGGCGATGATACCGGCGACAGCCCCCAGAGCCGTAAACGGAGCATGTTCTACCAATTCATGTGTGATACGCTTGAACATTCCTGTCTCACCTAAAATTACTGCTATTCAGTATCAAGTCAAACGAGAAAATCATCAGGTATCGGAATGGTACCTGAGCATTACCTACGCCACCTTCCTCTTAAGGCAGTTCTGGCATTGCCCCAGAAACTCAAGAAGATGCCCGTTTATCTTAAAACTGTTCTCTTTTGACAGCCTCTGCTCCAGTTCGCTAAGGTCACAGTCGGTAAAATCAATCACGGTGCCACAGTCAGAGCAAATCAGATGATGGTGGTGCTCTAAAGGTCGCCTCATTAAGTAGCTCCGGCAACTGCCTCCGGCGTGCATTTCACAGATAAGGTCTAGCTTGGTCAGTATTTCCAGAGTGCGATATATGGTAACCAGCCCGACGCCAGGGCGTTCCTGGCGTACCCTTTCATATATTGCGGCCGGTGTAAGGTGCTCGTGACTGTGCATAATGGCGCTGAGCACAGTGCGGCGTTGCGGGGTAATCTTGTAACCGCGCTGCTTCAAAATACTTGCAATCTTTTTATCAGTGTATTTCATATTAGATTATAATTGAAAATTATTTTCAATTAGCACTATAGCAAAGCGCGTCACTGTTGTCAATAGCCCTCCATTTGCGCCAATTGTGGTCGTCTACTAAGATATGGTAGAATTTGAGACGCAGGCAGTGTTTGTTATAAGCACCTTAACTCATTAACTTGCGCGAGAATAATGTCAGAAGACGCACGATAAGCTGGTGCTCACAGACCTGCCTGATAAAAAATGGAAAATAAATTGAAACTACTATCGGGAAATGAAGCTCTAGCCCTGGGAGCCTACCACGCTGGTGTACGGGTGGCGGCCGCCTACCCCGGCACGCCAAGCTCTGAGATACTTGAGACCCTGGCTCGCTTTGACGATATACATGCCCAATGGTCAACCAATGAGAAGGCGGCTACGGAAGTGGCCATGGGGGCAGCCTACACTGGCATTCGCTCTATGGTATCAATGAAACAGGTTGGTTTGAACGTAGCCAGTGACGCCTTTATGGCTGCCTCGTGGACAGGTATCATCGCCGGGATGGTGGTGATAAGCGCTGACGACCCGCAGATACACAGTTCCCAGAACGAACAGGACAACCGTCACTATGCCAAGTTGGCCAAGGTGCCGATGCTGGAGCCGAGTGATAGCCAGGAAGCCTATGACCTCATGGCTTACGCCTTTGACATGAGCGAAAGGTTCGATACCCCGGTTCTGGTGCGCACCACCACGCGCATTTCACATTCCAAGTCAGTGGTAAGTGTGAATCGGGGCCGCCCTGCGGCGGACAGGCAGCCTCGCTTCTACTACAATGTTTCTAAATATGTCATGCTGCCGGTTAATGCCCTGCCCAGGCATGCCCTTATGGAGGAGCGCCTGGTCAAGCTGGCGGATTATGTCGAGACCTTCCCCCTAAATCAGGTCATGTGGGGTAAGCGTAACCTCGGCGTGGTAACCAGCGGTGTTGCCTACCAGTATGCCCGCGAGGTATTCCCCGATGCTTCCTTTCTCAAGCTGGCGATGACCCACCCACTCCCCCGTAAGCTAATCCGTGAATTCGCGGCCGGGGTGAAAAGGTTAATTGTTATCGAGGAGCTCGACCCGTTCCTCCAGGAGAATATACAGGCGATGGGCATAGAGGTTACCGGTAAGGAGTTTATACCCAGGGTAGGTGAACTAAACCCGCGTATTGTTGAAGAAAGCAGTCGTGGTGCCGGGTTATTACCCAAGGCTGCGTCCAAGTCGGTTTTACCCCCGGCTTCGGGGCTGCCCAGGCGTCCCCCCCTGCTGTGCCCGGGCTGTCCTCACACTGGCATATACTTCACCCTGAACACCATAGGACAGCGTTCCAAGTTGCTTGACCCGAAGAATAAGGCGCCACAGGAGCCGAAGTTAATCATCACCGGGGACATAGGCTGCTACACTCTGGGCGCCTATCCCCCGTTTAATGTCCTGGACACCACCGGCTGCATGGGCGCCGGTATCGGACAGGCACAGGGCATGGAGAAGGCTGGCGTCGGGAACAAGGTAGTGGCGGTTATCGGTGACTCCACCTTCCTGCACGCCGGTATTACCGGCCTGATCAACGCGGTGTATAACGAAGCGCAGATAACGATTATCATCCTTGACAACCATACCACAGCCATGACGGGTCTTCAGGAGCATCCCGGCACAGGCATTACCGCACAGGGCAAGGAGACACAGGCGGTGGAGCTGGAGAGCCTGGTTCGGGGCATAGGCGTTAAAGATGTTAAGGTTATTGACGCCTTTAATCTGAAGGCGCTGAGGGCAGGAGTCAGGGATTCCCTTAACAGGCCGGAGGTTTCGGTTATCATAACGCGTGGCACCTGTGCCATGCGCGTGAGGAAGCGCACCAATCCCAGAGTGGTTAATGCCGAGAAGTGCAACCAGTGTGGTGTCTGTCTCTCCCTCGGCTGCCCGGCTATCCAAAGTGACGATGGAAAGGTATTTATCGAGCCGGCGCTCTGTGCCGGTGACGCCTGTACCATTTGTGAACAGCTATGTCCGCAGCAGGCAATCGCTGTGCCGGCTGAGATTAGGAAAGCAAAGTGAAGAAGATGGACTTTCTTATTACCGGGGTAGGCGGCCAGGGAGTTGTTCTGGCCAGTGATATCATTGGTGAGACGGCTCTGGTGGTCGGCTACGACGTTAAGAAGACGGATACACTGGGCATGGCCCAGCGTGGCGGCAGTGTTATCAGCCATGTACGGATAGCCCCCAAGGTCTGGTCTCCCTTAATCAAGGACGGCGAAGTTGACCTGCTTCTCGCCTTTGAGAAGCTGGAAGCAGCCCGGTGGAGCCACTACCTTCGACCCGGAGGGATTGCTATCGTCAACAATTATGAACAGCCGCCGCTGGCGGTCAGCTTGGGTAAGGAACGATACCCCGGTTATGGAGAGATTGCCGATACGCTCAAGCGGCAGACGGACCGGGTCTATTTTATTGACGGCACCAGGCGGGCCGGAGAACTGGGTAATGTCAGAACGCTCAACATATTTATGCTGGGCTGTTTGTCATGTTTTACAACACTCAAAGTCAACATCTGGAAAGACAATATCTCCCGGCGTATGCCGGAGAATATCCGTGCCATTAACCTTACCGCTTTTGAACAGGGCAGAAAGGAGATGAGGGGTGTCCATATCGGAAAGAGTTAAAAAGGGTATGGAACGCGGTTCGTGGATAAGGCGGATGTTTGAAGAAGGCATTGCCATGAAACAGAACTATGGTGTGGAGAATGTCTATGACCTGTCGCTGGGTAATCCTATTACGGAGCCTCCCGCCGAGTTCCGCCGCGAGCTGAAGCGCCTGATAGAAAATCCCCGGCCAGGGATGCATGGTTACATGGAGAATGCCGGTTATCGTGAGACCAGGGCAACTGTGGCGGCACAGCTTGCTCAGGAGACCAGCCTGAAGCTATCTATGAAGGACATTATCATGACCACCGGGGCGGCGGGGGCAATCAACGTGGCTATGAGGGCGATTCTGAATCCGGGAGACGAGGTTATCATTTTTATCCCCTGGTTTGTTGACTACTATAACTACATTGAAAACCATGATGGTGTGGTCAAGCCAATACTCACCGACGAGCAGTTTATGCCCCGGCTGGACACACTTGAGGCAACCATCGGTCCCAGAACGAGGGCGTTGCTCATCAATTCACCGAACAATCCCTCCGGTGTCGTCTACGGTGAGGACCTGCTGAAACAGATGGGAGAGTTGCTCCGACAGAAGGAAACCCGGTACGGGACACAAATCTTTATCGTCAGCGACGAACCGTACCGCAATATTGTTTTTGACGGACTGCCGTTTCCCTCGCCTTTAAATTTCCACAGGCACAGCATCATTGCGACTTCCTACTCCAAGGAGCTATCCATAGCCGGTGAGCGCATCGGCTACATCGCCCTGCACCCCGACTCCGAGGATCATGATGAGATGATACAGGCGCTTACCTTCTGCAACCGGACGCTGGGATTTATCAATGCCCCGGCACTGATGCAGAACCTGGTGCGCAACCTCCAGGAAGTGTCTGTCCCCGTAGCCGAGTATCAGCGACTGCGGGACTTCATATACGGTCATCTGGTTGATGTGGGCTATTCGGTGGTGAAACCGCAGGGGGCTTTTTACATATTCCCCAAATCCCCGCTGGCTGATGACATCGCCTTCGTGCACGAGCTGCAGGATGAGCATCAGGTGCTGACAGTGCCTGGTGTCGCTTTCGGCGCACCCGGGTATTTTCGCATCGCCTATTGCGTTGAAGACAGAGTATTGGAACGCTCGCTACCTGGCTTAGAGAAGATGGCGAAAAAGTACCATCTGATTTAGCCTCCCGGGTCAACATTCATTTCATTAGGGGGAGTTCATAGCTAAGACTGAAGGTACCACTGCTCCCGTGAAATTAAGGTTGTTCGGGGTGTTGCTTTTAGTAAAAGAGGTGTGGTATACTACCCAACGGCTGTTGGGTAGTTTGAATAGGTAAGGAGACCAGTTGCTAGCAAACTACGGATTAATCGGTTTGTTTTTCATCATCGTCGTCCTTTTCACCCTTTCAATGGTCATTATCCCCATTGTCCTCAGATTCCTCAAAATTGTCCCCAGCAATCCCAATCCCATCAAGAGTTCCATCTTTGAATGCGGCATGGAAACCATAGGCAAGACCTGGGTCCAGTTTAACTTCCACTATTATTTCTATGCTCTTATCTTCCTGGCTCTTGATGTCCTGGTTGTTTTTCTATATCCGTGGGCAGTCCACCTGAGGCAACTGGGTCTTTTCAGCTTTTTTACCGTGTTGATTCTTGTGTTTATTATTCTTATCGGCTATATATATGCCTGGAAGAAGAAGGTTCTGGAATGGAAGTAGGCGAACATAAATATATTTACTCTGATGCCGAACTTGACCAGTACGAGGGGCAGGCTATTGAGACACTCAAGGCGAGCAGTCAGGAGGCGATTGCTGACCCCGATGAGTGGCTGGATGAGGAGCTGGAGCGAAACATTTTATTTACCACGGTGGATGCCGTAATAAACTGGAGTCGGCGTTCATCACTCTGGACGACGATATGCTTCCCCGCCTGCTGCGCCTTTGAGTTTATTGCCGCCAACGGACCACGCTTTGACATCTCCCGCTTCGGCATGGAAATCCTGCGCGCTTCACCACGTCAGGCAGACCTGATGATTACCGCCGGCACCCTGACCTGGAAGATGGCTCCCAATGTCAGGCGGATATACAACCAGATGCCCGAGCCGAAATGGGTAATTGCCATGGGTGCCTGCGCCATCAGTGGCGGCATTTTTCGCTCATCTTACAGCGTCGTGCCGGGGTATAACCGGATAATCCCGGTTGATGTTTATGTGCCCGGCTGTCCCCCCCGCCCCGAAGGGCTGATTTACGGGATAGGAATGCTGCAGCGGAAGATAGCCAAAACCCCGGTAGTACCGGACCTGTCACAATTAATACAGAAAGGTAAGCAGGAATGACGGTAGCCATTTCCGTAAAGGAAATAACCAGCCAGATAGAAGAGAACTTTCCGGGTAGCGTTGAGGAATCTTCCCGGGATAGCTTTGTGGTGAAGAGCGATTCCCTCCTGCCGGTGGCTGCCTTTCTTAAAGATACCAATAACCTTAAATTTGATTACCTCAACTACATTACCGCCGTTGATTACTTCAGCTATTTTGAAGTTGTCTATCAGCTGACCTCACTGGAGCATAACCATACCGTGATTATCAAGACCAGGTGCTACGGCCGGGAGAATCCGACAGTGCCTTCAGTGACCGGACTGTGGCAGGGAGCTGATTTTCAGGAACGCGAGATTTACGACCTCATGGGCATTAAATTTGAAGGACACCCCAATATGAAGCGTATCTTCCTCTGGGAAGGTTTCCCGGGACACCCGTTGCGAAAGGATTATCTGCAGTGACCACAACCGAGATGATGACGCTCAAGACCGAGCCTTTTGTGCTGAATTTCGGTCCGGTGCACCCGAGCACTCACGGCGTGTACCGGATGCGGACAACCCTTGACGGTGAGGTCGTACTTGATATAGAGCCGGTTTTTGGCTACCTGCACCGGGGAGTGGAGAAGCTGGCCGAGGAGCGGACTTTTGGCGGTTTTATTCCTCTAACCGACCGGCTGGACTATATCTCGCCGATGAGCAATAACCTGGGTTACTGCCTGG
>CAYWAU010000103.1:0-6860 GCA_964456395.1 uncultured Dehalococcoidaceae bacterium
TATGGTTTTTTCGGCTGTTTCCATGTTTTGTTTTCCTGCTATTGCCATCCCTTTAAAATCTTCTAAGGTTATTTCATTATCATCAAGACTATGCGAAGCTTCGAAGGCTACTTCAAACGTATCGATAATAAAATCCAGTGTTGTTTCAACTGTTGCTATGTATATGGGGATTGAAACTGGAGTGGGCTCTACAGTGGCTTCGGGCGTAGTTTCCGTACCTGTGCAACTCACCATGGCAGCAAGAGTGAGCACGATAGCTCCAACAATCAAAAACATTAGTCTGCGGTACATATCCACCTCCTATAACCTTGGTTCAATCGTGTTTTCTGTCAAGATTGAACTGTTCATTTTCCCCTTACACAATATATATATAATATCAATCGCTGCTTGTCAAGATGGCTTTATACTGTGGTAAAATAGGTAGACTCAGGTATTGGGAGGTCAGAGGTTGCTGCATGTGCTAATCGGCGAGGATGATTTTTCCATCCGCCAGTCGCTTGATGAGATAAAAAAGGGTGTGGGAGACCAGACCGTTCTGGCGGCTAATACCACGGTACTTGACGGACGGCAGGTGACTTTGGAACGGTTGCGGAGCGCCTGTGCGACGGTGCCATTTCTGGCGGAAAAGCGTCTGGTCATCGTTGAGGGACTGCTGGAACGCTTTGAACCCGGGGGTAGAGTCGGCAGGAAGAAAGCCAACCGGACTGACCAGACAGACGAGTGCAAAGCAATAGCTGAATCTGTTGGCCGGATACCGGATTTCACGGAACTGGTGCTGGTCGATGCCGGGATAAGCAGCCGTAATCCCCTGTTGCTTGAACTGTCAGCCGTGGTAACGGTGAGGTCTTTCCCATTGCTAAAGGAGGCTCAACTGCGCCAGTGGATTGAGCGGCGGGTAGCCAGAGCCGGTGGCAGCATATCGCCGCCGGCGGTGAACCTGCTGGTTAGATTCGTGGGCAATAACCTGTGGATTATGGCTAATGAGATTGATAAGCTGGCTCTATTTGTCGGGGGTCGCTCTATTGAGGAAGAGGATGTCAGGGCGGTGGTGAGCTATACCCAGGAAGCTAATGTTTTTGCCCTGGTTGATGCCATCCTTGAGTTCAGAGTCGGAGTCGCCCAGGAGCTATTCCAGCAGTTATTAAAGCATGGGGCTGTTCCCGCCCATATTCTGGTGATGCTGGCGCGGCAGGTCAGAATAATATTCCAGATAAAAGAGCTGAGAAGCCAGAGAAAGTCACGAAACGAGATTCAGAATAAGCTGGGTTTGACTTCTGACTTTGTTCTGCATAAGGCGTGGGGGCAGGGGGATAAGTATTCTCTGTTGCGACTGAGAGAAGTGTATCATAAGCTCCTGGAAGCCGACCTCTCCATCAAGACGGGGAGATATGATGGCGAGCTTGCTCTCAATATCCTGATTGCCGAACTGGGGCAGCGTGCCGTCCCGGCTTGATAAATTGATGTAATAAGGTAAAGTGGTGTTTGGATGAAGGAAACAGGGCAAGGTAGGTTGCCGGTCCTGGCTGTTGACATCGGCGGTACCAAGATAATGACCGCCCTTATTTCCGGTGACGGCAGCATCCTGGCTCAGGACCGCTGTCCGACTCTGGCTGAGGAAGGGGCGCAGGCAGTAATCGACCGGCTGTTTGCCGCTGTAGACAGTCTGATGAGCCGGAATAATGCGCCATCGTCTCAGCTCTGCGGTATCAGTATTGCTGCCGCCGGTGTCATAGATTCCAACAAAGGGTTGATAACGGTATCTCCCAATCTGCCGGGCTGGCGTGATGTCCCACTTGGTGAGATGGTACGGGAGAAGTACCGGGTTGATACTTTTCTGGTCAATGACGCCAGTGCGGCTGCCCTGGGGGAGCACCGCTTCGGTGCCGGGAGGGGGGTAAGCAATCTTGTTTTACTCACCCTGGGTACCGGTATCGGTGGTGGCATTATTATTAACGATAAGCTGTATGACGGTGTCTGTGGTAGCGCCGGGGAGATAGGGCATATGGTCATTGAGACTGATGGTCCGGAGTGTGGCTGTGGCAACAGGGGTTGCCTGGAAGCGCTTGCCTCCGGTACTGCGGTAGCCAGAGACGCCATAAGTCGTATCAGTAAGGGTGAAGAGTCTTCTCTCGTTGACATGGTCGGAGGTGAAATAGGGAGCATCACTGCAGAGGAGGTGGCCACTGCCGCCCGGAATGGGGACTCTCTGGCTCTGGATGTCCTCTCCCGGGCAGCCTGCTATCTGGGCGTGGGCATGGTTAACCTGGTCAATATTTTTAATCCCGAAATGATTGTTCTCGGTGGCGGTATGGCGCAACTGGGCGGTATTTTCATTGACCCGGCTAAAAAGGTGGTGGCGGAAAGGGCTTTTGCGGTATCGGCTCAAGCGGTACGTATCGTTACCGCTCAACTCGGTAATGAAGCTGGTGTGTACGGTGCCGCTGCCTACGCTCTTGAGGAATTAGGAGGCCAGAATGAAGGTTCGTAAAGCGGTTATTATCGCGGCTGGCTGGGGAACCAGGTTCCTGCCTATTACCCGGTCACAGCCCAAGGAGATGCTGCCCCTGGTGGACAAGCCGTTGATTCAGTATTCGGTGGAGGAGGCGATTAATTCGGGTATTGAGCAGGTTATCATGGTGACGGCTCTGGGCAAGCGGGCTATTGAGGATTACTTCGACCGTGCCTTTGAGCTGGAATATTTTCTGGAGCAAAAGGGTGATACCGGGAGGCTGAGGCAGATGCAGGAGCTATCAAATCTGGTGGATATCTGCTATATCCGTCAGAAAGAGCAGCTGGGACTGGGGCATGCCATTCTGACAGCCAGGAATGTCGTTGGTGAAGAGCCTTTTGCGGTAATACTCCCCGACGACGTTATTGATAGTGATGTGCCCGCTATCAAGAGCATGATACAGGTATATGGGGAGTACGGAGCCGGTGTTGTCGCTGTTGAGCGCGTCAGCGACGAAGATACCGGAAAATACGGCATCATTGAGCCGAAGCAGGTTGCTGATAATATCTACCAGGTTCTGAGCCTTGTGGAAAAGCCGGAGCCGGCACAGGCACCATCCAGGCTGGGAATAGTGGGCAGGTATATCCTGACGCCTCAGATATTTGATGCCCTGATGGTTACCCCGCCGGGCAAGGGCGGAGAGATACAGGTGACCGATGCCCTTCAGTTGCTGCTCAAGCAGCAGAAACTCTATGCCTGCGAACTTGACGGGGTGCGCTATGATACCGGCAATCCGCTGGGCTGGCTTGAGGCGACGGTGGCTCTGGCTTTGAAGCGCGACGATATTGGCCCCGAGCTGAAGGAATATTTGCGGAAGCTGCTCTGATTATCGCCTGCGGTTATCGTATCTACTTTGTCTTCTTTGATTATATCGGCTCTTTCATTGACAGCCAGCCCGTCTTGAACCTAAAATCATAGGTGAGTAAGGGACAGTATTTATCTGGAGTTGTTTGTATGAACAGTGACGAGATTCGTGATGCCTATTTGAGGTTCTTTGAGGAGAAGGGACACAGGGTCATCCCTGGTTCCTCTCTGGTGCCCAGGGGAGACCCTACCCTGCTGCTGACTACCGCCGGCATGGTGCAGGTCAAGCCTTACTTTCTGGGTGAGGCGAAGCCGCCCAGCCAGCGTCTGGCATCGTGCCAGAAATGCTTTCGGACGACTGATATTGAGTCGGTGGGCGACTCCACCCACCTTACTTTTTTCGAGATGCTGGGCAACTTCAGCGTCGGCGACTATTTCAAGGAGGAGGCTATCGCCTGGGCATGGGAGTTTGTTACCGGGCGGCTGAAGCTGCCGCCGGAGAGCCTGTGGGTAACCATCTACCTTGATGACGACGAGTCGTTCAGATACTGGCGGAAAATCGGTGTGCCCGCAGAAAAAATCCTGAGGTTCGGTGAGGAGGACAACTTCTGGGGTCCGGCGGGTAGCACCGGTCCCTGTGGGCCCTGCAGTGAAATTCACTATGACTTCGGGGAAGGCGTCGGCTGCGGGAAGCCGGACTGCAAACCGAACTGCGATTGCGGCCGCTTTTCCGAAATCTGGAATCTGGTCTTCACCCAGTATAATCAGGACGAAACGGGCAAGCGCACCCCATTGCCAAAACCGAACATTGATACCGGTATGGGTCTGGAGAGGACGGTGGCGGCGGTGGGGGGCAAAACCTCGGTATATGAAACCGGCCTGTTTGCCCCGTTGCTTGACTGTATCTCCGGACTGACCGGGAAGAAGTACGGCTCCGATGCGGATACTGATAATGCCATGCGGGTGGTCGTTGAGCACGGCCGGGGCCTGGCTTTTCTTATCGCCGACGGTGTCATTCCCGATAATGAGGGGCGGGGCTATGTGCTGAGGCGGCTGCTGCGTAGAGCAGCCCTCTTCGGCCGGAGGCTGGGACTGGACAAGCCGTTCCTGGCTGAGATTGCCCGGAATACCATTGAAAATATGGGTCATGTTTACCCGGAATTGAAACAGAGACAGGACTTTATTATCAGGGTAATTGAGCTTGAGGAGGCGAGATTCGAGGAGACGCTCAGCAGCGGACTGGAAATTATTGAGAATGTGATGGCAAAGGGCGTAAATCAGAAAGCCAGGCAAATATCGGGTAAAGATGTCTTCAGGCTGTACGATACCTATGGCTTTCCCGAGGAATTAACAAAGGAAATCGCTGCTGAAAGTGGGTTTTCTATTGATACTGATGGCTTTGAAAAAGAAATGGAGAAGCAGCGGGAGAGGGCGCGAAAGGCTCACAAATTTGAGGCGGCCGGTAGCCCGGAGACTCTGGCGCAGCTTGATGTCGGGGGAACTGACTTTGTCGGCTACCACAGCCTTGAGCAAAAAGCAGCTATTGTCAGGCTCCTGGTTGATGATGGAGAAGCCGATACAATAGAAGCAGGTCAGGAGGCTGGCATTATTTTAGATACCACTCCCTTCTACGGCGAGATGGGGGGGCAGGTTGGAGATACCGGTGAGATACGCGGACCAACCGGCCGGTTTTTGGTCAACAACACTGCGCATGTAACACCTGACATTATCGTTCATCAGGGACAGGTTGCTGAGGGTAGTCTAAGCGTGGGTGAGGGGGTCGAGGCGGTGGTGGATGTGGAGCGGCGCCGGGATATCGCCCGCAATCATACGGCTACCCATCTCCTTCAGTCGGCTCTCCGGCAGGTGCTGGGTGAGCATATCCAGCAGAGGGGTTCGCTGGTAGCCCCGGACCGGCTCCGGTTTGACTTTTCTCATCTGACCGCCATGACTCGGGAAGAGATAAAGGCGGTGCAGCGTATCGTTAACGATAAAGTACGCCAGGACCTGAAGGTATATGATGAGGAAACTTCTTATCAGAAGGCAATTGACGCAGGAGCCATCGCCCTGTTCGATGAAAAGTACGGTGATGTCGTCCGGGTAATGAAAATCGGTGAACCGGCGGTCAGTGCCGAGTTGTGCGGAGGTACCCATGTTGCCTCTACCGGTGAGCTCGGCTATTTTCATATTATCAGTGAAGGCAGTATCGGCGCCGGACTGCGCCGCATTGAAGCCATTACCGGCCGGGGAGCGGAAGCTTTTGTTGACCAGCGTTTAGCCAGTCTGGAGGGTGTTGCCCAATCTCTGGAAACTTCACCGGAGGAAGTTGGGGGTAAGCTTGCCGGTTTTTTGGCTGAATTGGACAAAGAGCGTAAGCGTGCCCTGTCTCTGGAGAAGGAACTCGCCAGGAAAGAAGCCGAGTCCTTGTTGGGTCGGGTGGAGGTGGTTAAGGGGGTAAACCTGCTGTCCGCCCGGGTGTCATCTTCCAGCCAGCCGGTCTTGCGGGAGATGGCTGACTTCATTCGGGATAGACTGAAGAGTGCGGTGGTTGTTCTGGGCGCGGTCAGTGGCGGCAGGCCGGTTTTTATAGCGGCGGTAACCCCGGACCTGGTTGAAAGGGGCTATAATGCTGGGGATATGGTCAGGCAGGTGTCTGAGGTAACCGGTGGTGGCGGCGGCGGTAAAGCCGGCTTTGCTCAGGCGGGCGGCAAGCACAGGGACAAACTGGATGAAGCCCTGCGGCTGGTGAGAGGCTTGATATAGTATGGAGGCAAGCATCACGCGCATCCTGGGACTTGATGTAGGCGATGTGCGGATTGGGGTGGCGCTCAGTGACCCGCTGGGCATACTGGCTAGCCCGCTGACTATTATCACTCGAACTGACGAAAAATCAGATACAGAGATTATTGTTGAGATTATCCGGCAGAATCAGGTCGGTCGGCTCGTGGTAGGTCTGCCGTTATCCATGGATGGCAGCCTGAGCAGGCAGGCGGAGAAGGTAAGAGCCTTTGTGACGGAATTGTCCCGTCATACCGATGTTCCCGTAAAATTCCAGGATGAGCGCCTGTCAACGGTATCGGCTAAACGCATCATCCGGGGGGTTAGAAAAACCAGTAAAGGAACCAGGTACGATGCTGTAGCGGCGGCACTCATTCTGCAGAGTTATCTGGACGAAGTCCTCTAGATGAGGGATTAACTTACCCCTGACCCCTCTAATATATCTATTCCCACCCTCCGCCCAGTATCATCATCGGCTTAAATCTCGATTGATTAATAATGTCATTCCCGCGAAAGCGGGAATCCAGGCCACCCCATATCCCCCCGCCATTTCCATGTTATCTTTTCCCACCCTGCCACCCAGTATCATCCTTGGCTTATCCCGTAAGAAATCCCCACCCGGTTTCTCCCTTTGAAAAAGAGGGACACAGGGGGTGAGGTTAAGACGGGGTGAGGCTGAAGCTAATACCGAACCAGACAAAACCGGATAGAACCGGCTGGTTTCGTTGCCCATTCCTTTTCGGGGATACCTTTATTGACAAGCATTCAA
>CAYWAU010000104.1:0-6812 GCA_964456395.1 uncultured Dehalococcoidaceae bacterium
AGTGGAAGACCAGAAACAGGTAGTCTGCATATTCATCTATTTTGGGACGCTGTATACGGCTGAGGCAGTCATCCAGGTCCAGGGGGTGAAAGGGGTAGTTTTGCGCCAGGTATTCCGTCTCCCGCTCGGTCGGCGGTTCAATATTGACCCAAGTCAAATCATCCCAGGTTACCGTTTCTATGTTCAGCGGTTTCTCTTTTTTTTCTTTCTCCCTGACCTTTGCTTGGACCTTAGCTTTAGCCATGGCAGATTACCCCTTAAGTCAAAAGTCTTAATGTATTTTAGCACAATTATTGCCCGATAGCACCTGGTTTGCTAAACTAAAAAAGGCTCTTAGGGAGATTAGAGATGAAGTCCAAGACACAGCCGGGCTGGAGAGACAGATTTTCCCTCAAGATTAGGAGGGCGCTGGGAATGAATATATTCCTGTGTGATAGCTGCAAATGGAACTGGCGCGGGGCCTGCCGTAACCCGGAACGCCCCAACGCCACCTGGTGCCCGCAATATGAAAAACGAGGTAAATAGTCTTATTTTCTCTCTATTATAATTGCCATCCCCTGTCCGCCGCCGATGCAGAGTGTCGCCAGACCGAATTGAAGGTCGCGGCGCATCATCTCATAGGCAAGCGTAACGGTAATTCTGGCTCCGGTGCAGCCAATGGGATGCCCCAGTGATATGCCGCTGCCATGGAGGTTTGTCTTGCTCAGGTCGATGTCAAGTTCTCTGACCACACCCAGCGATTGAGAGGCAAAAGCCTCGTTCAGTTCAATGTAATCTATATCATTCAGGCTGAGTCCGGCCAGCTTGAGCGCTTTCTTGGTGGCGGGGACAGCACCCAAGCCCATATAGGCCGGGTCAACGCCGCCAGAAGCGTAAGAGCGGATGGTTGCCATTGGCTTGAGGCCAAGCTCCTTGGCCTTTTCCGCCGACATTACCACCAGGGCAGCCGCGGCATCGGTTATGGCCGAGGCATTACCGGCGGTAACAGCGCCATCCGCTTTGAAGACGGTGGGCAGCTTGCCCAGAAGCTCCATTGAGGTCTCCCTGGGGTGCTCATCGGTATCAAACGACTTAGTTTCTTTCTTCACCTTGATTTCAACCGGGACTATCTCCTGCTGGAAGATGCCGTCTCTTATCGCCGCCAGGGCTCTATTGTTGCTCTCCAGGGCGAATCTGTCCTGCTCTTCCCGGGTGATGCCATACTTTTCGGCGATATTCTCCGAGGTTACCCCCATGTGGTAGTTGTAAAAAATCTCCCAGAGCCCGTCATGGACCATGCCGTCAACCATCTCGGCATTGAACATTCTGGCTCCCCACCGCGCTTTGGGCAGGTAGTAAGGAACGGAGCTCATACTCTCCATGCCGCCGGCTACTAAAATCTCCGCATCCTCTGCCTTTATCGCCTGAGCCGCCAGGGCTACTGCCTTCATACCGGAGGCGCATACCTTGTTCACCGTAATGACATTTACCTCCTTGGGAACACCGGCATAGATTGATGCCTGGCGACCGGGATTCTGTCCCTGACCTCCCTGAATAACATTCCCCATGATAACTTCGTCTATTCTTACCTCCTGCAGGGAATCGTCCCAGTCAAAATATTTCTTTTCCAGTTCAATCAGGCCTTCGTCCTTAAGTGCCTGGGGTGCGTAGCTTAACACCTCGGGGTCTCTCTTGGGTTTCAAGCCCGCCTTTTTCAGTGCCTCCTTAATAACGATGCTGCCCAGTTTCACTGCCGATACATCCTGCAGCGAGCCTCCATAATTACCTATTGCCGTTCTTACGCCGCTGACAATTACAGCCTCTCTCATTAATTTTCTCCTTTCGTCTCGTTTTACGGTACAGAATATTAAGTCCTGATATAAACATGCTCCCAGTTCACTCTTCAGAAGGTGAACAGGCTGGCGCCGCCGCTTACCTCAATGGCTTCACCGGTGAGATAGCTTGACTCCTCGGAGGCAAGAAAAGCGAGTATATTACTGAGTTCCTGCGGGTCTCCCGTACGACGCATGGCCATACGCTTGATGATGCGTTCCTGGAATTCGGGGGCTACTTCGTAGAAGCTGCCTCCGTCAAAGACCCCGAGTACGATGGCATTGCAGGTGACACCCTTACGCGCTCCCTCCAGAGCCGCTGTCTTGGTAAGACCAATCAGACCGGCCTTGGTCGCCGCGTAACTGCACTGGCCGGCACCACCCATGGTACCGGCAATTGAGGATATATTGATAATACGTCCCCATCCTCGCTCCAGCATACCCGGCATGCAGCACTTGATGGTATTGAAAGCCCCGGTCAGATTAACGCTCAGGTCACGGTCCCAGTCTTCTCTGTCCATTTTAGCTATGGTGACCGCCCGCACAATGCCAAAAGCGGCATTATTGACCAGGATGTCAACGGGGCCCAGTTCACCCTCCGCTTTTTTCACACCTGCCTGGACTTCATTCAGGTCAGACACATCCATCTTGACCGCCAGAGCCTGCCTCCCCATGGCCTGGATTTCTTTGACCACTTCTTCCGCTTTCTCCATGTGGGTGTGGCCGATGACCGCAACGCTACAGCCTGCCCCGGCCAGGGTCAGGCAATGCACCCTGCCCAGCCCGCCGGAACCGCCCGTTACCAGGGCTACTTTACCTTCTATGCTCATAATTGCTCTCCTTTACTTTTCAAATAAAGTATTAGGATTGTTTAATAATGTCATTCTCGGGCTCGACCCGAGAATCCAGACCACCACCCCTCCCCTGGATTCCCGCGAAAGCGGGAATGACAATAAACCAGTATTAAACACTCTCATATTATCTTACCACTCGCTCGGGGAACGGTTCACGTCTTCTATGGGTACTCGTAAAACCCCTTTCCTGTCTTTCGCCCCAGCCAGCCAGCCGTGACCATCTTTTTCAGCAATGTCGGGGCGGCATATTGCGCATCCCTGAACTCGTTGTAGATACCATTGGCGATAAAAAGGAGTGTATCAAGTCCGACAAGGTCAGCCAGAGCCAGCGGTCCCATCGGGTAGTTTAAGCCAAGAGTCATACCGGTATCAATGTCCTCTCTGGTGGCGATACCGGATTCCAGCATCCGGATAGCATTGAGGACTTGTGGCACCATAAGGCGGTTGACAATGAAGCCGGGGAAATCCTGAGCAACGACTGTGGTCTTGCCCAGGGACCTGCCAAAATTTTGGCCAATTTCAAGGGTCTCCTCACCGGTAGCGACGGTCCTGACTATTTCCAGAAGTTTCATAACCGGCACCGGATTAAAGAAGTGCAGTCCCAGCACCTTGTCCGGTCGTTTCGTGGCTACCGCCATGTCAATGATGGAGAGGCAGGACGTATTGGTCGCCAGAATGGCGCGTTTGGGGCAGACTTCATCCAGATTGCCAAATATTTTCTTCTTCAAGTCCAAATTCTCAACAGCGGCTTCAATTACCAGGTCGCAATCACCGAAGTCCCTGGTATCAGTTGTGCCCTTGATAAGGGTCAGGGTGGCTTCCCTGTCCTGCCGGGTAATCTTTTCTTTTTGCAAGCTCCTGGTCAGCGAGGCATCAATTGAAGACAGCCCCTTTTTCAAAAGCTCATCATTGATTTCGGAGACTACCACCGGGTAACCGGATTGAGCGCATACCTGAGCAATGCCGTTACCCATTTGTCCACAGCCAACCACACCAACCTTCCTGATTTCCATTAGCGAATTTACTTTCTTATCAACCTGGAAATTGCTTATCGGGGGACCTATTTCACCGAGCAGAATGCCGATATAAATTGTAGCAGAAGGTTCACCCAGCCGTCAAAATTGAGGTTCAAAAATTTCTTCAAAAAAACCGTTATGGGGTTGCATACATAACGGTTACATGGTATAATTTCTGACGGTAATTGAAAATTGAATATCTCTCCGAGCCTTTCTTCCTAAAGGGCAAAACCCACGGAGACTGGCCGGTAGGGTGCCACTGAAAACGGTGGTGCCTCCCGTGTTCGGAAAGGAGAGCCTGATTTGAATAAGTCTATAAGTTGTATCGTATATACCGGGTTTAAAGTCCGCCTTTTCTTATTCAACCTTCACCTGACCACTCGTTCACCCCCGGACAATTACCCAAGTGCTATTCTGATATTATAAAAATATAAAGGAGCAACTGTGTCTTTAAGACTAATAAATAAAGGTAAAATAATAGGCGTTCTGGTAATAATAGCCATACTGACTGGACTGGTTTCACTGATGGCGGGCTGCACTGCCTCTTCCGAAGCATCACCCATGCCGCCGCAGGAAAGATTAAGAGTGGCGACCACCACCAGCCTGTATGATACCGGACTCTGGGGGTATCTGGAACCGATGTTTGAGGAGAAGTATAATATCGAGCTGGACATCATGTACGCCGGCACCGGCAAAGCCCTGGAATACGGCAGGAGAGGCGATGTGCATATCATTACCGTTCATTCCAAGGCCCGCGAAGAAGAATTTATCGCTGAGGGCTACGGCGTACGGCGCTTTCCCTTTGCCTATAACTATTTTCTTATCGTGGGGCCGGCTTCCGACCCGGCCGGCATCAAGGGCATGAGTCCTGAGAAAGCCTTCAAGAAGCTGATGGAGACGGGCAGCGGCAGCCTTGTCTCTCGCGGTGACGATTCCGGGACACACTCCAAGGAGAAGGCAATCTGGAAGAAGGCCGGGTATGAATATGAGGCGGTACAAAAAGCCGGCGCCTGGTACATAGAAGCCGGCAGCGGCATGGGCCCGACCCTTACGATGGCTAGCGAGAAGCAGGCGTATACGCTCACCGATATGGGAACCTATCTTGCCTATAAGGGTAAGCTGGAACTGGTGCCGATAGTGGACAAGGGTGATATACTGCTTAATGTTTACGCGGCTATTGCCGTCAACCCGGAAAAGGCACCGAAGACCAACATTGATATGGCCAACAACCTGATAGGCTTCCTCACCTCGCCCGAGATACAGGAGCTTATCGGCGAATACGGCGTTGAGGAGTACGGAATGCAGCTGTTCACTCCCTGCGCCGGTGACGAATCCAAATAGGCTAAAATACTGAACAGGACTGAAGTAAATTGACCGAGATATGGCATGGCCTGACCAAGGCAGTAGAGCTTATCGTTACCCTTGACCCGGAAGTAATGGAGATAGCCGGGAGGTCGCTGAGGATTTCGGTAACATCCGTCCTTTTTGCCTCCATAATCTGCTTACCGCTCGGCAGTCTAATCCACTTTAACCGGTTTCGCGGCAAAAGGTTCCTCATCAGTCTGATACAGACCTTCTACAGCATACCCACGGTTGCCATCGGTCTGTTTGTCTTCGTGCTCTTTTCCCGGGCGGGGCCGCTGGGTGGACTCAATCTACTTTTCACCTCAGCCGTCATGGTGGTGGGGCAGATGATACTGATTATCCCGATACTTCTTGGTCTGACAATTTCCGCTCTTAATGGCGTGGATAAGACAATACTGGATACAGCCCGGTCGCTCGGTGCCAGCGGCATCCAGACAGCGGTGCTTATCCTGAGGGAAGCCAGGTTTGCGGTTACGGCGGCGGTCATCATGGGGTTTGGGCGGGCAATCTCCGAGGTGGGCATATCACTTATGGTCGGCGGCAATATCAGGGGCTTTACCAGAGTCATCACCACGGCCATTTCGCTGGAAACGTCCAAAGGCGATTTGGAACTGTCCCTAGCCCTGGGTATAATTCTGATATTCATAGCTCTGGTCATCAACATAGCCCTGAACAGGATACAGCAGAGGTAATCATGTCCTTAATAGAAACGAGAGATTTGTGGCAGAGGCGGGACGAGCGAGACATCCTGAAAAATATCAACATAAGGATTGAGCGGGGTGAGGTCTTTGCCCTGATTGGACCCACGGGTGCCGGCAAGACCACACTCCTGCGCCTCATTGACCTGATTGATACACCCACGTCGGGGAAAATATTTTTCAATGGGGCCGACATGACCGTATCCGAGAAGGTAAGGCTGGAAGCGCGCCGTCGGATGGCATTCGTGCTCCAGAAGCCGATAGTATTCAACATGAGTGTGTATGATAATGTTGCCTATGGCTTGCGGTGGCGCGGGATTGGCAGTCAGCAAATTCGTGAAAAAGTGAGCGGCATTCTTGAAGTCGTCGGGCTTGTTGACGATAAGAACAGAAACGCCCGAACACTGTCCGGGGGCGAAGTGCAAAGGGTAGCTATAGCCAGGGCGATAGCGATTGAACCGGAGGTTTTGCTGCTTGATGAACCCACCGCCAACCTTGACCCAATTTCGGCTTCAAAGATTGAGGAGTTGATAGCCAGCATAATAAAACGAGACGCCATTACCGTAATAATGGCGACTCATGATATGTCGCAGGGCCAGAGCCTCGCTGACAGAATAAGCGTGCTCGTGGACGGTGAAATTCTCCAAACCGGAGACCCGAGGGATGTCTTCGCTTCTCCAAAAAACAGGGATATAGCCGAGTTCGTCGGCATGCAGAATATCCTGGACGGGGTGATTGTATCCAACGAGGGTGAGGTGGCTACCATCGACGTTAATGGTAAGATTATAGAAGCTGTTGCCGATTTTGCTGCCGGTGAAGAGGTTTCGGTCTGCATGCGCCCGGAAGACGTAACGGTGGCCCTGTCAAAACTCTCAAGCAGTGCCCGCAACTCACTCGCCGGGGAGGTAACCTGGGCAGTGTCCACCGGTCCACTCAGCCGTATTGAGATAGACTGCGGCTTTCCGGTAGTGGCTCTGGTTACTAAAAGGTCTGCCGAAGAACTGGGTCTGAAAAAGGGCAGGCAGGTTTATGCCACCTTTAAAGCTGTCAGTATCCATGTCATCAAGC
>CAYWAU010000105.1:0-6793 GCA_964456395.1 uncultured Dehalococcoidaceae bacterium
AACTCTTTAGGGGTGTAAGCCACCCCGCCCCCCGTGCCCCCCAGCGTATAGGCGGGGCGGATAATCAGCGGCAGTCCAATATCTTCGGCTGCCTGGCGCGCCTGTTTGAGGTTGTTGACCGTGGCGCTTTTCGGCACCGGCTCACCGATATTAATGAGAAGCTGCTTGAAAAGCTCGCGGTCCTCGGCGTTTCTTATCGTCTGCAGCGGCGTGCCCAGCAACCTTGTCTGAAATTTGTCCAGCACGCCGGCGTCGGCTAAGTCCACGGCCAGGTTGAGTCCCGTCTGCCCGCCGAGCGTTGGCAGGAGTCCGTCCGGGCGCTCCCGCTCGATGATGCGGGAAATCATATCCACGGTGAGCGGCTCTATATAGACGACATCGGCGATGCCCTCATCGGTCATGATGGTGGCGGGGTTGGAGTTGACCAGCACCGAGGTAACGCCCTCCTCGCGCATCGCCTTGCACGCCTGTGTGCCGGCGTAGTCAAACTCCGCCGCCTGCCCTATTATGATGGGCCCCGACCCGATTATTAGGACTTTAGAGGGTTTGGTGGTCAATATGATGCTCCTTTAGAATTTCCTGCAAATTGGGCATTTTTTATTGTGCTTAAATACTGTGCCAATCTGATATCTTCTAATATCTTCCAATTTACTGGTTGCTGTCCGTGATAGTTCTTGTAATTCTTTGCTTACTGCATCAAGTTCTTTTGAATCAAGTCTATTATTTTGATTATCTTCATATAATTTTAACGCATGCTTATAAAGTTCCTCCCATCTTCCTGCAATTTTAGGGAAATGTATCTTGAACGCTTCATAACCTTCACCTATTAAAGGAAATTCTTCATCAATTTTAAACCTATAAAAATGTTCATTTGGCAAACTAAACCCAAGTTCTTTATTTCTTTCCGTATGGGTTACCAAACTACTACGATGGGCTATGTGAGTTAGCCTTCCAGCCATTTCTTGATTAAAATGTGTCTCTAATGCTTCTTGCCTTCTTCTTTTATTTTCTATCCTGTTACTATTCCAAAAATTTAAGAAAAAACCTATCAATACCCCTAATAGGCTTCCTCCTATACTTAATGCCAATGTCACTTGTCCTTCAGTCATCTTCTCTTACCTCCCTTCCCCTCGTTTTCTTATCTATTCCCACCCTGCCGCCCTCGCGGCATCGGTGGCTTAGCCCGTTAGTGTCCCCCCCGCCCAGTCTCCCCCTTTGGAAAAGGGGGACTAAGGGGGATTTAGTCCTCCCCCACCCGGCCGCCCAGCATCATCTTCTGCTTAGCCCGTTAATGTTCCCCTCCCAGTCTCCCCCTTTGGAAAAGGGGGACTAAGGGGGATTTAGTCCTCCCCCACCCTGCCGCCCTCGCATCATCGGCGGCTTAGCCCGTTAATCTGCCTCCCCTTATCCCCCCGCCCAGTCTCCCCCTTTGAAAAAGGGGGACTAAGGGGGATTTTCTCACAGGGACTAAGGGGGATTTATCCCTCCATATTTTCAATTATGCTCTCAACGACTCCCTCGATATTCGTCAGGACATCGGTGTTTCTCAGCACCTCGTAATTAGAAAACCTTAATACCGTCAGGCCGAGGCTTCGCATGTATTCATCTCGAACCCTGTCGTTGCTGGCTGTGTCCTCCGTAAAGTGCTGTCCGCCGTCCACTTCCACTACCAACTGAGCCTTCGGGCAATAGAAGTCCACGATATAGTCACCAATCGGTTTTTGCCGGCAAAACATATAGCCGAGGTGTTTCAACCGCAGCCTTGCCCATAAGCACCGTTCTGCATCGGTCATATTCTCTCTCAGTTCCCTGGCAGGCTCTTTCAGCTTTTTATTGTAGGGCAGCATAAAATCCCCCTCAATCCCTTCACCACACTGCTATAACCCTCCTCCCCCAACAACTTACCATAACTCCACATACTTAACATACCCGTTATAATCCTCCACCACGCCCAACTTACCATAACTCAAGATACTTACCATACCCGCTATAACCCCCCACCCCGAGCAATTTAACATAACACTAAAAACAACCCACCAGAGCTACCCACGAGTGCTTTGTTTCCCTTCCCTCACCATAGCTATGAACTGCTCAAACAAATACACATTGTCCAGTGGTCCGGGGGAGGCTTCGGAGTGGTACTGGATGGCGAAGATGGGGAGTTCTTTATGCCTCAGGCCCTCCACGGTGCCGTCGTTCAGGTTGATATGCGTTACCTCCAGCCCGTCCCTGAGCGTATCGGGGTCAACGGCGTAGCCGTGGTTCTGGGCGGTGATGTGGATGCGGCCTGTCGCCAGCTCCCGCACCGGGTGGTTGCCGCCGCGGTGCCCGAACTTGAGCTTGAAGTTTCTGCCGCCGAAAGCGCGGGCAATAAGCTGATTGCCCAGGCAGATGCCCATCATCGGCTCTTTGCCGGCAAGCTTTTTCACCGTATCAACGATATAGTCAAGTATGTCGGGGTTGCCGGGGCCGGGCGAGAGCAGAATACCGTCGGGCTTCAGTTCCAGGATTGCCTCCGGTGTCATCGTGCACGGTACGACAGTGACGGAGCACCCCAGTCGACTCAGCAGGCGCAGGATATTGTATTTCAGGCCGCAGTCCAGAGCGACGATATGGCAGGAGGCGTCAGGTCGGTCGGCCTGCCACTGGTACGGCTTGTCGGTGGTGACCTGCCTGACGAAGTCAGTTGAGCCGTAGCCGGGCTGGTTCTTCAGTTCCTCAAGAGCCTGCCGGGGGTTTTTGGATGATGTTATCATGCCCGTCATGACCCCCGCCGAGCGCAGCCGGCGAGTGATGGCGCGGGTATCAACGCCATAAATGCCCGGTATGCCGCTTTCAGCCAGGTATTCATGCAGGGTCTTGGTATTGAGATAATGATTCGGCTGTTGGCACTCCTCCCTGACGACAAAGCCCCTCACCTGGATTCTATTTGATTCAATGTCCTGCTCATTGGTGCCGTAGTTGCCGATGAGGGGGTAAGTGGGCACCACAATCTGCCCGGCATAGGAAGGGTCGGTGAGCATTTCCTGATACCCGGCCATGCTGGTATTGAAGACCGCCTCACCATAAGCGTCAGCCCCGGCACCGAAGGTATAGCCCTCGTAAACCGAGCCGTCTTCCAGGACCAGAATCGCT
The DNA here is from genome assembly GCA_964456395.1 of uncultured Dehalococcoidaceae bacterium. Classification (GTDB taxonomy): domain Bacteria; phylum Chloroflexota; class Dehalococcoidia; order Dehalococcoidales; family RBG-16-60-22; genus CAYWAU01. The sequence goes on from CAYWAU010000105.1 coordinate 3,136, forward strand.
ATTTTAGCCATGATTTTCTCTCGCTTCAATCTGTATGGAGTCATCTATATAGACTGGCTTACCCTGAAACAGGGTCGCCGTTACCCTGCCTTTGAGCACCGAGCCAGCCAGAGGGGTGTTCTTACCCCTGGAGGCAAAATTCCTCGTGTCAACTATCCATTCCCTGTCCGGGTCAATGATAGTAATGTCGGCGGGTGCCCCGACTTCCAGCGTGCCCAGCTTTTCGTATCTGAGAATCCGGGCTGGCTGGGAGGTGAGTCTGGCGATGAGAGTATTCAGGCTTAGCTCGCCATGGTGAACCAGGCTCATCAGGCTGCCCAGCGCCGTCTCAAAGCCGCTGATGCCGAAGGCGGCGCGGGTAAATTCGCACTGCTTGTCTGATTCGGTATGGGGGGCGTGGTCGGTGGCGATAATATCAATCACGCCCTCGTTCAGTCCTTGAATCAGGGCTTGAATGTCACGGCTGGTTCTCAGGGGCGGGTTCACCTTGGCGCTGGTATTGAAGCCAAGTGCCGATTCCTCGGTCAGGGTGAGGTGGTGGGGAGTGACCTCGGCGGTAACCCGGATGCCCTGCGCCTTGGCTTTGCGGATAAGCTCAACCGAACCCTCGGTGCTGACGTGAGCGATGTGCACGTGCCCGCCGGTCTGGCGGGCCAGAGCCAGGTCGCGCTGGACCATGTTTTCCTCGGCGGCGGCGGGTATACCGCGCAGGCCCAGTTCAAGGGATATTATGCCTTCATTTATCTGACCGCCCTCGCTGAGGGCTTTGTCCTCGCAGTGGTTGATAACCGGCAGGTCAAAGGCGCGGCTGTAGTCAAGAGCCTGGCGCATTAGCTGCGGACTGCTGACCGGGTCGCCGTCGTCGCTGTAGGCAATGACACCGGCTACCTCCAGCTCGCCCATGTCAACCAGTTCTTTCCCTTTTCTTCCCCTTGAGACACAGCCTATGGGCAGGACGCGGATGACGCCGTCCTTAGCTGCGGTTGCTTTTATATAGTGAATAGTCGCTTCATTGTCCAGAGGTGGGTTTGTATTGGGCATACAGCAGATGGTGGTAAAACCGCCTCTGGCCGCCGCCCGCGTTCCGGTGGCAATGGTTTCCTTCTCCTCAAAGCCGGGTTGCCGGAGATGGCAGTGGAGGTCAATGAAGCCGGGGCAGACGACCAATCCTTCGGCATGAAGGATATCATAATCCATCTGGGGCGGGGTCGCCTCTCCCAGCCATGAGATTTCACCTTCGGCGACAAGCAGGCTGCCGGTTTTATCAATCCCTGGGCCGGGGTCGATTATTCGGCCACCCTGGATAAGCAAAGGTTTCATAATTGCTCTACCGACGCCCTGCTATATCATGGTCGGGTTTAAAACCTTTAGCTAAGGCGGCTTCTTCCTTACCGAAGATAATTAAATTCTCCGGCTTGATTTTTTTGGCCCAATGGCTGTCAGCGCTATGGTATTTCTTGGTATCCAGTCTCCCTTCATGCCAGTCGGAACTGGCAACGTATTTGGGTTCAAATCCGTGTTCACAGTAGACGCACCTCAGGGTCAAAGGCTGGTAGTTCACTATTTTAAATTCGGGCTTGAGGTACTTTGTTTCTGTTTTTTGAATTGACACGCATCTCGGATTAGGGCACCTGAGGCCTGAATCCCGACGGTATAGGGGGTATTCTATGGGGGGTGGGGTATCTCCCTCGGGCAGGGCAACTTCCCGGGCGCCTAATAAAAAGGACAGGAGTGCCATTCTAACCGGTACCCCCCGGGCGGCCTGTTTGAAGTACATGCTCCTCTGGTCATCGTCAACTTCGTAGGCCAGTTCATCGACCCTGGGCAGGGGATGCATGACCAGCGTTTTCCGAAATGCCTTGCCCTTAAGCAGCTTTTTATCTACCACCGGGTATCTTTTCTTCAATTCCTGTCCTTCTTCGGCGGCAAATCTCTCCCTCTGTGGTCGGGTGACATAGAGGGCATCAACCCCGGTCTTGAGCTCGACCTGAATGCTGATGTCCGGCATCATTGCCAGTTGATGGGGACTGCTCGGTGTCGTATAAATGGCATCCATGGGGAAGAGGTTATCTTTGACTTTTTGGTCTAAAGCCCCATACCTTTCCAGCTCGCCTCCATATTCGTTCGTTAGTTTGTTGATAACATGCTCGGGCACCTCCAGCCCCGGGCTCGGACAAAAGAGAATATCAGCGCCAAACTTGGCCAGGGCAAAGATTAGAGAGTGTATGGTTCTTCCGTATTTCAAATCACCCCAGAGAGCAATCTTCAGTCCTTTGATGGTATGTCGTTCCTTCTGGATAGTGTAGAGGTCGCAGAGGGTCTGTGTTGGATGCTGATGGCCGCCATCACCAGCATTTATTATCGGGATGCCGGCGTAGTCAGCCACTACTCTGGCCGCTCCTTCCCAGGGGTGGCGGATGACAATGATATCGGCATAACTCCCGACCACTCTTGCCATATCGGCAATGCTTTCCTCTTTAGCCAGCGAGGTGGCGCCGATATCTGAGGCAGTAATGACACTGCCGCCGAGCCGGTGCATGGCGGCTTCAAACGACAGCCTCGTTCTGGTGCTCGGTTCAAAGAACAGGCTGGCCATAATCTTGCCCCGGCACAGGCTCGACTGTTCTTTCATAACTGCTGACATTTCATCAGCCAGGGAAAAGAGTGCCAGTATTTCGCCGTTGGAGAGGTCATCTATGGTCACTAAACTTCTATTCGTCAGTGTCATGGTAACTCCTTTGTTCTTCTCTGAAGGATTCCAGCTTCTCTGGTTGATTGATAGCGGGTTTATGGTTAGAGGGGCTAATGATAGCTACCTCATCAGTGCCGTCAGTCTCTACCAGGCGAACCTGAATATCTTCATGCCGGGCGCTGGGTATGTTCTTGCCAACGTAATCCGCCCGTATCGGCATCTCGCGGTGGCCGCGGTCAATAAGGACGGCCAGTTGAATGGAGCGGGGACGCCCCAGGTCAATCAGGGCGTCCATGGCGGCGCGGATACTGCGGCCGGTATACAGGACATCATCAACGAGTACCACGGACTTGCCGTCAATATCGGCCGGTATATCGGTCTTCTGGACGATGGAATTCACTTCTGATGCGGGCAGGTCGTCCCGGTACAGGCTGAAGTCAAGAGCCCCGACGAGCAGTCTTGAATTCTCATAGCTCTCAATGTTGGCGGCCAGCCGCCCCGCCAGGGGGACACCCCGGGTGTGCAGGCCGACCAGTACCAGGCGGTCGGTGGACTTGTTGCGCTCGATGATTTCGTGGGCGATGCGGGCTAGGGTCCGCCGTATGTCCTCGGCCGTCATTACTATTTTGGCAGTCATAAAAAAACCTCTTACCCTGGCTGGCAAGAGGTCGTGGTTATCTGTATTCTCTTTTCCCTTGCCAGCCTCGCTGGACTGGTTTAAAGGTTCAAAGTAGCTCCTTTTTTTGCTTACTTCAGGTAAAGTATAGCATATTAAGTGGAGGAGGGCAAGGGGTTTGTTAAGTTTGTACTTGAATGGGTTTTTATGATTTGATTAATAAAACATACTATAATATAAATTTACCTAATCCTCTTGAACAAATATGATATAATATTCTATAATCTGGTGAGCGCAGGAGTGTAGCTCAGTTGGTAGAGCAGCGGTCTCCAAAACCGCCGGTCGGGGGT
>CAYWAU010000106.1:0-6781 GCA_964456395.1 uncultured Dehalococcoidaceae bacterium
CGACCAGCTTGATAAGTATGTTCAGCGAGGGACCGGCGGTATCCTTGAAGGGGTCGCCCACCGTATCACCGATGACGGCCGCTTTGTGAGCATCGCTGCCCTTGCCACCCAGAGCACCGGACTCAATATACTTTTTAGCATTATCCCAGGCACCGCCGGCATTAGCCATCATTACCGCCATCAGGAATCCGGTCAGCAAAGCCCCCACCAGCAGCCCAGCGACGGCTTCCGGTCCCAGAGTAAAGCCAATGATAAGGGGTACTACAATCACCAGTATTCCAGGAAGCAGCATCGCCTTCAAAGCCCGTCCGGTGGCTATATCAACGCAACTAACGTAATCGGGCTTGGCTTCGCCTTCCATCAGTCCCTTGATTTCCCGGAACTGCCTTCTGACCTCATTAACGATGGCAAAAGCACCATCGCCAACACCCCTCATCGCCAGAGCACTGAAGACGAAGGTCAGCATGCCGCCAATCAGCACACCGGCAATAACACCGACATTAGTCAGGCTGGCTACATCAATATTGGCTACCTCAAAGTAGGTAGCAAGCCAGGCTAATGAAGCTAAGGCGGCAGAAGCGATAGCAAATCCCTTGCCCAGAGCCGCCGTGGTATTACCCACCGCATCCAGGGCTTCACAGCGCTCCCTGACATCTTTGCCCAATCCAGCCATCTCGGCGATACCCGCCGAATTATCTGCTATGGGCCCGTAACAATCCATGGCTAACAACATCCCCAGGTTAATCAACATCCCCATAGCGGCAATTGCTATACCCAGCAGACCACCGAAAATGTAGGCAAGCACAGTAGCAACAGCCACCAGAAGCACGGGTAAAACGGTACTCATCATTCCTGTAGCCATACCCTCAATAATGGTCACCGCCGCGCCGCTCTCTGCCGATCTGGCTATTTTCTTGGCCGGGGGCCGCTCGGCTGAGGTGAAGTATTCAGTTGCCTGCGCAATCAGGAAACCGGCGATTAAGCCCGATAGTAATGACCAGAAGAGCGCCAGCTGTCCGGTAAAAGCCCTAATGATAAAGAAGCCGACAACCATCATCAGTAGCATGCTGACATATACACCGGTGTTCATGGTAGCATGAGCTTTGGCTACCTGCTTTTCAAAATTAGCATCTTTCATATCCTTGGGTCTGACGGAGAGGGCACCGATTATGGAAACAACAATGCCGGCCGCCGCCAGCACCAGAGGCAGAAACATACCGGTGACCGTATCAAGGGCAATTACGCCCAGCACCATTGAAGCCGCTATGGCGGAAACATAAGACTCATACAGGTCAGAACCCATCCCCGCCACATCACCGACATTATCGCCAACATTGTCGGCAATCACCGCCGGATTGCGCGGGTCATCTTCGGGAATTCCGACTTCTACTTTGCCCACCAAGTCAGCACCGACATCGGCACTCTTGGTAAAGATACCGCCGCCGGCTCTCAGGAACAGGGCTACTGATGAGGCACCGAAGGCAAAGCCCAGCCATACATGGCTGTCCGGCCAGATAAAGGATATGATGGATAATCCCAGCAGTCCGAGGCCAACCACGCAGAAGCCCATCACGGCACCGCTGGAGAAGGCTATTTTCAAACCTTTTGCCCAGCTGCCGATAGCCGCCTGGGCAGTTCTGGCATTAGCCTTGGTAGCAATGTTCATCCCCAGCCAGCCCGCCAGGGCTGAGGTAACGGTTCCGCAGATATAGGATATACCCACCAACGGTTTAGGTTCTATGAAGACAGCCAGAACGATAAAGACTATAACCGTAAATGCCGCCAGAGTAATAAATTCACGACGCAGGAAAGCCATAGCACCCTGCCGGATGGCATTGGATATCTCCTTCATCTTCTCGTTGCCTTCGCTCTCACGCAGGATAGTGGCTACCAGGTAACCGACAAAGCCCAGAGCCAGGACTCCCCCCACCAGAACCAGTATTTTGAGAATCAATGTGTCCATAAGCATACCTCCCGTAAAATAATATCCGCCTAGGACAAAAAGAAAAGGAGGCTATACCAACCCCCTTCATTCTTCAGTCGTATAGAATCGGAAAACACTTTATCCACCAAGTAATGCAGTTTAGCACATTTATCATTAGAGGTCAATAATTAGATTATTAGGATTTTACTTGCATTTGGTTGCTCTGTCATTGCGAGCGAAGCGAAGCAATCTTGTCAAGGTACCAAGCTGAGATTGCTGTTCCTCTTACTTGTTGGTATCAACCAAAACCAAACAGATTCATTATTAGCGGTTTGTTGACCCCACCCCTTTAATACTCCTTTGATTCTCGACCTCTACCGAGGATTTTGAGAATATCCCTGCCATACTTATTAGCTCTTCTCTCACCAAAACCTTTTATTCCAATTAAATCACGTTGTGTGGATGGGTGTAACTTGATTATCTGTTTCAGCCATGAATTATGAGCGATGACAAAAGGCGCCAGGTTCTCCTCGCTGGCTTTTCGGCTTCTCCAGTCACACAGAGCCTCATAAACCTCCAGCTCATCATTATCAAGAGCAAGTTCGCTCTGCTGAACAGTCCGCATATCTTCCGTCTGGAAGTCTTCCAATCTAGCCTCTACCTCCTTCTGCGCCACGGACAGTGTCAGGTCACTGCGCGTCTTTTCCAGGACACCCCGAACAATGTCAGTGGTTCGCCGCAGCCCACCGGTTATGGCATCGGGGAAATCCATATTAACCAGAACGCTGTAGATATCATCCATAGTCGTCAGCATCTCCTCACCCCGCGCCAGGTCACCCCGCCGCATACTGTCAAGCAGGTAACGCCGCAATTCACCAACGGCTTCACCAAGTCCATTCAGGTAAGCGGAAGCATCAACACCCAGCTCGTCAGGTTCCGGGAGCGTCTTCCCGGTTACCAGGGCGAGAGTGATATTGCCCTCAGCAAGCTCCTTCTGCGCATCGCGAATAAAACCGGCATTGCTGAGCTCACTGTGAGCGGCCACTGCCCACTCAGCCTCGGTGAGAATGTTGCGGGCTGATTGCAGCAGGTTTTCCGCCTGCTCAAACTCCTGCCGGTGCACGGCGCGTATAGCATTACTGCAATGACGAATGGCATCACGACAAAGTGGTAAAGCCTTCTCTCTGGCTTCATCCTTGGCCGCCAGGGTTTCCCGTATCTGCTCGGCAATTGAGTCTAAATTATTCAATATTTTCACCTTCAATTATATTTACCATCCGGCGGGTCGCCCCCTCAACATCTTCATCTCCCAGTACGGCACTGATTACCGCCAGAGCATCAGCACCAGCCGCCAGAACCGCGCTCAAATTGTCCTTATTAATACCGCCAATCGCCGTTATGGGCAGGTTTACCGCCTGCCGTATCTGCTCAATCCTTCCCGGGCCCACTACCTCTGCCGCCTCCTTGGAAGGAGTGGGATACATGGCGCCAACGGCAATATAGTCGGCACCATCAGCCTGGGCAACGGTTGCCTTATCTTCAGTACGTACCGAGCAACCCAGAATCTTGTCTGGCGGTAGCAACCGTCGGGCTATCTTTACCGGCAGGTCATCCTGCCCCACATGCAGTCCATCCGCACCAACAGCGAGAGCCAAGTCCAGATAATCGTTCATGATAAACAGGATATCCTGTTCAGCACACAGCTCCCTCAACTCCTGAGCTATGGTTAAAAGCTCTCTTTTACCGTGCATTTTGTCCCGCAGTTGAATAACCTTTGCCCCACCGCGGATCGCCAGCCTGGCAACTTCAAGACAGCTTCGCCCCCTCAGCGCCTGTGTATCAACGATAACATAGAGTCCCGATAAACGTTTTATTTTCTCCTGACGCAGCACCCTGGAAAGAAGTGTCTTTTCTATAGTATAAAGGTCAAAGCGCGCCTGCTTATAGCTTTCTGAGTCCAGACCCAGGCCAGGAACCTTGGCTATTTCCTCCACAACTCTGAGTGACTCCTGCACTCTTCTGGCATTGGCTACTATGGCGTCTGGTATTTCCCTGTACTTTTCTTCCCCGGGCACCTCCATATCAACGCCAACGTCACTCTCCGAGTCCCGCGCCTGAAGAAGCTGCTGTTGAAGTTTACCATCAACTTTCACCATCTTATGCCGCATATTCTTTAGCTGTTGAGTCAGTGAAGCATCATTCAGCCTCAGGCGAGCCAGTTCCTCAAGAAAGCGAAGCCCCTCGCCAATACGATTCAGGTTAGCGTCAATAATACGCAGCGTATCACCCGGTACTGTTTCCATGTTTTAGTGCCTCGGCGGTTAATTCTAACACAGCCAGGTCACCGGGTAAAGCGGGAGCGCTACCATGCTTCGCTAATGGCATTCTCAATAAGCTCAATGCGCGACACCCGACTGTTCCGGTCAAGCTGGATGGCAACTAAATCAATGCGCCATGAGGCAGGCAGGTTATCGTGATGTTGTCCGTAGTGAGCGGCGACCGCCTTCAACCGTGCCGCCTTCGCCGGTGTGATTGATTCCTCCGGACTACCAAACTCCAGACTCTTTTTGGTTCTAACTTCAACAAAAACCAGTGTATCTTCCCGCCGGGCTATTATGTCAACCTCACCGGCGGGACAGCGATAGTTAGCCTCCAAAATCCGGTAGCCGTTCTTGCTGAGGAAATCCCTGGCCAGCTTCTCACCCAGTATACCAGTGTCTCGGCGCTTCATCTTTCCTGATAAATCATCTCCCTGACTGGCCGGAAGGACCTGCGATGAACGGGACATGGTCCGTGCCGTTGCAGGCAGACAATATGCTCCTTCGTGCCATAGCCTTTATGCCTGGCCAAACCATAACCGGGGTAATCCCTATCAAGCTCCACCATCAGCTGGTCGCGAGCTACTTTAGCTACGATAGAGGCACAGGCAATGGAGAAGCAAAGGCTATCGCCATTGGTTATGCCCTTTTGCGGCAGAGGCACTTCGGGCAGGCGCAGATAATCTATGAGGAGATACTGTGGCTGTGGTACAAGCTGGTCTATGGCTGACTTCATGGCCAGACGGGTTGCCTTGATTATCCCGTGAGCGTCTATTATCTCATGAGGTATTATGCCGATGCCTACCGAGATAGCAATCTTGTGTATCAAGTCGGACAGGAGCTCGCGTATAGCCGGACCTAACTGTTTGCTCTCCCTGACTTTATCCCGCCAGGGAGCATTTATATTGTGAGGCAACACGACTGCCGCCGCCACCACCGGACCCACCAGAGCACCCCGCCCTACCTCATCCAGCCCGGCAATAAGCCGGTAGCCCTGAGCTTCGAGCGACCTCTCCTCGGCAAATGATGGTATCAGGCGGTTATTTGACAACCCCACCCTTTTGCCCCCTCGTTGCTAATCTTTTCCCACCCTGCCACCCTCGCATCATCTACGGCTTAGCCCGTCAATATTCCCCTGTTACCTCGGAAGTAGCTGGCTCACCCTATCCCAGATTATGTCGGCAATCTCTTCTTGACTCTTTTCCGCATCAACCACCAGCCAGCGTTCCGGCTCAGCCGCCGCCAGCTTTAGATAGCCCTCCCGCACACGCTGGTGAAAAGCAATGGCTTCCAGCTCAAAACGGTCCTGTCTTTTGCCTCCCTTGCGAGCCAGCCCATCTTCAACCGGCATATCCAGCAGAACGGTCAAGTCAGGCATCAACCCAAGTGTACCCGCCTCATTGACGGATGCCACTATCGTTAAATCCAGACCCCGCCCGTAGCCCTGATAAGCCGTGGTTGAGTCAGCATAGCGGTCACAGACAACCACCTTACCGCTTTCCAGATTGGGTCGGATTACTTCAGCGACCAGCTGGGCACGCGAGGTATTAAAAAGCAAAAGTTCCGCTACCGGTGATATCTCTACATCCTGCGCCCATTTAAGTAAGCGGGCTACTTTCCTGCCGAGTGACGTGACACCGGGGTCATGAGTCAGCAGTACCGGAATAGCCAGTTTACACAGTCTTCGGTACAGCGCTTTTGCCTGCGTGCTCTTGCCGGAACCCTCGCCCCCCTCAAAGGTAATGAAAAGAGCCATAACTGACTTCCCTTCTATTTATAAAACTGGTTATTAATTAAGTCTGCTCCTTATAAATCCTGACCCGTCTGTCGGGGTCTTTACCCCGACTATGTGAAGCCAGGTCGCTGCGCTGGGCTATCAGGTGCTGCAAGCGGCGAATATAAGCACTCTGGGGGCTTAGTTCAACGGCTTCCTCACCATCTTTTACCTGTGCCACCGCCTCCTCAGCTTCACCAAGGGCAAGTGTGAAGTGGCCTGACTTGTCGGCGGCAGCCACGGGATAGATAGTGCTCAGCAATTGCCTCATCTGAGGCGGTGTATTGCTTCTGAGAACATAGATGGGCAGGTTGGCGCTTTCAGCATCTCTGACCTTCTGGGGCTTCCGCCGGTAGTAGTTTTTGGAGGTCACAAAAATACTGGCATCATGCATATTATCAATAATATCCAGGTCCAGGTTCATTTCCCTGGCCATTTGTAAAAGACGCGCCTTGTTGACACCGAACAGATATAACTTTGAAGGCTTATCAGCCTTGGCACTCCGCCTGCCCCTGGCAGTTCTCTCGGTATCCGGCTCGGCTTTCTCTATTCTGACCTTATCCTTATCCAGCCAGCGAACCTCGGTGCCGGGAGACAGACCGCGTAAGAGAGCATCAACCGCCTCACCAACATCAGGATGGATAGCCACCTTATCCCAGTCCTGTATCTCAACCACGATATCAAAGGTAGGCGGCGACCTGCGCTCCAGAATGGACTTCTGTGTGCCTCTACGCCGGGCTTCCTCATCACCCAGTGTTACCGACT
>CAYWAU010000107.1:0-2490 GCA_964456395.1 uncultured Dehalococcoidaceae bacterium
CAGGCGTACCTTCTGGGAACAGTGCCAGCAACTTTTGCTTTGCCAGAAACTGACGATTGCTCAGGCGCATGGTTATCTCCTCGGCGCCGGCTTGAATTTCTTCCTCAATTGCGACCTCCTCATCGCTTCCGACGACTGTAAGCTCGGTCATGTCGAGGAGAGGCTCGGTCTGGCCGGCCTTACCATTGAACCGATGCTCGTGTTGCGCTGCGGGTTGACGCGGGCGCTGGAGCTATGTATTACCGGGAAAATGATTGACGGCAAGGAAGCCTGCCAGGTCGGGATGATTAACAGGGCTGTCCCTGCCGACAAGCTGGAAGCCGAGGTCAACGAGTTAGCCGAAGGGCTGGCGCGTTATCCCCGCGACGGCATTGCCCTCGGCACGACATCACGGCATTATCTCTATGATATGATGGGTTTGACCCAGGGATTGACCCACTCCTATATCATGCATACCATGACGACGAATATGCACTTTGAGCCCGATGAATACAACTTCTTTAAGGAGAGAAGGAATACCGGAGTAAAGAAAGCTGCTCACGGGAAGCATGATTTCTATGAGAAGCTCGACAAGTAGGAAAGGGGGTATGTAAACTGTCTAGAGCTGGCTCAGGGCGTCTAGTACTGGCGTTTTAGGTATGCTTTATCTATAATTAAGCGGCAAGACTAAAGGCAAGGTGGAAAGTTCTGTCTATTGTACACTCAGGCCCACCACCTCTTCCCACAGTCAGAAACGGATGAAAGCCGGGGCAAGATAATCTGATACGGAGGTGAGAAATGCCAAATAGTAACCCCAAACAAACCGATGGTATGCTCCTGGTACTGGACCGCCAGAATGCCAGAGGTCTGAAGCACTGGGCTGATGAATTAACAAGAAGAAACATGCCCGCTTGTATCGTAATGGAAAAGGTGATGGCAGAACAATATGGCAGCCTGATACAGGAGATTGCAGAAAGGGGATTTGAGGTTGGCGGCATCTATAACGAAAGACCATTCTGGAATGAACCCTATAATGTTCAATACGAAGAAATAAGTATTATAAAAGATAAGATTGAATCTCGAACCGGTAAGCCAATGCGGATATTCGGTGCCAAGTATTTTGCTTACGACGAAAATACACTAAAAGCCGCTAAAGCACTTGGCCTAAAATTTATCCTTGCACGTGGAGCGGCGGGAACCAAAGCCGTTTTATACAAACCGGAAGAGTACGATGTCCAAATCCTGTCTGTTAGTAATATTCCGGCAAGTATGACTGAGATGGGGACGGGCTCTTTATGCGACGAATCTCTATGGTCCAGAGGAGAATCTCCAGAGGGTTTCAAAGGTATTCTGTTCGGTCTGAAAGAAGAAAGGATTATTTTGGTGGCACAGACGCATCTGAGTGGCGTGAAATTGCACTGGTGGAATGCCTATCAGGACTTCCTAAATGCAAATCTGGTAAACTGGAATTCTCTGGATGAGTTCACCAGCAACCCCGTGGTGTTACCTAATGCCCGAATACCGATAAATACCGAAGTTAAATATATGGAACCCAACCCAAAGATACCCCTTGAACAAGAACCAGACTATCCATTCGAAGTATAAAAAGTTAATAAGCAGCTTAAGAAAGGCAACGAGCGGCCTCCGCCTTTTTGACAGGTTTCTTTACATGTGAGGCTGAGGGTGCTTTAAAAATAGAACAGTACTAAATCACAAAGGAGGAAGTTAAAACAATGACGCAGAGACTGAAAGGTAAGGCAGCTGTGGTAACCGGCGGTGGAAATGGCATTGGCAGAGGAATATCTTTAGCCCTGGCTGAGGAAGGGGCCAAGGTAGTGGTAAACGATATCGGCCGTGATACTGCCGATAAAGTGGTTGAGGAAATCACCAAAGCCAACGGCACTGCCGTTGCCAATTATGACAGTGTGGATTCCGTACCGGCTGGGGAGAATATCATCAAGACTGCCACCAGCAACTTCGGACGAATCGACATTCTGGTGAACTGCGCTGGTAATTTTCAACCCAGTCCAGCCACCGAAATGACTGAGGAGATATGGGATTCGATTATAGGCGTTCATGTGAAAGGGCATTTCAGCTGCGTCAAAGCAGCTATCCCGGGAATGTTAAAACAGAAAAGTGGCCGAATAATCAATTTCTCCTCTATTGCTTCTTTCTTCGGCCCCGGCTGTCCCGCATACAATACCGCCAAGGCAGGTATTCTAGGTTTCACCGGGGCGCTGGCCGCAGATTTAAAGGAATATGGTATAACGGCCAACGCTATATTGCCCAGTGCCGTCACCAAGCTCTTCCCAGCCGACCAAAGAAAAGGGTTTCTGGATGATAATATGCCAGTCTCACCATGTCTGGACCCAGACTATATAGCGCCACTAGTCGCCTATCTTGCCACGGATGAAGCCCGGGCCGTAACCGGCAAGTTTTTCCACGCTTCTGGTGGTGACATTTGCATATATGCCAAGCCATTTCAATTACCGGGAGAAGCACATATGTTCA
>CAYWAU010000107.1:2590-6722 GCA_964456395.1 uncultured Dehalococcoidaceae bacterium
TAAATTACGTAGCCTTTATTCCTGGGCTGCGTTTCTCCCGGCTATTCGCCCGGAGGCAAGAGCTAATAAAAAGCCCGCGCCGGCAATATAACCGGGACAGGGGCATTCCGCAGTGGCAGCGCCGCCAAGGCTGGGAGTGCTATCACCCACAGCGTAAAGTCGGGGAATAGGATGCCCCTGTTTATGTGTTACCCGAAATCTTCCATCTACTTTGAGCCCACCATTGGTCTGTATTATCCCAGCCCTGACCCAAGCTCCATATAGCTTGCCGGAAGGGAAGACCTGGCTAATCGTTTCCTGAAAGCTTTGAGAATAGTCCATGCCAGCAGCCCTGGCAAGCTCGGCTGCCGTCTCGCCATAGTGGAAAATACCCGTGTTGAGGTATTTATCCATTAGTTTGCTTACCTTCTCGATGCCCTGTAATATCTTTTCATCGGTAACCAGCAGGGCTACACCTCCAGGCTGATGCATCACAGGTATGGCTGCCAGACAATAACCCATGCTCTCGTCAAAAAATCTTTTTCCCTCCCTGTTAACCAGAACGGCTCCCTCAGTAAGCGTTTCTACAACGCCCGGTATCTCGCATGCTTTGGTAACAGACCCTGCCGAAGTTACCAGCGCCGCATCAATGTTATGCAGGTCGGCACCAGCTTCAAGTCCCATTCTGATACCATCCCCCGTGCTCCCGGCAGCGCTATAACAGGGCAGGTCGAGCAGGTGAGGCATATACTCAGCCATCATACTTTTATTCCTGCCGAAACCGCCGGCAGCTATGATAACTGCTTTACTTGACCTTATCTCAATTCTGTTACCGTCACTGACAGCCTGAACACCTTCAACTTTGTCGTGATTGTCTAATATGAGATGCCCGGCTAGTGTGCCCAGTCTGATGTCAATGTTGGCACTTACGGCTGCCTGGTAAAGCGTCCGTAAGGTATTGGCTCCGCTCATGCCGCTTTCCAGATGAACACGCTCAACACTGTGTCCCGGAAACGGCCGTAAAGTGTAAAAATTTACGCCCAGACCCGTCAACCAGTCATAAAGCTTCGCAGCTTCTCCAGCTATTGCCTTCACTTCATCTTCAGGAATAGTATGGCGGTTCATCCGCAGGATATCTTCAGCTAGAAGTTCCGCGGAATCCCGGATGCCTCGTTTTCTTTGCATGGGCGTATCTACCAGGGCAAAGGCGCCACCACCCTGTGCTGAATTGCTGGCAAACAGGTTCTTTCTTCCCAAAACGGTCACGCTGGCTCCGGCTTTTGATGCCTCAAGGGCTGCTGATAGCCCGGCAAACCCGGCACCTATTATCACTAAATCGCACCGGGGTTCTTCTGCAAATCTACTCATAATTTACCTTCAGAGCTACTCGTTTAATAAATATGACAGGCAATTATCCCCTGAAGACAGGTATTGTATAGGGATAATTAGAATGATATTACCAAATGCCCGGATAGTCAAGTATTACCGAACGTGTTATCAGAGGCTCAAGTCCTCTACCGCCCACCATTGACACTTGCCTATTGACAAAATCGTGTAAGCGGGTTACCATAAAGACACTAACTTGAACATGTCAGGTGATAGTAGTATGGGTATATTCCATCGTAATCATCCCAATGATGTATTATTCCTGATGCCTGTTCGCCGGGCAGATGAGAAACTGCCCAGAGGCAAGATACGTATGCTCTATTGTGATACCGCGGGCAGAGTGTATGCCTCAATAATGAACAGGTCAGTATATGAAATTGCCCAGGATAATGCGGGGAGAATGGAGAGCAGCCACAAATCCTTTGCCACCCTCGGCTTAGAAATCAGTCCAGGTAAGTTTGTGCCTACGGCTGTTGAGATCGGCCCTAAAGAAGTATGGGCTCTGGAGCATATCCTTGAGCATGCTCTTAAAAAGGGCAGATTACCGGATATACTGAAGCAATATTTAAAGCCGATAATAATGATTGGCAAAGCTAATCGTGAAGCAGTATTATCGGAACACAAAAAGCGCCGTCGTTGGGTGCATGCGAAAGAAACACCGCGTGTGCTGGACAGACTACCGTATTATTCTGAACATGACATTGAATTTTCCATGCCGATTTATAAGGCAGAGTATAGCTATCCACTTGTTGTCCTGAAAAGCCTACCTTCAAATAAGAGTACTCTAAAAAGTCCTCAGGGGTTGCTAATTTTAGATAGCGATGGCGATTTAGCCATTATCAGAGTACCTTATAAATTTATTGAAAATATGGAAAAGGGACTTGCCGCGCAAGAAAGAAGAAATAAGAGAAATGTGTGTGCAATTATTTCACAGCAACCGAAGGGCATGGCTATTGACTATCTGCCGATAAGTCAATCACAGAAAAAAGCCCTGGATACAATAACAAGATACTTCGAAGAAACCGGAAACGGAAAACAACCTATCTCAGCCGCAGCTAAGATGGTACTCATCAGAGCCAAAGGCAAAGTATCCTCTCCAGTTCAATAATACCTCCAGTCACTGCCTTGCCTAGCTACAGAATATAAACCTAGGAATCTTTATCCTCTTTAGGTAATCTCTGTTTAGCATCACCAGTCGCCCCAAATAGCTTGTTACCATTAGGTATAATATCTTCTGTCTCACCAACTATTTCCCTAGGGCGAGGTATAGTTTTCAGTCTAAATTTTATTAGTCCCGGTGACAGAAACCAGTTATATAAGTCGGATAGCTTTGTCTTCTCAATTAAAAACACCAGTAAAGAAGTAATCACTATGCTGAAAAGAACAACGCCATAGGTTACATTCTTAATTACTTCGCCGCCCATTACCCCCTGCTGCAACGGTATACTGGCTAATACCACCGCGGCTAAGCCTTTTGGCACCATGACAGCTATAACCGAAACATCTTTAGGTGCCATCGCTTGCTTTACCGATAATTTAACCGCAGGTATGCGCAGGATAAAGGCGACAATTGTCAGTATTAGCCCAACGATGATAAGCCAGCCACTTATCAGTTCCAGAGAGATACCAAGATAAATAAAGAAGAAGGTCTTAAGTAGAAAGGCTATTTCGCTAAAAAATGTCTTTTCCGTTTCATTAAGACCAACAGGTTCCCTCGCCGTTAGCGTTTTGAAAATAGGGATACGTATTGTCTCTATGTTACCAATCGTCACACCAAAGGCAAGAGCAGCGATAGCGCCGCTAAAGCCCAGGGTCTCTACAATGCCAAATATGACGAAGACAAAGGCTGGCGTGGTAAATATGGCGTTTTTAATAGCATGTATCCTGTTAAGTAATATTGACCAGATAAGAGCTCCTATAATACCAAACACCAAGGCGACCAGAAAGGACGCAATCAGGTCTCCAGACACCGCGGCAATTTCAAACTTTCCCATAGTATACGCTTGGACTAGTGCGATAGTAATCACAATGCTAAGGACATCATTAACAGAGGACTCTACCGAAAGCAGCGTCTGGGTTTCCTCTCGTATTCTGAGTTGCCTGACGAGAGGAATAACGACTGTCTCTGAAGTGGAACCCACAATAGCTCCCAAAATGAATGCAGGTAGGAGTTCCAGGTCCGTGAGCCAGATTACGAATCCAGCCACGACTGCCATGGTAGAGAAAAAGCTAAGCGGCGCCAGAATCATAGCGCCACCGAGCGCTGAACGCAACATGCTCAGTCTCAGGGCGAGGCCGCTTTCAAAAAGTATGATAATCAGGGTGATTGTAGTGAACACCGGCCCTATGGCTCCAAATAGTGACGGGGACGCCAGACCCAGCACAGGCCCAACACAGATTCCTATGATTATCAGCAGAATGACGTCAGGAATCCTGGTACGGCTGAATATGCCGGTAAAAAGGTGCGCCAGAAAAACAAGGATACCAACAAAAGCAATTGCCTGAGCTATATTCTGCATGGACATCCGCTCCCTGATTCCAGCTACTTTATGCAGCTATCCCAGCAACCTCACAATTTCGGTGGCATCACTCAATCTCTCAAGTTGCCCGACCAGTTCTATTACTTTATCAGCCGTATCACCGGGTAGAGGCTTTATAGAGCCGGCAGCGCACTCCCTGAATTTCGCGGCACAATCCTCAAATGTCATTGGTCTTTCCAGGCTGCCTAAAGGGTGTTCTACCTCCTCGGTGTATTCCGTCCCGTCTC
>CAYWAU010000108.1:0-6649 GCA_964456395.1 uncultured Dehalococcoidaceae bacterium
CCAAATATGCTCAGGGGGGCATTGCCGCGGCTATCAGCAAGGATGATTCACCGGAACTTCATTCGGAGGATACCCTGAACGCCGGAAGCGGGTTGTCTGACGAGGAAGCGGTACGCATCCTGGTCAACGAAGCGCCAGCTCGCATCGCTGACCTCGTTAATTACCGGGTACCGTTTGACACCCTTGATGGGGAGGTTGCCCTTACCATGGAGGCGGCCCACAGTGTACCCCGTGTCCTGCATGCCGGCGGTGATGCCACTGGTGAACATATTGAAGTCACTCTAAGCCAGCAGGTGCGCTCATCTGGAATTCAGGTACTTGAAGATTTTCTGGCAACCGAGATTCTGGTAGAAAAAGGAAAAGTTGCCGGAATACAGGTACTTGACTGTCGGACCGGCACTATTGAGGAATTTGGGTGCCGCTTCTTGATTATGGCTACCGGCGGCGCCGGGCAATTATACAAATATAATACCAATTCGGATGTCGCCACTGGTGACGGCATAGCTCTCGCCTTTAATGCCGGTGCTGAAATTGTGGACATGGAATTTTTCCAGTTTCACCCCACCGCCCTGCGCATACCCGGTGTGCTCCCGTTTCTTATATCGGAAGCAGTCCGGGGAGAGGGGGGAGTACTGCGCAATGTTGAGGGCTACCGTTTCATGCCTGACTATGCCCCGCAGGGTGACTTGGCACCGAGAGATATCGTCGCCCGCAGTATATTATATGAGATGGAAAAAACCGGCTCAGACAGGGTATTCATTGATGTCACCCATCTGCCACCCCATACAGTTACCACCCGTTTCCCTCATATCTACCGCTTTTGTCTTGACCACGGACTGGATATCACCAAGGGTCTGGTGCCGGTGGCACCGGCCGCCCATTACATGATAGGTGGCATCAGGACCAATAGCTGGGGAGAAACTAATATAGCTGGCCTGTTCGCCACCGGCGAGGCTGCCTGCACTGGAGTCCATGGCGCCAACCGTCTCGCCTCAAACTCCCTCCTTGAGGCGATTGTGTTCAGCAAGAGGATTATCGAAAGAACCGGAAATAAAGCCAGGGCAAAGGTATCTACCGGTGGCAAAGGCAAGGAAGTTCACTTTTCGCTGGGACAGAGACCGGTTCCCAGGGCGTTACCGGCACCCAGCCTCACCGCCTTACAGCAGTTACACTGGGACAAAGTTGGCATCATTCGCGACAGGGAAGGCTTAGAACAGGCAGCCGGTATCCTAACAGCGTGGCAAAAATCATTGCCTCAGCCTACTGACCAACCTTCCTGCGAACTAAGTAACCTGATATTGACCGGCCGACTATTAACGGAAGCGGCGTTTATCAGAGAAGAGAGCCGTGGAGTCCATTTCAGGTCCGACTTTCCCCGGAGTTCACCAAGGTGGCAGTGCCACATCGTATGGAAAAAGTAAGAGAAGCGGAGCCTAATATATCTATTCCCACCCTGCCGCCCTCGCGGCATCCACGGCTTATCCCCTAGTATTTCCCCGCCCCCCGCGGGGAGTGTTAAAGAGGGGCGAAGCCCCTCTTTCTATTTCTTCCCCCTCTCCTTTGACACCTCGTAAGGAGAGGGGGACACAGGGGGTGAGGTAGATAAAATATCAAGGGAGGAGGTTAATGAACACTCTCTCACGGCTAAATTTGAAAAGAATTGGATTATGCATTATAAATATAGGAGCAATTCGTAAATTCTATTAACAGAGGGGTACGGTTTTGGCTAAGAAGAAAAAGAAGGCAGAGAAAGCCCCGCGTGAATACACCAGGCGTCAGCTCTCCCAGTGGCAGCGGCAGAAGAGGCGACAGCGTATCATTTTTTTCAGCGGGGTTTCTATCATTACCGCCATTGTTCTGATTGTGTTAATAGGGTGGTACATGGGTGAGTACCGCCCCCTGCATCAGACTGTCATCAGGGTAAATGATACCGAATTTGACATGAGTTACTACATAGATGTGCTCAAAATCGGCGGAAGAGACCAGCCGGCTGAGAATATACGGAATCTGGCTGACAGTGCGGTAAGAGAGATTGAGCAGAATGAGTTAATCAGGCAGGGAGCTTTAAAACTTGGGATAAAAGTTAGTGATGATGAGGCCGAAGAACGATTGAAAGGTTCGGATATTCCCGTAAATGATGCCAGCCTGGATATGGTCAGGGTGCAGCTATTGCGAAACAGGCTCTATAATGAGTATTTTAAACCTCAGGTGCCGGCGTCTGACAAACAGGTGCTTATGATGGCCATGATGCTGGAGAGCGAAAGCCAGGCGGCTGAGGTTAGAACCAGACTACAGAATAGTGAGAACTTCACAGCACTTGCCGAAGAGTTATCATTGGATTATTATTCTAAAAACAATAAAGGTGAGCTTGGCTGGCACCCCGAAAGCATAATAAGCGTAATGCTGGATAGTTCCGTGCCTGGGGAGTATGCCTTCGGCTCTGAAATCGGAGTGTTGAGCCAGCCGAGGTATGATGAAGGCAAAAGTAAACAGGTAGGATACTTGTTGATTAAGGTCCTGGAGAAGCAAATTGAGGACGATGCCCAGGTTCAGGCACTTATGTTGGGCAGTGAAGAAGAGGCAAAGGATGTGAGAGCCAGGTTAGAAGCCGGTGAGGACTTACCCACTCTGGCTGAAGAGTTCTCCCAGTTTGAGGAATCCAGGAAACAGGGAGGGGAACTGGGCATAGTAAGTAAAGGTGAGGCAAGCCCCGCTTTTGAGGAGTATGTTTTTGACCCGGAGGTAGAGATTGGAGCCTGGAGTGAGCCAGTACGTGATGATACTGTATGGACCCAAGGCGGCTACTGGCTGGTAAAAGTTTTGGACAAGGATGATGACAGGCAGCTTGATGATGATGACCGGGATTACCTGATAACCCAGCTCTTTAACGAGTGGCTCACTCTTCTCTGGATGGACCCCGGTAATGAGGTGGAGGATAATTATCTGGACTCCGAGATGAAGCAGTTTGCGATAGACCGGGTGATGAAGGATTAGATTTAAACCAGAGGTACTAAAATGAACAAACAGAGCATTGGCGTCGGATTGATGGGTCTGGGGGTAGTTGCCGGACAGGTAGCCAGAGTTTTAACGGACAGGGCAGACGACCTGGCGGAGAAAGTCGGCTGTCCACTGGTACTGCGGAAGGTGAAGGTCTTGCCGGAAGATTTGTCCCGGCCGCAGGCACAAGAGATGCCTTCTCAGCTTTTCACCACCGATGATGAAGAGTTTTTTCAGGAACCCGGCATAGATATTATCGTCGAAGCGATAGGTGGCGAAAGTCCGGCCTTGGAGTACCTGAAGAGAGCCGTGTCCGGCGGCAAGCATGTCGTTACCTCCAATAAGGAGGTTATTGCCAAGCACGGCACGGAACTGCTGGCTCTGGCCCAGCAGCACGGCGTGGGCCTGCTCTACGAAGCCAGTGTTGGCGGCGGCATCCCCTTGATTGCCCCGTTCAAGCATGACCTCGTAGCTAACGAGATAAGCGGTATTTTCGCTATAATCAACGGCACTACCAACTATATCCTCACCAGGATGGCCAAGGAAGGCATGGACTTCGCCTCAGCCCTGAAACTGGCACAGGAGCTGGGCTACGCCGAAGCTAATCCGGAAAATGATATTGAGGGAATAGACGCTCATTATAAACTGGCTATCCTGGCTTCTCTGGCCTTTCAGAGTCAGGTAAGACCTGGCGATATTTACCATGAAGGGATTTCGCGACTCACCAGCCGCGATTTCCGATATGCCCGGGAGCTGGGTTTTGCCATAAAGCTGCTGGCGATAGCCAAACAGAGCGGCACGTCCATTGAAGCACGGGTGCACCCGGTCTTTATCCCGGAAGACTCCTTCCTGGCCAAGGTCGACGGTGTCTATAATGCTATTCTGGTTAAAGGCGACCTGGCGGGCAAGGTGCTCTTCTTTGGCGAGGGTGCCGGTGCCATGCCCACCAGCAGTGCCGTTATCGCCGATGTTGTGTCATCAGCCCGGAAGATTGTCCTTGGCATCGGCAGTAAGTCCCGACAGAGACTGGATTTGGGCAAGGGCATCAAGCCCATGGCGGAAATTGAAACTCAATATTATATCAGGTTGAACGCCGCTGACCGCCCCGGTGTTCTGGCTCAGATTGCCCGGGTTTTCGGCGATAACATGATAAGCATTTCCTCAGCGATACAGCCGGAGACTGACAGCGTAACGCAAACGGCGGAAATAGTAATTATGACTCACCCGGCTCTGGAGAGAGCCATGCAGCAGGCTCTCGGTGAGCTGAAGCAGCTTGAGGTGGTCAGGGAGATAAGTAATTTCATTCGGGTTGAGGATATAGAGGGAGGTTAGCGCTGAAAAAAGGAGTTCTGCTTCAATATAAAGATTTTCTCCCCGTTACCCCTGATACCCCCCTCTTTTCCATCGGGGAGGGGGATACTCCGCTGGTCCGGTGCGACAGGCTGGCGCAGAAATACGGCTGTGGCGAGCTGTATTTCAAGCTGGAGGGGTGCCATCCCACCGGCTCTTTCAAGGACAGGGGCATGGTGGTAGCTGTCGCCAAGGCAGTGGAAGCCGGCAGCCGGGCCATAATCTGTGCTTCAACCGGCAATACCAGTGCCTCCGCGGCTGCTTTCGCCGCTTACTGTGGGCTAAGCTGTATTATCATCGTGCCTGAAGGCAATATCGCCCTGGGCAAGCTGGCTCAAGCCATCGTTCATGGGGCTAGAATCGTCGCCATTGATGGCAATTTTGACCAGGCTCTAAACATAGTAAGAAGTATAACCGAAAAGCACCCGGTGACGCTGGTCAATTCCCTCAATCCTTACCGTATCGAAGGACAAAAAACAGCCGCCTTTGAGATTATTGACGTTCTCGGTGATGCCCCGGACCATCTTTTTTTACCGGTAGGGAATGCCGGTAATATCACTGCCTACTGGAAGGGCTTTGTGGAATATTACCAGGCAGGTAAGGCAACCAGGAAGCCGAAGATGATGGGCTTTCAGGCCGAAGGGGCGGCGCCTATTGTTCGTGGGTATGCTATTGAAAAGCCGGAGACGGTGGCTACGGCGATACGAATCGGTAATCCAGCCAGCTGGCAAAAGGCGGTCGCCGCCCGTGATGAGTCCGGAGGCCTTATTGACATGGTCAGCGATAAGGAAATCCTGTCCGCTCAGAAACTCCTGGCTTCAGAGGCAGGCATCTTTGGCGAGCCGGCTTCAGCCGCCTCCCTGGCCGGACTGATCAAGCTTTCAAACAAGGGGATGGACTTCTCGCAGAAAGTAATAGCCTGCGTGGTAACCGGCACCGGACTCAAGGATACTGAAACTGCCCTTAAGGAAGCTCCGCCATTTCTTAAACTTCCCGCCGACCTGGCGACCGTGGAGCAGGCTCTGGGCTGGGACTCACCATAAAAAAGGAGACCGTAGATGTTTGATGAGGCTAAAATTAAGAGAGCGGTAACTGATATCATTGAAGCTGTCGGGGAAGACCCCAGCCGTGAGGGGCTTAGAGATACTCCGGCACGCGTGGCTGAGATGTATGCCGAGCTTTTCTGGGGTCTGGATAAGGACCCCAGGGATGATTTAGATGTAGGCTTTGAGCTGGGGCACCGGGAAATGGTGGTCTTGAAGGATATCCCCTTTTATTCGATGTGTGAGCATCACCTTCTGCCTTTTTATGGTGTCGCCCACGTTGGCTATATTCCCAATGCCGAGGGGCGTATCGTCGGCATCAGCAAGCTGGCTAGGGTGGTGGAAACCATCGCCCGGCGTCCACAGGTTCAGGAGCGAATGACTACCGAGATTGCCGATGCCGTTGTTGATGGTCTTAAGGCGGATGGGGTGGCGGTGGTTATTCAGGCGGAGCATTTGTGCATGATTATGCGCGGCATCAAGAAACCGGGGAGCAATGTTATTACCTCAGCCATCAGGGGTGCCTTTGAACGCAGGCCAGCCAGCAGAGCCGAGTTCTTCTCGCTGATTCAGGGCAAGTAGGCTAACCTTAATCAAATATCCAGGTTGGCGTTCTTGGCGTGTGCCTGGATAAAGGCTTTGCGGGGCGGGACTTCTCCACCCATCAGCACATGGAATATCTCGTCGGCTTTGGCGGCGTCATCAACATTCACTTCAAGGATAGTGCGGGTGGCCGGGTTCATGGTGGTTTCCCACAGCTGTTCCGGCGTCATCTCACCCAGACCCTTATAGCGCTGTATCTCCACCTTCTTGGCGGTGATGTTGCGCATCACCGCTTCTTTTTCCTGGTCTGAGTAAACCCACTTTGGGCCATCACTGGTCTTAATACGGTAGAGAGGCGGCTGGGCAATATAAAGGTGCCTCTGGCTGACAAGCTCCGGCATATGGCGGAAGAAGAAAGTGAGCAAAAGTGTGCGAATGTGAGAGCCGTCAACATCGGCATCAGTCATCAGGATAACCCGGTGATAACGGAGCTTCGCCGGGTCAAAATCGTCATCTATGCCAGTACCCAGGGCAGTAATTATGATGCGGATTTCTTCGCTGGCCAGCATCTTATCCGGCGGCGCCTTTTCCACATTAAGAATCTTGCCGCGTAATGGCAATATAGCCTGGAAGCGGCGGTTTCGTCCCTGCTTGGCGGAGCCACCGGCTGAGTCACCCTCAACCAGATATATCTCGCATTGCTCGGGGTCTTTTTC
>CAYWAU010000109.1:0-6595 GCA_964456395.1 uncultured Dehalococcoidaceae bacterium
CCAGTTCTGACCAGCCCATCGGGAACTGGTAATCAATGTCATAGCATTTCCGGGCATAGTGTGCCAGTTCTTCTTTAGAGTGCTCGCGAAGGCGGAGATTATCTTTTTTGATGCCCAGCTTAACATACCAGTTGAAGCGTTCTTCCAGCCAGTAGTCAAACCACTGGTCATCTGTTCCCGGCTTGACGAAGTACTCAATCTCCATCTGCTCGAACTCACGACTGCGGAAAATAAAGTTGCCGGTGGTAATTTCGTTTCGGAAGGACTTGCCTATCTGGGCGATGCCGAAGGGCAGCCGCTTCCGGCTCGTGTTGACGACATTCTCAAAGTTGACAAATATGCCTTGGGCTGTTTCCGGGCGCAGATATACGACGTTAGCCTCTTCCTCAACCGGACCCATGAAGGTCTTGAACATCAGGTTAAACTGGTGGGGCTCGGTTAGTTCACCTCCGCAGGAGGGGCACCTGTCACCCTGCAGCTCGTCGGCACGCCATCTCAGGTGGCAGTTCTTGCACTCCACCAGCGGGTCGGCGAACTGGCTTAGATGCTCGCTAGCCTCCCATACCCTGGGGTGCATCAGTATGCTGGTATCCAGTCCCACCATATCATCGCGCTCCTGAACCGCGGAGCGCCACCAGTCTTCTTTGATATTACGCTTCAGTTCCACCCCCATTGGTCCGTAGTCCCAGCAGCTGGACAGGCCGCCATAAATTTCACTGCTGGGGAAGATGAAGCCGCGCCGCTGACAGAGGGAGACGAGCTTTTCCATACTGACCTTACCTGGTACCTGTTTCGCCATTATCGTCACTCCTGGAGACTTTTACCGGGTAGCCCGCGAACCTGCCCGAGGGCCTTTATAAAAAATATACCCAGAATAATTCCGCCCAATACCATAATAATCAGGGCAAATACCCACAGGGGCATAAGGTGTATTTGATAAGCATTGTAAAGGAAAATATCAAGCATTGCAAAGGCGAGGATAATCTGGGGCAGTGCCACCATATTGCCCGTAATTGTTAGCACTTTCCTTACCGGTGCGTTTTCCGCCTGCCAGGAACGTCGGCTGAGTATGGTGGTGCCCCCGCTGATTGTTGCTCCAATGAAAAACAAAAAGAATTGCGGGACGAGTAGCCAGGCAATAATGGCACCGCGGTTCATCCATCTGTCCGGGGTGCCATCTTCAAAGTGATAGGCTACTTCAGGGGGAAGCAGACGATAAAAATAGACAGCCAGAATTACGGAGATAAGGAAAATCACTACCGGCAGCACTATATATAGCCAGTGGAAGGTTATATGCTTCTCTGATGTTGTCTTGTTTGCCGATTCAGCGGGGCTAATAGCGACCACCTGTCCGTATTGTGATTAACTATTTCAGGTTACCAGCTTAGAGGCTGAGGTGTCAAAGGGGGATTAATTATTACTTAATCGAAAAAACCCTTGCCCAGGTCGCCTTCGTTAGAGTAGCCGCGGCTCTCCCAGTAGCCCTTGTAATTTATATCGTCGGACAGCTCAATCTTCGTTATCCATTTAACCCATTTGTAGCCCCATTTGCTTTCGGCTACCAGCTGGAAGGGGAACCCTCTTTCCGGCGGCAGAGTAACGTCATTCATCTTGTAGGCCATCAGGATGTCGTTCTCCATAACGTATTCTATGGGGAAAGAGGTCGTGTAGCCATCATAGGCGTGGAAGATGACCGTCTTGGCTTCGGGCAGGGGCTTTGCTTTTGTGAGTATATCTTTGACCAGCACCCCTTCCCAGAGGATATCTACCGCCCATCCCTCAACGCAGTTCAGCCTGACGACTTTCTCGTAATTCTTGTAGTCCTTAATGACTTCGTCATAGGCATAGCTTGCCGGCTTATCAACCAGGCCGGTAATCTCCAACTGGTAATTATCAATATCAACGTGCTGGGGACCCTTTATGGAGTTTTCCCTGAAATCGTTTATCGAGGAAAGGTTTTTACCTTCGTATTCTCTCACTTCTACGCCCTCCAGTTCCTCAATTTCGCCCTTTTCGGGTCCGAAACCAATAACACCCGCCAGGAATGCAGCAATAACGACCAGTACAACGGCAAGACCAACAATTGGTTTTTTCTTCACGACACCACCTCCAATCCTGAAAAGTCAGTTATGCGATGTACTAATAGAATTATAAGTCGGTAGGTGGTGATTGTATGTGATTTTTATCTCATCCGCTATTTTGCAAGAAACCATCATCTATCAAGGGCAATTGCTAAGTTACTCGTCAGTGGCATTGGAATGAACTCATCACTTCCTTGTAAGCTTTGTAACTTGGATCGTGTTTAGAATCGGGCCATTCGGGTATCATTCTTGTTCCATCTGTGGTAAACACCGGATCCTCCCAGTCTCCAGAAGAAGTTACAGTAAAGCATCTTCCTGAGGTATCACAATGCCATGCCATTATGACATTGAGTAAAACCCCGTCCTCTCCCGAGGTAACGAAACGTCCTCCTAATACCGTGTGTCCCATACATTTCGACTCTATGGTATCCCCCAGATAAACTTCGTGATCCACTTTTCTGCCACCAAGATAGGCGAGTATTAGTTCTTCAATGCGTGAGCGATCCACATCTCCTAGGTTCACCCAAGAGACATCAAGCCGAAGCTGTGACTTGCTAAATATAAGAACCCCAGCTTCTTCATTTGCCTCCGTACTGAAAAGGGGGTATCCTTGCTCTTTGACGCTCATGCCATCAGGGTAATCAAAGGAGAAGCCAAACTCATTGGTTTTCTTCACCTGTTCAACAGCTCTGGGGTCTCCCATTTTTCTTAAGGCTTCAGATGCAGTCTCTCGGACACTACTTTCTTCATCCTGCAAGGCTTCGGCGAGGGGCTCAACAGCTTTTGGGTCTCCTATGTGTCCCAAGGCATATGCTGCGCCCATTCGGGCCTGCCACGCTTTATCTTTCAGGGCTTTGACGAGGGGTTCAACAGCTCTGGGGTCTCCTATGTATCCCAAGGCATATGCTGCAATCATTCGGACCTGCGACGCCTCATCCTGCAAGGCTTCGACGAGGGGTTCAACAGCTCTGGGGTCGCCTATTTGCCCCAAGGCTTCAGCTGCAGTATCTCGGACCTGCCACGCCTCATCTTTCAAGGCCTTGATGAGGGGTTCAACAGCTCTGGGATCTCCCATTTTCCCCAAGTCAGATGCTGCCGATTCTCGGATAGTGAACTTTGGATGTTCTAATTCCTGAATCAGGCCATCTAGGCTCTTCCCACAACCTGCAAAGAGGGTGCAAGCTGCCATTACCCCTACCAAAGCCACTACTGCTGCCATCCCTATCATTAATGTCTTCTTTATCATGCCCTCACCTCCCAAGAAGTTTTTCCATTGTAAGATTATAATCATCCATTTGGTGTGTCAAGAGAAAGAATATAAGCAGATAGTGGAATGTATGTGATTTTTATCCCATGCGGAGCCGGTTGAGCCGGTTAAACGCCTTTTGCTTCTCGCTTAATCCTAGCTTTGTCTTGCCTATGGCACGGGACAGCAACTCAATACTCTGGTCGTATGTCTTCCTGTCCACCGGATAGGGGATGCCGTCCTTGCCACCGTGAGCAAAGCTGTAGCGGGCCGGGTCGCGGTAGCTTGGTTCCACGCCGTGGACCAGCTCGGAAATCAGGCTCAGAGCCCGTATGGTCTTGGGACCGACACCGGGCAGTCCCAGCAGATGCTCAAAGTCCTGCGGCTGGCGCTCGTAGGTGCTTAAGATAATCTTCCTCAGGCTGTCGGGGTGCAGGTCACTGGTGGATATTTGATGGTGGGAGGGAAGACTCAGTGTTTTTAACCGCTTGAGTTCAGTGATGAGTTTTTCCGGTTTTTCCTCAGTAGCAATCCCGGTTATGGTGGTTCGTGCCGGCCCGCTCTCGCTGGCAGTCAGGTTCAGCGCCTGCCCTCTGGCTTCAGACAGGATAGCCGAGTGAGGCTCATTGACAAAGTCGGTGACGGTTTCGCCCAGCCAGTGGTAGCGGCGGGCGTAGCGATTAGCCTCGTTCATTCCCTGCTGAATAACCGTCCATGAGCCTCTGGGGGTAAAGAGGAAGGTGTGGTGGTAAAGCTGGTAGCCATCCTGAACCGCTGAGCTATCCACCTTGGCGGACATGCGGCTGGCATATACCAGGGGCGCCGGGTTCAGCGAGATTCGCTCTCCCCAGCTTTCTATTTCCGATGGGGTACGCCGGGAAGTCTTCCCCTTGCCCCCGGCAACGAACAGTCCCAGGTCGCGCTCCATCCCCTTTAGCGCTTCTTTTAAAGCGCCGCAGAGGGTAGTGGTAACGCCGCTGCTATGCCAGTCAAAGCCCAGGATACAGCCAAATGCCTGGAACCAGTAAGGGTGCGAAAGGCGCCTGAGCATCTCTTCCGGGCCAAAATCAGTGACAATGGCAATCGTAATTTCGCGGGCAAGCGGCACCATGCGGTCAAATAGCCACCGTGGCGCCTTACCGTGATGCAGGGGCAGGTTAGCAATACCGGTTCTTTTAGGGACAGACATATAGTCGGAGCCTCCTTGGTTTAGAGGCTACAGGTATCGCAGCTAGTAGCGCTACAGCTATCACAGGAGCTGCCGGTGCCGGCTATCCGGGTGGGTACTCCGGAACCGCTGGTACTGAAGCAGGCAAAGGCGGACAGCTTGCGTCGGGCAGGTTTATGGCATTGAGGGCAGTCAGCCTCTTGGTCAGCCTGACTTAATGGTCGTAAAAGCTCGAAACTGGAGCTACAATCGGAGCAGAAATACTCATATATCGGCATAATGCTTCTCCTATTAATAGTCTAGCTGTTTTCGGGCACGTGGTCAAGTCGGAGATTTAAGGTTTTGTTTACATTTGGTTGGATGGCTTGCCTGAACCCCCACCCCGCTTTTTATATCTTTTCCCACCCTTGTTGTTGGTCTACGATTAGGTCAGTAGGTTATTGTTCAGGGATAATGTCAGTCAATGGAAGGACTGACATTGACTACAAGGGAACAGAACAGATTGCAGACACTAAACGGGGTATTGGAAAGGCATTGGCCCATGCGGGAGGCGGCCAAGATAATGGGAGTGAGTGAACGCCAGGGATGGCGAATTCTGGCGGCGTATCGAAAGGAAGGCGCTGCTGCTCTAGCTCATAGAAACCGGGGCCGCAAGCCAGCCAATGCCACGCCTCTAACCATCTGCCAGCAAGTGGTTATCTTGACCAGTGAGCGCTATTCTGGGGTTAATCATACCCATCTAGCCGAACTCCTGGCCGAGCGGGAGGGAATCACGCTTTCTCGCTCCACCCTGCGGCGGCTTTTAACGCGAGCCGGTCTGCCCAGCCCCCGGCGTGGCCGATCTCCACGGCACCGATACCGACGCCAGCGAATGCCCCAGGAAGGAATATTATTACAACTGGACGGCAGTCATCACCGCTGGTTGGAGGACCGAGGGCCTTGGCTGACCTTGTTTCTGGCGATAGACGATGCCACGGGGACGGTGCCATACGCTATCTTTCGAGAGCGAGAAGATACCCTGGGCTACTTTGAACTCCTTAAAGTAATAATTAACCGGTGTGGGATACCCCTCGGTGTGTACACCGATCGGCACTCTATCTTCCACGTGGAGCGAGGCCCGAATAGTGGTAACGTCCCTCTCACCCAGTTTGGACGCGCCTTACGGGAATTGGGTATTACCCATGTGCGAGCTCACAGCCCGGAGGCAAAAGGGCGAGTAGAACGAGCCAACGGCACTTTTCAAGACCGTTTGGTGTCGGAACTACGGCTTAGCGGGGCCAGTAATATCACGGAAGCTAACCTGTTCTTGTGGGATTTCCTGCCGCGTTTTAACCAGCGCTTCGGTGTACCGGCAGCTCAGCCAGGACAGGCCTATCGGCCACTAAGCCCGGAGCTAGACCCGGATGGCGTGCTTTGTATCAAAGAGCAGCGTCGCGTTGTCAGGGACAACACGGTGCAGTATCGCCGGCGAACACTCCAACTCTTTCCCGACGCCGATAAGATCAGCTATGCTGGCGCTTACGTCGAGATACAAGAGCGCCTGGATGGGCAAATTTTGGCCTGTTATCAGGAGAAAATCCTTACTCCACAGGATGCGCCTCCCCTGGCTGCGACACTCCGCGCTCAGGCAAACGACATTCCGGGTCATCCCGCCTTGTGGAAAGAGCCACCGCCCCCTAGGGTCAGGAAAAGGCGTAAGCGGAATCGCAAGTACATCGGCCCTCTCACAGGTGATACGAATTGGCTTGAAGACCCGGTGAGGAAAAACAAACACAGGGAATTAACGCGGGCTGGCATGGAACGAGCGAGGCAGGCTGGCAAACGTATTGGCGTATTACCTGTGGAAGAGCGAGATGGATTTGCTGAAAAATTCCCTCTGATACTCGAACAACTGAAACAGAAGACCCTAACCAGCCGTCAGGCTGCCCAGGAGTTAGGCATCTCTCGTAACACTTTAAGACGTGTCCTTTACGACCATCGTGCAGATACACATCGAGAACTTATCGCAGACGGGGAACGAACCGCCTTAGTTGTCTGAAAGGAGTAGGACTGACATAATCGCTGAACACTAAACCCTGACATTTTCCCTTGACAACAACA
>CAYWAU010000110.1:0-6476 GCA_964456395.1 uncultured Dehalococcoidaceae bacterium
TGATTCTAACACATCCGTTTTGGTTGCTCTTATAACTTTTGCCGTCATTTAAGTGGCGTCATAACGTGGCCTAACGGGGCTAGCCCTTTATTTATAACCTCTCTTTTTCAGCATATATTGTTTCAAAGACTGCTCACCCAGGTTGAAGCAATAGTTGCAGTAATCGGTAAAATTGCCCCGAGGATGTCCCTTGCCCCCCAAGGATCTGAGAAGGTCGGATTGCGAGGGGACAGTTTCGGTGGTTCCCCTCGTAGGGGATGCTGTCACAGGGCCTGTCACCTGTGGCTGTGACACGGTAGTTTCCTCTATATTAGCCAAGTATTCTGCCCCACCCTCTGTGACAGCCCAGAGGTTCTCGGCCTCGTCTGTTTTCTCGGCAAAGCCCGCCTTTAACAGCTCTCCGAGATGTCTTCCGACATCTGTTGGCTTTTCGCCAATTGGTTCACCGATTTGACCTGGCTTTGCTGGTTCTGTCATCTGTGACAGGGATTCCAGAACTTTCAATGTCCTTTCTTTTAGCTCAGCCATTTTACACCTCCTTTACTATTATTTGTAGCCCCCGTTTTTTCAGCATATATTGCTTAAGAGTTTGCTCCCCGAGATTGAAGCAGAAGTTGCAATAGCTGCTGAAGTTACCTCTTGGGTGTCCCTCAATCAGCCCCTCTATGGTAGCGTATTCTGCCCACTACAAGATTCGCTCATACTCCTTCGGTCGGTATGTAGATATGGCAACTGACTTTGTTTTGTTAGGCACTTAAGACAAATAGCCTCATATCTGGGTGGGACAAAGTGCTACCTTGAGCCTTAAATTCAGTGGACAATTAGAGTGGGGTAACATTTCGATGGATTGTGTTCTAAATAGCAGGGGTAAAAAGGCTACAATCATAGAAACATAGTATTTTGCGCTTAGTATATAGGGATGAGGAAGGGATAAGCTGATTTCCAATAGACTCCCGTGTGAACTACGGTAACTGAGGCCTAAGTATGCGTTCTTCTAATTCTTTCTTAAGGTGTCTTGCTTTACTACCGACTGTGTTGCACCAGTCTACGATTTGCCTAATCTGCGAGTCATCTTGCACTTTCTGGTAGATTTCATTTAATATGGCCTCTATCTGTTCAAGAGTGAGTTGTAGATGTTGCCAATAACTCTTGCCCTCTATTTCCTTCCGTGACCACTCAATAAGGTATCCTCCTTCTCCTCTAAAATTCATTGAAGACCACTCCCTAACGGATTTGCCTATTAGGAATCCCCGATATATGTATCCCTCATAATCTAAAGATGCTGGAATGTTATTTAGAATGAGCTGCCTTGTTTCCGCTGGGAGGCCTTCAACTAAATATGGCTCAATTGCGGTCTTCGCAATCGCTCTAACCATTTCAATGGCATTCCACCGTCTATCTGGGTATCTCTTAAGATCACTAAACAAGTCGCCCAATCTTTCATGAATTTCCTTCTCCATAAGCTCCAATTTAGTTCCTAAATACGAGTTGTTAATGGAGTTCCAGTTCGCCGATTGCCAATGGAGATTCTCAAAGGTCTCTATTGCGTTGACCACTTCGCCAACATCTTTATATAGAGGTTCGTACATTGTCTCTATGTCCTTTAGTGCTTGGTCTCTTCTCCAAGAATAAGTCTGAGTTTGTCTATTTACGAAGATGAGGGCAATAGCTGCTATGAAGCCAGCCGACAGTACCCCAAAGAGTGAGATCATAGTATTGAGCAGACTTTGTGGATTTGCTAGCTGCTGAGATAGAAGAAAAGACCGTGGTGAAAATCCCGGGTAAAATGCCAATAGTAACGCCACTATTAGTGAGCTGATAGCACAAAGTGCCAATAAAATAACGCCTAAAGTTCCTTGGGATTTCGCTCTCATAGTTGAAGTATCTTTGGAATAAACATATCGGGTCTCTGAGTTATTTTACCACATAGTGCATTTAAGAAATTGATGTTCTACACGTTTTGGCTATTCGTTCAGTAACAAGGTGATGAATCGTGTGGTAGTACCGGCCTAGTGCTAATCACTACTAATAATTATCAGTAAGGAGCTTAAAAATATCTGGAATCTCCTGCCCATGATGGCAGAGTGAGTTGACAAAACGAAATAGTTCGGCTAATTTGAAATTAGAAAAAGGAGGAGATTATGGTAAATTTGACTATCGATGGGATAGAAGTTAAAGCTCAGGACGGAACAACCATCCTGGAGGCAGCTAGAAATGTACTTGGGGTAGGCAAAATACCAACCCTTTGTCACAATGACTCCCCAGCACTAAAAGACCTAAAGCCAGCCCGAGCTTGCCGGGTGTGTACCGTGGAAGTAGTGAGGGATGATAAATCCAGTTTTCCCCTGGCTTGTATCACTGAGGTAAAAGACGGCATGGTGGTAAATACTAATTCAGAAAGTGTAAAGGAACGCCGCAAAGAGGTAGTAAGCAAGCATCTGCAAAAATGTTCCAGGGTAAAAGTAATCCAGGATTTGGCTGAAGAACTAGGGCTGGCTCCTCCTGAAGGTGAATTAGGAGAGGAAGAATGTATTCTTTGTGGCATGTGCCAGCGGGCTTGCAGCGACCCGAAAGGGATAGGGATGGAAGCCATCAGTCTGGTAAAACAAGATGGCGTCTCTTACTACCAGGTTGATGAAGAAAAATGTTTTGGTTGCGGCGATTGTATGATGGCCTGTACTCTTGGTTCCATTACCTTGGGAGAAACAGCAATATTGCCTAGGCCAAAAGCAATAAACTGAGCGGACTGAGCACGGAAGTAGTTACTAAGTACAACAAGAAACACCCTTGCCTTGGAAAGACCCTAGCCGAATACTTCATGTTTGAAATACACTAATGCCTCCAGCACCCAAATGTAACAAGTTGA
Source organism: uncultured Dehalococcoidaceae bacterium (assembly GCA_964456395.1). Taxonomy (GTDB): domain Bacteria; phylum Chloroflexota; class Dehalococcoidia; order Dehalococcoidales; family RBG-16-60-22; genus CAYWAU01. Next base: position 2,867 of record CAYWAU010000110.1, read on the forward strand.
CGGAATGTTATGCTGGGAAGCCTTTTGTTTGAAGCTTTGACAGACCAAGGCAGTTGTCTAGGATGTCCCTTAGTAAGTTGTGCCTAATTTGGTTGTAATATCTGCAGTTGTATCCTAAGATTAGTGGATTCACTAGGAAAGGAGGCAAAGCGGAAAACGTTACAAACTAGAAAAGAGCATAACCGGAAATCGAGGGAGCTTGCAAGGAGAATTCAACTGGCTAAAGTGTCCATTAGCAGATTGTGCCATAAACACTGACGACGCACAGTCCTGATAAGGATGAAAATTATGATTCAGCTTCATCGGTTCCAATTATCGGCTATATTTAATTTGCCCCGGTACGAAACATTCTCTTTGGAGGATACGTTGATTATCTCAAACCGGTAGTCGAAGAAGGTTTATAGCATTATCCACGAATATTTTATTTTTCTCATCGTCAGTGATATCCATGGCTTCGATGGCATTGATGGTCTGCCGGTAACTTCTCAAACCAAAATAATGATCACCCAGAGGCATATCTGCCCCGAATAAGATATGGTCGGCACCCCAAAAATGATAGGCTAACATCAAGGCCGGGGTATTACCGTGAATTGCCGTATCATTGTAGAACATCTTATAGTATTCAAGAGGGGTTTTAGTGAGGCCTTGTAAGTATGTGTCACGGCGGCTTCTTTCATGCACACTGTAATGCTGCAATATTCTTTGCGTATAATAGGGGACCATGCCGCCAAGATGATGGGTAACTACCTTCAAGTTAGGGTACTTTTCTAAAATCCCGCTAAATACCAGTCGGCTCATCGCTACAGTTGTCTCATATGGCCAGCCGAAAGTACTAGCTATCCGGTACTTCGATTCCTTTTCCGTTTGATAGTCGGCAAAATTGTCATCTCTCCAAGGGTGAATGTATATAGGCAGATTATATTTTGCCATCTTCTCGAAAAGCGGGAGGAATTCTGGAGAGTCCAGGGGCTTCCCATTGATATTGCTGTGTACATAGATACCTCTGAAACCAAGTTCTTTAATAGCCCGGTCGGTCTCTTTCAAAGCGGCTTCGATGTTATTCATGGGAAGCAACGCAATAGCAGCAAAGAATCTATCACGGTATTTCAAAACCAACTCCGCCATCTCATCATTGGCTAGCTTTGCTAATTCTACCGATTTTTGGGAGTCGGCGAAGTATTCCAGTGATGGAACCGGCCCAACGGTCAGCACCTGCACTTGGTTTCCAGTGAGATATTTGCCAACTTCAGCGCATATCAATTATCAGTCCTTCCTATGTTTATCTTAATGGGTTCATTGGCTTTTGCCGCTGGAATCGGGAGTAAGGCTTTTAAAGTAGTTTACGTTATAATGGGGCAGCTTAGAGGCGGCTTGATTATTGCTACGGCTTTCGCCAGCGCCATTTTCGGCGCCGTCTGCGGTTCAGGGGCAGCTACCAATGTTGCTATTGGAAAAACAGCTATTCCCGAAATGAAAAAACACAATTACAATACATCTATAGCTCTGGGTGCCGTAGCCTGTTCCGGTACGCTGGGTTTCATGATTCCACCCAGCAGTGTCTTTATTATCTACGGAATAATAACGCAGCAGTCCATAGGTAAACTGTTTATCGCCGGTATCCTGCCCGGTATACTGATTACGATTCTTTTTGGCTTTACGGCCTTGTTTGTCTGCTGGCTAAAACCGGAGTGGGGGCCTGCCGGGGTATCAACCACGCTAAAGCAAAAATTTAAATCGTTAATGGGTCTAGCTGATGCTTTAATATTATTCTTACTTGTAATGGGAGGCCTATTTGCGGGTTATTTTAGCCCAACCATGGCGGGAGCCATAGGCAGTGCCGGTACCATTGTCATAGGCCTAGCGAGGCGAGAGTTGAACTGGAGTAATTTTGTTGAAAGTCTTAGAGAGAGTCTGAGATTGTCCGTGATGATTTTTATTCTTATCGTCGGCGCTTTGATTTTCGGGCGTTTCGTAACCGCGACCGGTCTATCACAAGCTTTACTTGATTGGGCTACAACTTCCGACTTGTCTCCATTGGGCATCATCATATTCATTTGTGCTATATTTTTTATCTTGGGCTGCTTCATAGACATCTCGCCCATTATACTGCTCCTCGTACCCCTATTTTATCCATTGATTTTAGAATCCGGGTACAACATCATCTGGTTTGGAGTAGTCGTTGTGACACTCTGTATGATAGGAATAATTACCCCACCGGTTGGCACCAATATCTTTGTCACTAAAGGGATGGCTACGGAGGAAGTTTCCCTGAATACAGTTATTAAAGGCGTTCTCATATTTCTTATACCTATGCTTGTGGGGCTTGCGCTTATAATAGCTATTCCGGAAATTTCCTTATTCCTGCCCGGCTTTATGACCTATTAATATTCTTCAGCTATGGGCTGTACATTTCTGACCATAAAAGTCAGATGCCAATAAATTAAAAGGAGAGACCTGTATGATAATTGATTTTTCGGCTCACTATATCTCCCAAAGAGTGGGCGAGTTTATCTCAAAGGCCGAGTGGTATGGCCCGGGTACTATAATGGAATTCCCGGCCCAGAATGCCGACCCGGAAGTGCGATTAGCCCTGATGGAGAAATACGGGGTTGACATGCAGGCCCTGACCCAGACGGCTCCCGTTATCGTTGGATTTAATCCCGAAGAAGCGGCGGAAATCTGCCGAATGTCTAATGACGATAACTACGCCCTCTGCAAGGCGTACCCGAAAAAGTTCGTCAATATTTGCATGTTATCCCTTCAGGACATGAAAAGCGCCATGAAAGAGCTGGAGCGAGCGGTTAAGGATCTTGACTGCCGTGGCATAACCCTGGGCTCTAACCAGAATGGAAAAGGACTGGACTCTGAGGAATATTACCCATTCTATGAGAAGGTGGTGGAATATGAACTGCCCATCTTCATCCATCCCATACAGTGGGAATCATATCCGTTGGTCGATGCATATAAAGGCTGGAAAAATATGCTGGTACTGGGCTGGCCGTTTGATACCACCCAGGCCGCCTGGCGACTCATCCTGGGCGGCACAATAGACCGTTTCCCCGGACTGAAGATTGTCTTGCACCACTATGGTGCCATGTTGCCCTTTTTCAAGCGCAGAATAGAGCAAAACATAAGATTAAGTCTGAAAGACAGACTGAAAGAGGGTAAGGATATTACCGAATACTGGGAGAATTTCTACGGTGATACCGCTCTGGATGGAGCGGTGGCATCTTATCCGTGCGGCTACGCTTTCTTCGGGCCAGACCGAACGGTATTTGGAACGGATTACCCGTTCGGTGCGGAAGCAGGCGAAGACTTCTATCGGGAAAACCTGGCTGGAGTAAGGGCCATGAAAATACCGGATGAAGATATGCAGAAGATTCTGAGTGGAAATGCGAAAAGGCTTCTCAAGATAAAGTAATTTCAGGGTTAATACCTCTGAGCTGACGCCTGTAATTGGTCCGTCTTTAAAGTCAGCTCTAGCGCCATTGCGCTCGCCGGTTTATCCGTTATGATGTGCAAGCTAAGACGGTTACATCCGATGTAACGTGACATTAAGGTATCGTAAGTCTTTAACCTCGGATAGCCAATCTCATATCCGGAGTTAATC
>CAYWAU010000111.1:0-2246 GCA_964456395.1 uncultured Dehalococcoidaceae bacterium
GAGAAAGAAAACCTTGGGCAAAGTGTTAGAAAAAAATATTAATATTGAGTGTGCCCCAATTAAGGAGGTTTACTGTGCCTAATCAGGAGACTTCACCATTAACCGAAACCAGGAAGTCAAGATTCTTTTACGGCTATGTAGTAGTGGCGGTTATCTTTCTAATCTTGGTTATAATCGGGGGAGCCCACTACAGCTTCGGTGTTTTTTTTAAGCCATTAGCCGGCGAGTTTGGCTGGAGCAGAGCCATGACCTCGGGTGCCTTCTCTCTATATATAGTTCTATCCGGTTTTTTATGGATGATTTCCGGAAGATTAAACGACAGATTTGGTCCCAGGATAGTTATGACAGGCACTCTCCTTTTCCTGGGATTAGGCTATCTGCTGATGTCAAGGATAAGCGTTATCTGGCATTTATATCTGTTTTATGGAGTGATAATAGCCGTTGGCATGAGTGCCGCCTTCGTTCCGATGGCATCTACAGTGGCCAGGTGGTTTGTCAAAAATAGAGGATTAATGACCGGCATTGCTATTTCAGGCGTCGGCGCTGGCACGATGGTTATGCCGCCGTTAGCTAGCTGGCTTATTGCCAGCTATGGCTGGCGTATCTCGTATATTATATTGGCTGTCGTAGTCTGGGTAGTTCTCATGGCAATTGCCCAGTTGCTGAAGCGTGACCCATCTCAAATAGGAAAGTTACCGTATGGTTACCATGAAATCCGGACAGAGGGCCCGAGTTTGGGAGAGGAAGGGTTTTCCACTAAAGAGGCAATATTTACCAGGCAATTCTGGCTGTTGGGTATCATATCTTTGCTGTTCGGTGTGTTTCTGCAGGGTGTCATGGTACATATTGTGCTGCATGCCATTGACACGGGCATTCCGCCCACAATGGCGGCCACTGTCTTGACGGCGGTCGGTGGGCTGGGTATTGCTGGCAGAATTATTATGGGCAGTGCCGGTGATAGAATTGGAAACAGAACAGTTTTGATTATATGTTATGCTATAATAACGGTAGCTCTGGCCTGGCTACTGGTAGTCAAAGAGCTTTGGATGTTTTATATATTTGCCGGTGTCTTTGGCTTCGCTTATGGTGGATTAGGGGCAGTACTATCGCCATTGGTTGCTGACCTGTTTGGGCTCAGGTCACACGGTGCCATTCTGGGAATTACCGGTTTTGCTAACCAGATCGGTGGCGCTATTGGTCCGGTTATGGCTGGAGCTGTGTTTGATACCACCGGTAGTTATTATATAGCTTTCTTAATTTTTATGGCTTGTGGTCTTGTCAACGTGATACTATCCCTGTTTCTAGCACCGGTCAGAGGAGGGTGTAAAAATGGAGCGTAAAGAAGCACTGGAGTCGGTTAGAGCCAACGTGGAGAACGAAAATCTGGTAAAACATATGCTGGCTACGGAGGCTATCATGCGTGCCTTGGCCAGGCACTTTGGTGATGATGAGAAGGAATGGGGGTTGGCCGGACTGCTGCATGACATCGATGTTGAGCTTACCGAGGGCGATATGGGCAGTCATAGTAAGCTGGGAGCCGACCTGGCCAGGGACCTGGGGGCCAGCGAGGCGGTGGCGAATGCTATCCTCTGTCATAATGATACGCATGGCATTCCCCCGGAGACGGATATGGAGAAGGCGCTATTTTGCGCTGACCCGTTAACCGGCTTGATTACGGCGGCAGTGCTGGTTCGCCCCGACAAGAAACTGGCGGGGCTTGAGCCTCAATCGGTGAGGAAAAGGTTCAAGGAAAAGAGCTTTGCCGCCGGCGCCAGACGGGAGCAAATTGCCAGGTGCAGTGATATCGGGCTTGAGCTTGATGAGTTTATCGCTATCGGAGTTGAGGCGATGAAGGGAATCGCCCCGCAGCTGGGTCTGTAGGTGGCTAGCTTACCGAGATTGTTGAGCCTTCGGCGGTTTTGATGACATCAATACGGGCGGGGAAGGAATCTTTCAATTCTTCCAAGTGGGTAATGACCAGTATTTTGTTGAAATCGTCCTGAATGGAGTTTATCGCCTCTTTAAGCTTTTCGATGCCGGTATTGTCCTGAGTGCCGAAGCCCTCGTCAATAATCAGGGTAGGCAGTGGTGCCCCGGCTCGTTTGGCGAGTATCTTGGACAGGGCGATGCGAATGGCAAAGTCAATGCGAAAGGCTTCACCGCCGCTGAACATCTCGTAGTTCCTTATGCCCAGTTCATCATTGATATTGATATCAAGCGTTTCCTGTACGCTCCCCTTCCTGGTT
>CAYWAU010000111.1:2256-6433 GCA_964456395.1 uncultured Dehalococcoidaceae bacterium
TCTCGCTGGGTCTCAAATTTCACATGCATTCTGTTGTCGGTCATGCGCCCGAGCAGGCGGTTGGCTTCGGTTTCAATTTCAGGAAGCGCCCTTTCAATGAGCAGGGCCTGTATCCCTGTCTTGCCGAAGGCTTGAGCCAGTTCTTTGTAGATATTGGCTTCTTTTGAAGTCTGGGTCAGCCGGGCTTCTTTCTCTTTCTTCTTTGTTTCCAGTTCGGTACAGCGCTGTATTTTTGCCTTGACACTCCCCACCGTTTCCTGAGCCCGACTCCTTTGTGCCGTTATGTTCCGGTGCTCGGCTTCCGCTTCGGCTAAGTCACTGAGCAACTGGGGTAGTTGGGTGAGCTCTGCCGTCAGGTCTCCCCTTTTTTGATTATCGAGCTCCAGGCTGTGGCGCAGTCCCTGAGCCGCTTCTTCGGCTCTGGAGACAGCCTCCTTTTCCTGGTTAATGAGCCTTTCCGCTTCCTCCAGCTTGCGCTTGTCACGTTCGTACGGCTCCAAATGGCTCAGTTGCTGTCGCGCCTGCTCATGCTTGCCAGCATCATAGCCGAGGCTGGCAAGTTCGGTTTCAATTGCTCCCAGAGCCTCCTGCTCGTTAACGGCAAAGGCCTTTTTAGCCAGTCGCTGTTCAATATCGTCCAGGCTTTCTTTTAACCCGACCAGCTGTTTATCGGCTTCCTCCGTTTCGGTAATCTCCTTCATGAGGATGCCGGCCTGGCTCTGGGCTCTGGTTTTCTCCTGGTTCAGCCCTGCTTCCAGCTGAGTTTTTTCGTTCTGCAGCGACTCAAGTTCTGTTCGCTTCTGGGACAGCTCGGCTTGATTTGACTTCAATGAGTCGGCTTTGCTCTGCCTGTCGGCAGTATAATTGGCGGCAATGCGCTCCAACCCTTCCCTTGTTAGCTCCGTTTCGCAAAGCGGGCACTTAGCTTCGGTCTGGGATGATATGAGGTCAAGCTTCTCCTCAAGCTCGCTGATTTCTCTTTCTAACCGGATTTTTTCGGATTCCAGGTGATTGACCTGAGCCAGTGTCTCCTGGATAGCCTGTTCTTTCTGGCGCAGGGTTGCTTCCGGCTCTGCCATCCGGCGAATTTGCGTCTGCACCTGGTTGAGCTGATTTTTGAGTTCGGGTAGTTTCTGTGTCCTGGTTTCAAGATTATTGATTTCGCGTTGAACTAAAGCGTGCTCCGTGTTCAGGCTTTGCCCGGCCTCTTGTATCCTGGCGTCCAGCTGTGTCCTCTGCCTTTCCAGGTTGACTGATTGCCGGAATTTTTGTTCGAGCTCCTCATTTATTTTTTTGGCTTGCGTGAACTGATTATAGCCCTCTTCTATGGTGGCTTGTCTGCCGATTACCTCCTCATATTCTGCAATTCTGGAACGGTGCTGTTGGGCCTGCTCGTCCCATCGTTCCAGGTCTTTGACGGTATTGCTGATTCGCGCTGTTAGTTCCTCCAGTTGTGCCTTCCTGTTTTCCAGGGTCTCCTTTTGCTGTCTTAGCTTGTTCAGTCCGGCTTCCTTTTCCCGTGATATTGTATCTATTCGGGAGAGCTCACTCTGCGCCTGTGCCAGTTCAGCCTCGTAGCTCGGCTTCTGAGCAAGCTCGTCACTGATGTCTCCGATGGCGTTTTCCAGCAGTGTCTTCTCCGCTTCGTGCTGTTTCGCCAGTTCCTTGGCTTGCTCTTCAAGTTCATCATAGAGGGAAAGCCCGAGAATATTGCCCAGCACTTCCTTGCGCTTGGCGGGAGCCTGCCGGGTGAACTCGTCAGCATGTCCCTGGCGCAGGTAGGCACTGTTGATGAAGGTTTCATAGTCCATGTGCAGGGTGTCAATTATCTTCTGCTGGGTCTGGGCGATGCTGTTGCCGGTGATGGCACGGAAGCCGTTTCCGGTGCCTATTTGAAATTCCAGCACCGATTGTCCGGCGCTGCCTCGCTTCTTGGGGCGGGAGCGCTTGCGTATGATGCGGTACAACTGCTGCCCCACGGCGAAGTCAAACTCTACCTCCATATCCGTCTGCCTGGAGTGAATCAGGTCATCGTCGCTGTTGGTTCTGGCTTTGCCCCAGAGCGCCCAGGTCATGGCGTCAATTATGGCTGATTTGCCGTTGCCGTTGCCGCCGGAGAGGCAGGCGAGGTGGACACCGTCGAAGTGCAGCGCTGGCACGCTGTCACGATAGCACATGAAGTTGCGCAGACTGAGTTTAACGGGAATCATTTTGCTTCCTCAGAACGGCTTTTACTGGCCTCATTTTAGCATAATCTGGCAGATTATTATCTGCCTTAACGTCCATCTGTGCTATTTTTGGGGGGCATCATCTTTTAGGTACTGGCGGCCGGTTACGGTCGTGAAGTGGAAGATGGGCCTATCGGCCCTCCTCAATACCATGGGACAATGTTTCATCCCCGCGGGGACAAAGAGAAGGCAGCTTCTGGTGAGAATATGTTTTTCGTCTTCCAGCCAGAACTCAATCTCTCCCCCCAAATCATAAGGGTCTTGCGGATTGTTGCCGAAAAAGCCGATAATCTCGTCGGAATCATGTGTATGTGGCTCGCTCTCTGACGTGGCTGAGGCTTTCAGATACCAGGCGGTGTTCATATGGAAAGCTCCCTCCACCACGTTATCGTCCAGCCATAAGATACGGGTTGCATATTCGGCATAACTGGCCGCGATTTTCTGCTTGTCTTCCGGCATTTTCAGCTCGGTCACGATATATTTCCCGTATTTTGATTCCGCCATTTGAGGTGTCCTCCTTCTGCTCTGTGTTTGCTGGATGTACTGATATTGTAACACCTATTGGCGCTTATCAGTAAATTTATAATAGAGGAAGGGGAGAGGGGCAGTCTGCCAGAACTAGCTTGACCCTCTACCGCTTCTCCCCTTACAATTAAACTGTCATGTTTGAAATTCTCAGCGAAAAGTTAGGCAATGTCTTTCGCGTTCTGGGCAACCGCGGCAGGCTTACCGAGAAGGATATTGATGATGCCCTGCGTCAGGTGCGCCTGGCGCTTCTGGAGGCGGATGTCAACTTCAAGGTGGTCAAGGATTTTGTAAACAGGGTCAGGGAGCGCTCTATCGGTACGGAAGTATTGCAGAGCCTGACACCGGCACAGCAGATAATCAAAATCGTTAACGAGGAGCTTATCGCCACCCTCGGCGAAGGGCAGAGCCGGCTGGCACCAGCGGCTCATCCCCCATCGGTATTGATGCTGGTCGGACTGCAGGGGTGCGGGAAGACAACTACCGCCGCCAAGCTGGCGCTCCACCTGAAGCATTCCGGACAGCATCCGCTGCTGGTGGTGGCTGATAACCGCCGTCCGGCAGCTATAGAACAGCTGGTTACCCTGGGCGGACAGCTTGATGTCCCGGTGCATAGTGAAAGCCCCAGCGTGGCCAGCAAGGACATCTGTGCCCGCGCCCTGGCTAAGGCAAAGACTCTGGCGGCTACCAGCGTTATCGTTGATACGGCTGGTCGACTTCATATAGACGAGGCCATGATGGACGAGTTAGCTCAGGTGAAAAAGGTACTGAAACCTGACGAGGTGCTTCTGGTTGTTGATGCCATGACCGGCCAGGACGCCGTGCGGGTGGCTGAGGAGTTTCATGCCAGAGTGAGTTTAACCGGGCTCATCCTGACCAAGATGGACGGTGATGCGCGGGGAGGGGCGGCTCTCTCTATCCGGTGGGTCAGCGGCGTGCCCATTAAGTTCATCGGTATCGGTGAAAAGGTTGATGCCTTTGAGCCCTTTTATCCCGACCGTCTGGCGTCACGCATTCTGGGTATGGGCGATGTCCTTACCTTCATTGAGAAAGCCGAAAAGACACTTGACGAGAAGAAGGCTGTGGAACTGCAGAGGAAGGTTAAGACCGCCAGTTTTAATCTGGAGGATTTTCTGGAGCAGCTAAAAGCCATCAAGAAGATGGGACCGATAGCCCAGCTGGCCGAGATGCTGCCGGGCATGTCGAAGATAGCCAGCCGCCTGCCCGATGGTGCTCAGGAGGAGCAGCTCAAGAAGGTTGAGGCGATGATACTTTCCATGACTCCTCAGGAAAGGCAGAATCCTGGTATTGTCGGGGGAAGTCGGCGGCGGCGTATTGCTCAGGGCAGCGGGGTTAAACCTCATGACGTTAATCAGCTGCTCAACCAGTTCCACCAGATGCAGAAGTTGATGAAGATGGGGGCA